>CAYGQC010000229.1:0-4821 GCA_964351875.1 uncultured Pseudomonadales bacterium
GTGTATGGCTGCTCGTAGACCGCGTCCATTTCCTTGGTGCTGAGCGGTAGCGGCGGCGGGTTGATCCAAACGTCAACAAAACCGTGGCTCTGCACGAGCGGCCGGGCGTTATGGGGATTGGACTCAATGTGCAGGATTCGCGAGGCGTGCGCATACAAAACGGCATCTTCTTTCACGCTCGCGTAAGACGGCAGCCGGATAACCGAGGTGGAGCGCTGCTCGGAAGGCACGTCGCGTACGAAACGCACGACCTGCACATCATCTGCCCTCGCTCGTTCACTCTGCACACCTTGTTTGGCCTGATCCTCGTCGGAAGGACCCATCTGGTACGGATCTTCCGGCGGGTTGAGCTTGCCTGGGGTGTCCAGGTGCGTGGAGTCCACTTCTATCCAACCGGGAGGGGTGACCTTGCGCTTGAACGCAGTGCCGCGAATATCCGTCATGTCAGCAAGCGCTTCGCCTGCCGCCATGCGATGGGCAATGTCGGTGATCTGGCGTTCGGCATTACCGAACACGAGAATGTCAGCCTTCGAATCCAGCAACACCGAGCGACGCACCTTCTCCGACCAGTAGTCGTAGTGCGCAATTCGTCGCAGGCTGGCCTCGATGCCACCTACCACGATGCTCGCGCCCGCAAATGCTTCGCGTATCCGGTTGGAATAGATGATGACGCTGCGGTCAGGCCGGCTGCCGCCCATGCCGCCCGGCGTGTAGGCGTCATCCGATCGCACCTTTCGATCAGACGTGTAGCGATTGACCATGGAATCCATATTGCCGGCCGTCACACCGAAGAAGAGATTCGGTGCGCCGAGCTCCATGAACGCATCGACGCTGTGCCAGTCCGGCTGCGCGATGATGCCGACACGAAACCCCTGGGCTTCCAGCGCTCTGCCGACAATCGCCATGCCGAAGCTCGGGTGATCGACGTAGGCATCGCCCGTCACCAAAATAATGTCGCAACTGTCCCAGCCGAGCTCGTCCATCTCCACTCTGGTCATCGGCAGCACTGGCGCAGGCGTCAGGCGTTTCGCCCAGAACTTGCGATAGCTCATCAGCGGCTTCGGCGTCTCCTGCCCGAACACGCCGACGGCTTGTACGTTCTTCTGCTCTGCCATAGTTAGTCCGGATTTGATGTCAACTGGCGGCTTCTGCTGGAAGCCGGCCGAGGTGGCGCAATTGCAATAGGTGATCGGAACGCGCGATTGTATGCTGTTGGCCCGCCAACCTCCCGGCCTAATGACCGCTTCCGCGAGACTTTTATGACCGAAAAGACGCCCAGCCAATCCAATTCGCCATTCAGCATTGCCGGGCGAACCATCCTGCCAGGCCAGCGTTTGCAGTTTAATCTGCCCGCGGCCCAACTCTATACGCACACCCCTCTCGAGATGCCGATCGAGGTCATCAACGGTCGCCGGCCTGGGCCGACGCTCTTGATCTGCGCGGCAATCCACGGTGACGAGCTGAATGGCATCGAAATCATTCGCCGCCTGCGCCAGCTTAAGTCCCTCGACCGCTTGAGGGGCACCCTCGTTCTAGCACCGATTGTCAACCTCTTCGGATTTATCCACCAGTCGCGGTATCTACCCGACCGGCGTGATTTGAATCGATGTTTCCCAGGCAGCGAAACCGGATCCATCGCGTCTCGAATGGCCTATCTGTTTTTCAACGAGATTGTCAGGCACTGCAGCCACGGTATCGATCTGCACACGGGCGCGGTTCACCGTGACAACCTGCCGCAGATCCGCGCGGCATTGGACTCTCCGGGAGTACCTGAGCTCGCCCAGGGCTTCTCAATTCCGGTCATCATCAACTCAGGTGAAATCGAGCGTAGTTTGCGGCGCGAAGCCAACGTCGTCGGGATTCCGATTATCACCTACGAAGCCGGCGAGGCCTTGCGCCTGGATGAGCAGTGCATCGTCACCGGCGTTCGCGGTATCACAAACGTTATGCGCAGCCTGAACATGCTGCCCGGCCGCAAGCCACGCGCTACTGCGGAACCTTTTGTGGCCCGCTCAACAAGCTGGCTGCGAGCAACAACCGATGGCATGTTCCGAACACTTGTAGAACGTGGTGCGCGCGTGCACGCCGGCGATACGCTCGGCGTGATCAGTTCTCCGGTGGCCTCGGAAGAATCGCTCGTGACGGCGCCCCAGGACGGCATTGTCATCTGCGTGCATCGATTGCCACTGGTCAATCAGGGCGATGCTGTTTTCCATATCGCGCGCTTCGGCGAGCCAGGTGCCGTGGAAGAGGAAATTACCGCGCTTGGCTCAGAGGTCGTGCTAGACCCACTGTATGAGCCCGATCCAAGCGACACGCTGGTTTAATGTAGGGGACAGGACCAAGTGCCAGGTCCAATTTGAGCTGGCGCTTGATCCTGCCCCCATGATTAAGATTGGGCCTCGCACTCGGTCCTGTCCCTCATGATTCCAGCCACCACACAACCAGCACAACCAGCACAACCAGCACAACCAGCACAACCAGCAAGAGCAACTATGAATCGAAGACGCGGCATTACCCTTCTAACCCTGGTCACTCTTCTGCCGATGACCTCGCTCGCGGCGGACTATCCGGATCCCGGCGCCTGGGACAGCACAATGTACGGCTTTGCCCTCGAAGACGAGATCATCGGGGAGCGACACGGCGCTATCGTCGCCACAGGAAGCTCAAGCATGCGCTTCTGGGACAACCGGATACACGATGACCTGGCACCGCTGACCATCATCTCCCGAGGCTTCGGCGGCAGTAACATGAACGATGTGTTGCACCACCTCGATACGCTAGTGTTGAAACACAAACCACGAGCTGTGCTGCTATACGAGGGAGACAACGATGTCTCCCAGGGTGTGGACACCGACACCATCATCTCAACCTTCAAAGCAGCCTTCGATCGCATTCACGCCCAGGATGCGTCCGTGCGAATCTATGTCCTGTCCGCAAAACCCAGCATCTCGCGACTCACCCTGTGGCCAGACATGGTTGTAGTCAACCAACGCCTCGAAGCGCTGGCCGCCAAAGACAAGCGGATAACCTACATAGACGTGGCAACGCCAATGCTCAACGCCAACGGGTCGCCAAATGAGTGGCTATTCGTCTCCGACATGCTGCACATGAATCAGCGCGGCTACGACATCTGGCGAGATACCGTTGCGCCGATCCTTATCGCCGCGGAATTGCGCTACGAACCGGCAGCCAGGGGTCAGGACCAATTGCCAGAACCAACCGGGCCTGACACTTGGTCCTCTCCCCAATGATTCGAACATCAGAGAAACGATGGCACCGGGAATATCGATGGGTGTGTTGAATGCAATCTGGCGTCTCTTTGGATTGGATCATAATGCCGAGGACAAATTCACGGGTCCTGGTCGAGGGTCTGTAGACCCGGTGGAAGCTCTAGGCATAGCCGGGCGATTGGGACAAACAGAAAAAGTTGCAGAAATTCTATCGACCGGTACGCGACCGCCCAGAGCGAGGCCCTACGGTGATGAGGACGCCGTTCCCGAAGGTTTTTTCGCATATGGCCGACAGTGCGACTCACTGCTGCATGATGCTGCGGAAGGTGGGTTCACAGAAATTGTCAGATTGCTGCTGGATGCCGGAATGAGCACTGAGGGAGATGCTAAGGAGACACCTCTGTTTCTCGCGTGCAGATTTGGCAAAGAAGAGGTTGCCCTTCTGCTTGTTGAACGCGGCGCCAGGATCAATGTTAGGTGTGATCCCGAGTCGGGCGAAACACCCTTGTCTTATGCGTGCAGGGGCAGACCTGGTTTGGTAAGGGCTCTCATAAAAGCAGGCGCTGATGTAAACGAATCAATTTGCGATGTCAGGGGTGAAATCAAGCGACCGATTCATATGGCCGCTTGTTCCATGTCGCTCGACGGGCCTGAAGTCATTGAAGTCCTGATTGAGCTTGGGGCGGACATATCGCTGAAGACTGGTGGCGAGACCGATAGGCCTCAAACGGCTCTTGAAGCCGCGAAGGCGATGCTGTCATGGCAATTCGATTCCCAAAACTGGAACGGACCAAACGCTGATTATGTCGCCAATTTGGAGAGGGCAATCGGCACTCTTTCTGCGCACGGCTGAAGATATTATCCGGCCAGGACGAACCGCAAAATTTGGACTGTACTGAATTTTGTATAACTGCCTAAACTAGAACCCGGAAACTAGGGGCCAGGACCAAGCGCCAGGACCAACTGGATGTGATAGTTGGTATCTGAGCTGACAGACAGCGTCAGTCCGGATCGAACCTATACTCCAAAGCGGACGTTTAAAGCTCCTTCAAAGACGTGGTTTGGATGTCTCAGATCGGCCGCACAGCTGCCGTTCGACTTTGTATCAGCTAGGAAGCTGCATAACTTGAATATTGTTTCCGTCGGGGTCTCGAAAAGAGACCAAGATTGCAAAACCGTGGTCGAATGGCGGTGTCGCGGCGACTCCACTCTCACGAAGCTCTTTGTAAACCGCCGCTACATCAAGGGTGTTTAGAACTATTACAGGACTTTGGGAGTTCTCAGTCGGTTCGCCCGGCCACGTTTCCGATGGGTGAATCGCGAAGTGCACATCACCAAGCTCACAAGCGTAGTGGAGAGGCACACCCTCATGGACTTCATCTACCATTGGTAAGCCAAGAGCAGATCGATAGAATTCAGCCAACCTCGCTGCGTCCTGGCTGATGAGCAGTATTGCTCCCACGCTACTAACTGGCATACGAGTTCTCCGAGATGACTTCGCGAGGCCAAATCCTATCTAACCAAACAACAGTCTGCTACGGGTTCGTTGGCGAAGTAGAATTCCCAGCCCTGAGGGTCCGCTTTGGCC
>CAYGQC010000230.1:0-4791 GCA_964351875.1 uncultured Pseudomonadales bacterium
TTCCGCGCTAGCGCTGGGCCGGTCTCCAATCCTTGAATTGGCATCGGCAGCGGTTCCGGTGCGTCTTCTGTTGTGCAGGCATCGGTCCAGGGCGAGCGCAGTTGGCGCGTGTATTTGCCCGTTCGGCTCTTCGAGCGAACGGTTTGTCGGGAGTTTGCCGTCAGCATTTTCTCTTTGATGGATGGCAGGGTTTCAGCTTCGCTGGTCGTCAGCCAGACGGACCCGGTCCAGGCGCCTGCGGCGCCCATCATCATGCCGGCGGCCATCTGCCGACCCGTGACAATGCCACCGGCGGCGAGTACTGGAACGTCGCAGCCGTTCTCACGCAGCGTTTCGATCACCTCGGGTACAACCACCATGGTGGAAATCTCACCGCAGTGACCGCCAGCCTCAGTGCCTGAGACCACCAGGAAATCGACACCAGCCTCGACGTTCTTCATGGCGTGTTCGCGTGAACCCGTGAGTGCGCCAACCGCGATGCCTTTCTCTCGAGCCGCGTCCACCATGAACCGAGGCGGCGCACCGAGTGCATTCACGATGGCCTTGATCGGGTGTTTCATCGCGACGTCCATCTGTGCGCGAGCTCCAGCTTCGCGCAGGTTGTCGCCGAATGTAGTGGACGGCTTGCGATCCCACAGCCCTTTGGTGTCGATGTCATGCTGCGCCAGAATATTCTCGACGTGGCGGCGGTGGGCATCCGGCACGCGCGCTTCGAGGTCTTCTGGCGTGAGCGAGCCTTCCCGGTCTGCCATGGATGTCGGCACGATCAGATCGACCCCATAGGGAGCACCATCGATGTTCTCATCGATCCAGTTGAGCTCAATCTCGAGCGATTCCGGCGTGTGTCCTACGGCGCCGAGAACGCCGAAACCACCGGCTTTGCTGACCGCGACAACAACGTCACGACAGTGGCTGAAGGCAAATAGCGGGAAGTCGCAGCCGAGCTGCTTACAGAGTGCAGAGTTCATGTTTCTCTCCTGTCTAAGGGATAAGTTCGTTATGAATCGGGGTTTGATGGGTTGGGCGGCTGGCTGAGCGGCGCGGCGGTTTGCGGGGTTTGCGCAAACAATGTCATGAGCGTGACCGGATCAACGGCGTTGCCGTTGAGCTTAACTGTCCAGTGCAGGTGAGGACCGGTGGCTCTGCCGGTGGCGCCTACCAACCCGAGCACGTCGCCTCGGGCAACCGAATCCCCTTGCGCAACCAGAATCTCGCTCATGTGGCACATCATCGAGATCATGCCTCCGCCGTGGTCCACGAAGACAGACTTGCCGTTGAAGTAAAACTCGCCCGTCAGTGCGACGACGCCTCCGGCTGGTGACGCGATGGGTGTGCCTGTATCTGCCGCCAGATCGATGCCGCTGTGCGGGTTGCGAGGCTGATCGTTAAAGAACCGCTTGCGGCCGAACGGGCTGCTCATGATTCCGTCCAACGGCGCAACGAACGGGATTGGGGTTTGTGTGACGTCGGAATATCGCTTGTAGGCCACAGCCATTTTGGCCGATTCCTCGCGAATCCTCTTCAGGGTTTCTGGCGGTGGCGTGACCATATTCGGATTGGCCAGCGCAATGCGCTGCTCGGGATAGTCTTTGTCGGCGACGTCGAAGAACAGTCTTTGCTCGCTGCCGTCGGCGCGCTTGAGGGTCGCCTCATGGGTGCCGACGTTAGCCTTTAGCGAGATTCCGATGAGGGCTGTGCCGTCGTATATGTAAGCGCGACGATCACGATAGTGAACTTCTGTCACGCCCTCGGGCAGGGATAGCGCGTACACCCCCCCAGGGACAGCAACCGGCACGGCAACAGGAGTAGCAACGGGCACTGCCGTCGCCGAGCCAGTATCGGTATTTTCCTCGGCGTGGATCGGCGCTGCCATGATGAGTGTCGTTGCGAGCAGTGCCTGCGCGGCCGCCTTCAGAGCTGCCCTCAGTGCAAGGACCGGCTTAAGTGTTCTCATCGAATAGCCCCTGGCTTGTCTGTTTGATCGTGGGTGAGGACGGCCTGATTTCGCTGGCGTGAAGCTGCCGGCTGCCATCAGAAAAATGGGCGACGAGTTCTCCCTCGGTTAGCTCGTCGACACTCGTGACCGGTGTGCCGATTCTGCCGTCGGCAGGGGTTGCGAGAATGCTGTAGCCACGCGCTAGCGTCGCGTTTGGACTCAGGTTGACCAAGGCTCTGCGCGCTGCGTCCACTCTCGTATAGCGTCTTTCAACCTGCACGCCGTTGGCTCTTCCCAGGCGCTGATTCAGCAGCTCCAGCGTGCGCTGGCGCGCGTCCAACGTCTGCCGTGGCGAGCTGCGCAGCAGGCGCTGCTGTAGCTGTTGCATCCTAACGACAGCCGCTGGTGTGACCGTTGTGGCCGCGCGTAGCAGTCGGCGCTCAACATCGTCCAGGCGTTGCATCTGCATTTCCAGAGCTCTTCTGGGGTGGCGCAGGCGCTTCGCGGTGAGCGAGAGCTGCTGCCGACTGCTGTCGAGGCGAGCGGAAAAAAGCCGGCCCATGCGCACTTGCCGGTCCTGCAGCCAGGCAACCAGGTCATCGGCATTCGGCACGACGAGCTCCGCGGCGGCGGACGGTGTGGGCGCTCGCATGTCGGCGGCAAAGTCGGCAATCGTGAAATCGGTTTCATGGCCGATCGCGCTGACGATGGGCACCGGGCAAGCATGGATTGCTCGAGCCACGCTTTCGAGGTTGAATGTCCACAGATCTTCGATCGAACCGCCACCCCTGGCCAGGATCACGACGTCGCAGTCGAGGCTCCCAATTCGGCCAAGCGCCTCTAGAACCGTAGCCTCGGCGCCGTCGCCCTGGACGAGTACAGGCAGCAGCAACACTTCGATTGCCGGAAAACGGCGGGCGAGCACGCTCTCGATATCGCGGCGGGCCGCTCCAGTCGCCGAGGTGATGAGCGCCAGCCGCTGGGGGAACGCCGGCAACTCGCGTTTGCCCGCGTCATTAAACAGGCCTTCGGCTTCCAGCGCGCGCTTGAGCGCTTCGAAGGCGGCGCGTAGCGCGCCTTCACCGGCAGGCTGCAGCGACTCGACGATGAGTTGGAAGTCGCCCCTTGGCTCGTATAGCGAGACACGGCCACGGACGATCACCTCCACGCCCTCGGTTACATCGAAGCGTACCGAGCGATTGCGGTTGGCGAACATGGCTGCCCGTATCTGGGCCTGGCTGTCTTTGAGGGTGAAGTACCAGTGGCCCGAACGCGGTTTGGCCAGGTTTGAGATCTCTCCTGTGACCCGCACTGTACCGATCTCGCGCTCGAGCAAGTGGCGAACCCGCCGGCTCAATTCGGAGACGGCGATGGGCGCCGAATCGCCGGAATCGGTGTTGGACTGTGCGTAGGGTGTGGAGATAGCTGCGGTAATCCCAGATAAAGCAGCTAGAAAGTTTACACAGTTTAGAGCCATCGCTAGAATCCCAGTTTTGGGGAATCCCTCAATGCTCCGCATCGCGCATGACGCGCTCACTTTCGACGATGTCCTCCTGCTGCCTGGCTATTCCGAGGTCCTTCCGTCTGAAGTCTGCACCCGCACCCGATTGACCCGCGACATCGAACTGAATGTGCCGCTGATGTCGGCCGCGATGGACACCGTCACCGAGGCGCGCATGGCCATTGGCATCGCCCAGGAAGGCGGTATTGGCATTGTGCACAAGAACATGGACATCCAGGCCCAGGCGCGGGAAGTGCTTGCCGTCAAGAAGTTCGAGTCCGGCATCGTTCGCGATCCCATCACGATCTCGCCGGAGGCTCAGCTTTCCGAGCTGCGCGAGATCACCCGCCAGAGCAACATCTCCGGCTTGCCAGTTGTGGTTGGAGACGCACTGGTTGGCATAGTAACGAGCCGGGACGTGCGCTTCGACTCGCGAGCCGACGCCACGGTGCGGGATGTGATGACACCCAAAGACAAGCTCGTTACCGCGGATGAGAACGCCTCAGTTGCCGAGATACGCGAGATTTTCCGCCGTCACCGAATCGAGAAAATTCTGCTGGTGAACGACCGTTTTCAGCTACGCGGTATGGTCACGGTAAAGGACATCATGAAAGCTGAGGCTTATCCGAACGCCTGTAAGGATGGCCGCGGCCAGCTTCGCGTCGGCGCCAGTGTCGGCACGAGTGCGGATACGGACGAGCGCGTAGCGGCCCTGGTTGAGGCCGGTGTCGATGTCGTGATTGTGGATACTGCTCACGGTCACTCGAAGAAAGTGCTCGACCGCATAAGCTGGATTAAACAGCGTTTTCCGGACCTGTCTGTTATCGGCGGGAACGTCGCAACCAGAGACGGCGCACAAGCGCTCATCGATGCGGGCGTAGACGCCGTGAAAGTCGGGATTGGGCCGGGCTCGATCTGTACGACGCGGGTTGTCACGGGTATCGGCGTGCCCCAGATCACGGCTGTGGCGGAAGCTGTGCAAGCCGCTGACAAGGCGAATGTCCCGGTCATCGCTGACGGCGGAATCCGTTTCTCCGGTGACATAGCGAAAGCGATCGCCGCGGGTGCGTCGGTTGTCATGCTGGGCTCGCTGCTCGCGGGCACCGATGAAGCTCCAGGCGAAGTAGAGTTGTACCAGGGCCGAACCTACAAGTCCTACCGTGGCATGGGCTCGCTGGGTGCGATGTCTCAGGCCGAGGGGTCAGCGGATCGCTACTTTCAGCAGCTCGAAGGCGATGGCCGCAAGTTGGTGCCGGAAGGTATCGAGGGCAGGGTGCCCTATCGCGGGCCAATCGGTCCGATCCTGCATCAGCTCGTTGGTGGTGTGAAGGCAGCCATGGGCTACACCGGTAGC
>CAYGQC010000231.1:0-4785 GCA_964351875.1 uncultured Pseudomonadales bacterium
TCGGCGTAGTGGTCGTGACGATCCAGAATGGCCGTATCAACGAGGTCACTGCTTTCCAGCCGATAAACGCGGCCATTGGCAACTGACTCACCCAGCGAGGTATAGGAATCTGAAAACCGCGACGACAGTACTAACGTGGAACTGCTCAGCTCAATCCGATCGCCGTGCGACAGAAAACAGCGGGTCACTGGAATGTCAGACTCAGTCTCGTTCAGAGCAAAGCCGGCGAGCGCTTCCGCGTACACACCATCGGGCTCTATCAGAAGGCGGATTTTGGCTTCCTCCGGAAGCGCGACAAGCAATAGCTCACCGTCATGGCTCTCGCCAACCTGCATGCCGTTGCTAACGCGAATGGAAATCTCGCCATCGCTGCTGAGAAGAAACCAGGGTTGATCAGTCATTGAACTCGAAGCAAATGGGACAAGGAAACTCAGCGGCGCTGGTCACAAGGACAACAAGCCGCATGCGCTAAGAGATGGTTGACCAGCAGAAGACCACAAGCGACGCCTGGCATGAGCGTTGCCTGGCATGAGCGTTGAAAATAACAACGCTGCAACTGTGGTGCCGTACGCTAGCGCGCCGTCTGAACCGCGATCTTACTCGATAACGCCAAGCCCGCGCGAGGCAAGCGTCGCCGAAACCTTTCTGTTGGCCGTGGACAGCCTAGACAGGCAGCCCTGTAAGAGTTTTTGGTCCAGCGGTGACCGATACAGCCTCAATGTGGCGTCGCAGCGCGGCAATCTCGTTTGCGCGCGCAAGGTGTGGCTCCGCGTCGAGCAGGGTGAGCGCCCGCTGATAAGCCCGTGCCGACACGGCGACTTCGCCCAGGTGGCCTGCGTACACGGCTTCGTGTTTGAGCTGGTCGACCCGCAGGCGCGTGCGCAAACCTCTAACCTGAGCCAGCGCTGCGAGGCGCGCGCCTTCCGTTTCTGAGCGTTGGCCAGCAAGCTCATCCAGGATTCCTATGATCACATTCAGGGACGCCATCGCATGGCGACGTTGTGCCCGCGTGAGTTTGCCCTGGTCGGGTGACAACGATCCCTGGTTGTAGAGGCTGCGAAGACGCCCACGCTCTGTCGACAGCCAATCGGCCTTGACCGACGGGAATTCGCGAGCCAGCGATTCATTCAACAGCACAGCCAGGGTTTGACGTGCACGTGTGGGCAGCTCCACTCCAGACAAGCCCGACATGCCGAGCCAGCAGCGCGCGAGCGAATGCATGACTCTGCGCTGGCGTGCATTACGCTGCCGCCGACGTAGGAACTCCGCTAGGCTGGCGAAGGCGGCACACGCAACCATCACAAGCGAGGCAACCCAGTTCAGCCCGGGCGGAACGACGCTGGCAAAAGTATCCATCGGTTTTCACAGCTATTGAGGAAGAACACCTCAAAGCGTAGCCAACAATCCGGCTTCAACAAGCGTATCCGCGCCATTGTGTTGGCGCAGCGCTCGAGAACAGAGAGCAACCTTTACAGATCAACCGATCCGTAGCGGCTATAGCCCCGCTCGCTGAGGCGGTCAATCTCATCACGCCAGTAAGGCACGGTCTGGATGTAGGCCGGCAGATCGTCGTCGTCGAGCCCAACGCTGTCGAGCCAGGTCGCACACATTTGCACGTCGATCAGACCGTAGCTGTCGAGCAGTGCGGCCTGATCTACGAGCATCTTGTTGCTGGAGTAGTTCTGTCTGACGAAGGCGTTGGCGTCGGGGCCGTGCAGCATCACGACGATAGGGTCCTGGTTAACAAGCTCGCTCGAGATTGCGCCTTGAAGGCCATCAAGCAGCGCCTGCAGGTCTTCTTTGGACGCCTTGGAGGACTCGATAAACAGACCGCTCTCGACCTTTTGACCTAACTGCCTCAACGTCGCTGTGCCCTGAGGGCCTGCCTCGCCGGCAGCTTGCGGACCGGGACTCGATGCTGACGGGGTCAACTCCTCGGTACTGTCGGCCGCGATTCTCGGCATCGTGCGCTGACCAGAATCCGCGAGCACGATCGCAGCCGCGAGCGCCGTTAGAAAACACCCCGCGAGTATCAGTCTCGGAGACAGTGGTCTGGCTGACATAGCATTAAAACCGCGACAAACAGACCGCCATTGTTGCCTCGCAAGGCGACCCGGTCAACGCGCGCGAAAGCGTCGCGAGACGAGCCGAAACCGCCTGTGTACTGGTGCTCTCGATAGACCGTTCTAACCGATCTCGGCGCCGGATGGCCCTGATCGCTGACGTGCTGTTGGCCGCCCGCCTTAGCCAGCAAGCACGCGAGTCAGAGCCCGCTCAAAGCGATCGACCGCCGCGTCAACGTTAGCCAGCTTGTCCAGCCCGAACAGGCCAAGCCGGAAGGTTGAGAAACCTTCGCCTTCGCCACACATGAGCGGTACGCCCGCCGCGATCTGCAAGCCTTCCGCCATGAACCGTGCGCCGGACTTGATGTCAGCAGCGTCGGTATAGCTCACGACAACGCCAGGAGCTTCAAAGCCCGGCGCGGCAACACTGACAAACCCTTTGTTGGCGAGCAGACTTCGAATTCGGGTGCCGAGCTCGAATTGTGCGGTCTTTGCCTCGGCAAAACCCATCGCCTCGGTTTCCGCCATTCGCGCGTGGTAAGTCACGAGGCCGTCGGTGGGCATGGTCGCATGGTAGGCATGGCCGCCGTTCTCATAGGCTCTCATGATGTCGAGCCATTTGTTCAGATCCGCCGCAAAGCTGGTGCTTTTCGTCTCCGCCATCCGCGCCAAAGCTCGCTCACTGAGCATGATCTGAGCAGCACACGGCGTTCCAGACCAACCCTTCTGCGGTGCACTGATCAGAACGTCAACGCCAATCTCAGCCATATTCACCCAGATGCAACCCGACGCGATGCAGTCGAGTACAAACAGGCCGCCAACCGCATGAACCGCGGCGGCAACACGCCTCAGGTAATCATCGGGCAGGATCATGCCTGCCGACGTCTCGACGTGGGGCGCAAAGACCACCGAGGGTTTGCTGGCGGCGATCTCAGCCTCAACCTGCTCAATCGGAGCCGGCGCGAACGGCGCTTGCGCCGCGGACGAGATCGGCGCAGCAGCAAGCACTGTCTCGCTCTGCGCAATACCTGCCATTTCCAGAATCTGCGTCCAGCGATAGCTGAACCAACCATTGCGAATAATCAGAACGTTAGCGTCGTTACAAAGCTGACGCGCAACCGATTCCATCCCGAACGTGCCACCACCGGGAACGATTGCCACCGCATCTGCCGAGTAAACGGTTTTAAGCGTCTGGGAGATTTCCTTCATGACGCCCTGAAACGAGCGGGACATGTGATTAAGAGATCGGTCGGTAAACACCACCGAATACTCAAGCAGCCCTTCGGGATCCACATCTGCTCGCAAACCTGGCATGGCAATCTCTCCTTTTCCGGCATCACGGGGCTCAGGGACAGCCAGCTCGCGCCCGCGCCTCCAAAGCATCTTTCAAACGGCGGGCACGCTACCACACAACACCCTTGTGCAGCAGCCGCGTCGACCCAGGTTACGTGCTTGTACGAGGATTGCCCGGGCGGGCGTTTGGCGCGATGTCTCTTGATTGTGTTGCGACGATACTGGCAACCAGGAGTAGCACAAGAAAACCCGCGCAAACCAGCGCTGCTGACTCAAAGCTGCCCAGCCAGTCGTTCGCAAGCGAGAACACCACAGGCCCGATCGCGCTACCGAAGACCATGAGAGACGTAGCGAGCCCGCTGATCTCACCGAGGTGAGCGGTACCGAACTGGCGGACGTAGGCGAGGTTCGACAATACCCCCCACAACCCGCCACCGGCGCCGAAACCGACGACCAGGCTCCAATAACCCACGGACGTCTCAAGCCGAGTCAGGCCGAAGGATCCCAGGAGAAAGAACACAAGCATCGTGATCAGCATGGGCTTCAGGCGGCCATAGTCCGCGATCGTGCTCGCAAAAAGGTTGACCGCGACAGACACAACCGCCGAGGGGATAAAGTAGCCAAACGCCTCACTCCTGTCTCGTCCGACCTCGGCAAAAATAGCGACGATGTGGAAGGTGACAGCGGTACCAAAAAGCGCGTGCATCGAAAGTGGCAGCGCGTAGATCCAGAACACCGGGTCTCGTCGGGCTTGTTCCAAGGTTCGCGATGGCCTTCGAACGACGGTCTCCGATCTGTCGTCGCTCACCAGCCCGCCGTCCGGCATCAAGCCACAGACTTCCGGGTTGTCACGAATGGTGAGCAGCGCGACAAAAGCGAAGCCAATGCCGACCCACGCAGCCATCATCAGCAACGCACCACGCCAGCCGTAAACGTCGATAAGCCAGGCAAGCACGATAGGCGCTACCGCAAAGCCCAGCGACACGAAAACGCCGCGAACGCCAGAGACCAGGCCGCGCCGCCGCTCGAACCACATCAGCAGCACATTACGCGAGGCCGACGTCAGCACACCCTGGCCAGCAAATCGAACGCCGAAGTAGCCCAGCAAAATGAGCGGGAACGTGGTCATCGCCAGCGGGATGCTGAGCGCCGCAGCGAGCCCCAAACCGATTCGATCTATCGCCGCGATGAAAACCAGGGTCAATCCGAGAATGATCGAGGCGGCGACGATAAGAACCCGCGCGCCAAAGCGGTCATACCAGCGGCCTGCTCGGGTGAGGAATAGCGCGCTTCCGGTCGTACCGAACAGATAGGCCATCGACAACTGGGTACGGGTCAGGCCAAAGGCATCAATGAACGGGTCCGCGAACACCGCCATTCCCATGGTCTGCCCCGGAATGCTCATCAGAAACCCAAGCGTTGACACGAG
>CAYGQC010000232.1:0-4727 GCA_964351875.1 uncultured Pseudomonadales bacterium
AACGCCGCACGATTCTCACCGCTGCGCACGTGATCGAGGTCGATGACGTCAGCCTTCATGGCGTTGGGCAGCGATTGTGAAAACCCACCTGCGGCGAATCCGGTGACCATGGTGATTGGCAGCATGTACCAGAAATCACCCGGATCGAGCAGCAGATAGAAGGGGTGTGCGATCGCGATGAGACCGAAGGCGGCGATGTAAGCGCGATGTTTGCCGAAGCGATTGGCGAGCCACACCCAGACCGGGATCGCGGCAAGGTTGGTTAGGTAGAAGCAGGACAGCATGTAGATCACTCGCTCTGCTTCGCCTAGCCAGTCCGCAACGAAGAAAATATAGAGCGGCGTCGTGATGGCCAGTCCGACATGGCCGAGCATGAAGGACACGATCAGCAGTCGGAACGGCTGGTTCTGCCACATCAGTTTCAATCCTGGCAGCAGCGGTACGCGCGTCGTTAACTGCACAGCAGGCTCTGGCGTGCCCGCGAGCGTCGTCATCACGCACAGCGGCATCACCACCAACATCGTGACACCGACGATCGTCAGGACGGATTCGCTACCGCCAATGGCGAAGAAAAACAACGCGCCAGCAGGCACTAGCTGTGCGGTCAGTGAGCCGACCACTCCAGACATTGCTCTGGCGCCGGCGATTCTCGATCGCTCGTTGTAGTCTGGTGATAGCTCAGCGCCCCAGGCGTAGTAGGGGATAAGCATCATGGTGGTACCAATGGAGAGCAGGGCGCTCCAAAGCATTAGGTGGCCCCAGCCCGCATCGTCCGGCGGTAGGAACAGCTGATAGATCGACAGCATCAATATGGGTGTCGACAGTGCGACCCAGGGCTTGCGGCGGCCAAACCGCGAGTTGGTGTGGTCACTCAGATAACCCATGAGCGGGTCAGTGATGACGTCCATGATGCGCACGATGAGCGTAACCGTGCCGACGACAACCAGGGGAATGGCAAGGTCTGAGGAGTAGTAGCGCGGAATGAAGACGAGAACCGGGAACAGCGACATCATGACTGGCATGTCGGTCAGGCTGTAGTAGAACAGCGTTCGGGTTTTCAGCTTGGTCATCGAAGCTCCTGGTTGTATCGCTGCGTCTGAACGGACGTCGTGGCTTAGGTAGACGAGCCTTTCACAAACCTCAGCATCATTCGAAACGTAACGACTGGCACGTCGTTTGAATCGAACGCTCGTGTTTCGAACCACAGGTTTTCTGTCTTGGGGCTCTGGCCCAGACTCACGACGTGACTACGCAACGTGTACTTCCCAGGCAGTCGCCAGGGCCCCGCATCGAAACCAAATTCGATCGCGCCGAACAAACCCACAGCATCCTCGACCAGCGGTCGCAGGCCATCCATGGGAATGCCCCACAGGTGCTGCACGATTGTTGATGGGCACGCGATGACCTGGCCGTTGTCGTCGGCTATGCGGTAGTCGTCTAGTGCGTCGCTGATCAGGCCGGCTTCGAGCAACTCAAACTGGCGCGTGGGTTTGGCCTCGATGTCATAGTCGCCGAGCGATATGCCAGGCTTCACCCGGCGCAGGATGCTGAGTTCCTCCGGCTCGCACGGATACGTATTGGCGGTACGCATCGCGCTCTGGCTATAGTCGCCGAGGCCTGCACTGCCGACGCACACGAGCATGCCGTCTTCGCGTTCGCCGCGAACGGCGGCCATGCCGTCGCTGCCGATGGGTTCAGCGATGGCTCTAACCGGCTCGCCATCTACGGTGGCATTCTTAAATATTAAAGACAGGTGGCCGTTACTGAACCAGTCGCGCCCGAAGCGCTCGAGAACCACGGGCACAAACTGATTCATGTGCACGTCGCCGGGCACTGTGCCGCCACGAAAACCCAGTTCTTCAGCGGTGTCGTCGTCGTGAATGCTGCCTTTGCCGGCATCGATGGCCCAGTTGCGGTTGGCCCAAAGTGGCCCCTTGATGGCTTCTGCGTTGTCGCTCATGACGTAGCTCCGATCAATGTTAGGGCGAGTAGATGCTGCATCCTGGTTACAGGCCCAGTACGTGTTTGGCAATGATGTTGTATTGCACTTCGTCGCTGCCGCCGGCGATGCTTGCCGAGCGGGCGATCAGGTATTGCGCCTGCTCGAGTGCCGCGTAACGTGGGCCGGGACGCTCGAGGGCGGGCTTGCCGTTGTCGCCCAGCGGATAGGGCACGCCGTAGTAGCCCGTAGATTCTGAAAGCAATTCCGTGATGCGCTGAAGGATTTGCGTTCCCTTGAGTTTCAGCAGCGAAGATTCGTTGCCTGGAGCCTCGCCCGATGCTGTATCGGCAAGCACGCGCAGCTCGAGAGTCGCCAGTGCGGCGAACTCGGTTTCGATGCTCGCCAGTTTGCTGGCGAAGGCTGGATCTTCCAGCAGGCCTGCGACGGTTGCTTCGTGTCTGAGACAAGCCAGCTTCTGCCTGGACATCGGCACGAAGGCCAGTCCCGTTCGCTCGTGGGTCAGCAGGCCCTTGGCGACGGTCCAGCCAGCGTTTTCCTTGCCAATTCGGTTCTCAAATGGAACGGCTACGTTGTCCAGGCCCACGGCATTCAAGCTGTGGTAGCCGTCAATCGAGATGATGGGAGTGACCGATACGCCTGGGTCTTTCATGTCGATGAGCAGGAACGTGATGCCGGCCTGTTTCTTTCCGTCTTCTTTCGTGCGAACCAGCGCAAACATCCAGTTGCAACGGTGGGCACCCGACGTCCAGATTTTCTGGCCGGTGACGCGATAGACGTCGCCGTCTGAGATCGCTTTTGTGCGCAGTGAGGCCAGATCGCTACCGGCACCCGGTTCGGAGTAACCCTGGCACCAGTCGTCATCGGCGTTGAGGATGCGAGGCAGAAACCGTTTTCTCTGCTCATCCGTGCCGAAGCCACATAGGATCGGACCGATCATCGATACGCCTGAGCCGTGTATCTGCGCCGGCAGGTTGTTAAGCCCGGTTTCCGTTTCCCAGATGAATTTCTCGACGACGTTCCAGCCGGTACCGCCGTGTTCTTTAGGCCACTTGTAGGCCTGCCATCCTTTCTTGATGAGAGCGGCATCCCAGATGGCCTGGCCGTCTGTTTCCATATTGGCCGGCGTCGGAAACACGCTTTTGATGAAGCGCTGCACCTCAGCGCGAAACGCTTCGTGTTCTGGTAGAAACGCTGCGCGCACGCAAGCTACTCCTGGGTTCGCGCGAGCTGTGCGGTATTCGGATCGCGAATGTCGTACAGCTCGATGACGTTGCCGAACGGGTCTTTGCCGTACAGGGCACTTGAGGAGCCGAAGTTGACGGCCTTGGGGCCAACGAAGGTCATGCCGTGAGTTTTAAGCCTTTCGACTTCGGCCTCGATGTCATCAACTTGCAATGCGAAGTGTGGGTAGCCGAGGTCACACGGTCGTGAGCGCTTGTCCTCAGGCTCCGGATGCCGGTATTGCCATAGTTCTACAAACGCGTTCGGCGCTTTCAGCATCGCCATGTCAGCGGCGGCATTAGAGAGCCCAATCGCGGCATCAACCTGGGGTTGATCGCCGTCGAAGCTACTCTGCTGCACCACGGTGAACCCGAACGCTTGCGTGTAAAACTCGATCCCGCGTGCCAGGTCTGGCACGGAGATCGCCACGTGATGAATGCCTACGATCATCATCGATCTCCGTATTGGTTATCCGGCGGTCATGCCTGCGTCGACAACAAACTCGGCGCCCGTTACGTAGTTGGCTTCGTCCGAGGCGAGATACAGAACGCAGTTGGCGATGTCTTCGGGTTTGCCGGCTCGGCCAAGTGGGATTCGGTCCGTCGCGGTACGTGCGTCTGCCGGATCATCGGAGCCAGTCGCAGCAGCCTGCATGTTTGTCCAGATGACGCCCGGGTGTACTGAGTTGCAGCGAATGTTGTCGCCTGCGAGTTCCACGGCAATGGATTTGGACATGATGCGAACACCGCCTTTGGATGCGCCGTACGCGCTACAGGTCTGCAGCCCACGCAGACCGGCGACGGAAGACAGGTTGATGATCGAGCCGCCACCTGCGGCGCGTAAAGGCTTGATGGCCGCCCGGCAACCCAGAAACACGGAGGTCAGATTGACGTCGATCTGTTTCTTCCACTGATCCAGGCTCAGATTTTCCAATCGATCGAGCACCGCAATGCCGGCGTTATTGACGAGCACATCGAGCCGTCCGTAGTGCTCAAGGGTCGCGGCCATCAAAGCATCCCAACCGGCTTCGTCGGTGACGTCCTGCTGTAGGGCAATGGCCTCACCGCCGGCTGCCTTGATCTCATCTGCGCAACTTTCCGCACCCTCAAGGTCAACGTCAGTCACGACCAGTCGAGCGCCTTGCTCGGCTAGGATCAGTGCCGTTGTTCTGCCAAGACCCGGATTTGATGCCGCGCCGGTAACGATGGTGACTTTGCCGGCAACCCGGCCGCTTGCGTCAGTCATGCTGTCTCCCCTCCCAGGAACGAATGCAATGTGAATCTGGAGCGCTACGCTAGCACAGAGCGCCGTGACATGGCGTTTGACTGGCGCTGTCGACCGTGGTCAATTGTCGCGTCTTTTGACGCTCGGTAACGTCCCTACCTGTCTGGTGGACCAGTGCTCTGGCCTCCTGCGGATTGATCGTGCTGTTGAGCACAAGCCGAACAAGAAACCGGCAAGAGGGACGCTGTGGCGTTGTGCTAAAACCGATGCACGTGGCTCTGCCAAGCGATTAGCGCCGAAGATCTGCATCTCGGACGCA
>CAYGQC010000233.1:0-4726 GCA_964351875.1 uncultured Pseudomonadales bacterium
GGCCAGTAGCGATGCCAACGCCTCAGGGAAATCCCCGCGCTCTGCGCTATCTAGCAACGCCTTATCGCACTCGTCGCGCAGCATTCGCTCTGCGCTGTCTATCAACATCTGTTCCATTACCTGAGCCCCAGTCCGCGGGCAATGACGCCCCGAAGTATTTCTCGGGTGCCACCGCGCAGCGTAAACGCGGGCGAACCCAGCATCGTGTCTTGATAGGCAGCTTCAAACGCCGCAGGGCGAGCGCCGCCCGCAAGAGCGGCGCGAGCAATATCTGGCAGCTCCTTCTCGAAGTTGTTGCCCAACTCCTTTACGAGCGCAGCTTCAACCATCGGATTGCCCCCTGATTCGAGCATGCCCGCCACAGAGATCGACATGCGGCGCAGCGTGAGAAAATGCGCCGCGAGCTTACCGATCGTCGCCGCCTGAGCGTCCGAGGGATTGGGACCGACGGCGCGAACCAGCTCGACGTAGACCCGGAAAGCCGAGAGAAACCGTTCGGGGCCACTACGCTCGTAGCTGAGTTCGCTGGTGACCTGCTCCCAGCCGTTGCCTTCGTTACCGATCATGCGCTCGTCGGCAACGAAGGTGTCCTCGAAAACGACCTCATTGAAATCTTCCTGCCCGCCCATGTTCAGAATGGGCCGAACCGCGACGTTGTCGGCGCGCAGGTCGATCACAAACTGAGACAAACCCGCATGCCGATTGTCGGAAACCGGTTGCGTGCGCACGAGTGCAATCATGAAGTGGTTGCGGTGGGCATCGGTACTCCAGAGCTTGGTGCCATTGATCACCCAGCCACCGTCGGCGCGCACTGCGCTCGTGCGTACCGAGGCGAGGTCCGAACCTGACCCTGGTTCGCTCATTCCAATTGAGAAGTAGGACTTGCCGGCAGTAATGTCCGGAAGGTAGCGCTGACGCTGCTCTTCGCTGCCATAGCGCAGGAGGAGCGGACCGCTTTGTCGATCGGCAATCCAGTGAGCGCTGACCGGCGCACCGGCGGCGAGAAGCTCTTCGGTCACAACATAGCGTTCGAAGAACGTCTTCTCGCCGCCGCCATATTGCGCTGGCCAGGTCATCCCGATCCAGCCCTGCTGGCCCAGACGCTCCGAGAATTCCGGATTGTGGCCAGAGGTGAAATCCGAGTTTGCCCGCCGATCGACTGGAAAAGCCTCAATGAGGAACGCGCGCACATCCCGGCGAATCTGATCATGGTGGGCTGGTAGTTCGGCCCGGTCGTACTGCATCACGTGTTGTTCTCTCCGCTCGCTGGCAAAATCGCGCACCAGTTTCACCGCTGCGATGACAACAAGGTGTAAACGCGGTAGCTTTTCACTCAGAGTGTGTGAAACCGGCTGGCTGGCTACGATACCTGCACTGCCGATCGTCATCCAATGCAACTCACTCCCGACGCGCCACATGCTCGCGCGGGGGTCGCATAGAGATTTTGAATAGAACAGGAAATCGAGAGTCGTCGGGTTGACCGTCTGACTGTCGAGGCGTACGACGCGACACCAGGCCAGCAAGCCCTCCCACCCTCTCCGGAACAAGGCGCACAACATGAGTGACAAACCGACTTACCTCGGCCTGTTAAACGCTATCGCGGTAGGCGAACAGCGCGGTGGGGAGATTCTATCGAGCTGGGCGGCGACCACGCGCGATCCAGCGCTAGCGCGGACGCTCAATATCGTTGCTATTCGTGAGCGCGAACACGCAGCATCATTCGCCAAACGCATATGCGAGCTTGGCTTTGAGGTTCGCACCAAACCATCCGCAACGTTTGAGGCGCACCTGTCACTCTCAGCGAGCCAGGCAAATGATGCCGAGAAGTTCGCCCAGGTCCTGCCCAAAAGCCAATCCGCTGGCGATCGAGACCCGCTGAATCACCTCTTTGACGATCCCAACATTGATCCGCAAACCGGCGCGCTGCTCGGCCGCTTCATTGCCGAAGAGCGCGATTCCGATCGGCTACTTGAAGCCGCCCGGCAGCGCGTAGGCAACAAGCCAGCACGCGATGACGATCTCGAGGACATCAAGGCGCGCATCGAACGACTAACCGAAACCCTGGAGGATCTGAAGGCCATTCGCGGCCGATGAGCAGCCCTCTCGCAGAGGCTCTCGAGCCGATCCTCGCAAGCATTACCGAGCGCGCGCTCGTCACAGACAGGTTCATCGATCGGGATATATACCGTCTGTCGGTTGCGACGCTGTGGAGCAACCTGGTCATGGACCCCGCTGGCAGCGGCATCGATGACGACGATCTCGAAGACGTTCACGACATCGTTAGCCGCGCCTGTGATGTCCAGCTAGGCGGCGTCGATGGCCTGCTCGGCGTATTTCAGTGGATCGACAGCAATGCAGGTGATGCTGCCATGAACAAAGCTCACCTCCAGCCAGAACACGCGGACATGCTGCGCTACTTTGCGTCGATGATGATCGACCCGGAGCGCCACCGGCAATGGATGGCTGAATTGCGTGAGCAGCAGGACAACTGACAAACCAGCGCATCAACTGCCAATGTGAACGATCAAGCTCCGCTCATGGGGTGCACTACGGTGCTCCCACAGGTAGATCCCCTGCCACGTCCCCAGCGCTAAGCGACCCTCAACGACAGGTATGGCGAGCGAGACTGACGTTAGCGCGCCCTTGATGTGCGCAGGCATGTCATCGGGACCTTCGGCTGTGTGCGTATAGGCAGCATCACCGTCGGGGACCGCTCGGTCCATCCAGGTTTCAAGATCATCCAATACCGCCGGGTCTGCGTTCTCCTGAATCAGCAGACTGGCTGACGTGTGCTGCAGAAAAAGTGTGACCAAACCCTCACTTACCTCGGCACTGGTTACCACTTCAGTGACTTTCTGCGTGATGTCGTGGAGGCCTCGCCCCGCCGCAGGTAGCTTTAGTTGCTTGATCATGGAAGTCATCCCAGTGCGCACAGGTTCGCATCATCAAAGACATGCCCAGCATGCGCAACGACGCGCTGCTGCGCTCGTCGCCGCCAGCGGCGCCAGTTCGGGTGCGCCACTCCTATGAGCTCCGCCACTCCGGGCTCGATCATCACGCTGGTGTTAGCCATTGCGACGGCGGTCACCGCTGATTTCTACGTGCAATCTGCGACGATCACCGGCGCACTGCTTATCGCGGGCATCGTCTTTACCGGCACGATATCCGGGCGAGGGTCCATCCTCGCCATGGCTGGCATCTCATCACTGCTGCTCCTGCTAGGCCCCCTGGTACACGGCGGCTTTACCAGTGCAGCGGGGCTCGCGGCCCTGTCGGTCGATCGCCTGCTCGCCCTGATCTTGCTGTGGCTCTCGGCCAGCCTGTTGATATGGGATCCGAACAGGGGGCGCATCAGTAACGATCAGATCGACAACGCCTTTGCGGAAGCACCCACCGGCATCGCCCTGATCAGCAACGAGCAACTCATCTCGGTCGCCAACGCCAAGTTCTGCGAGCTTCTCGGACAATCGAGCGACGACGTCGTGGGACGGTCGCTGACGAGCCTTCCCGGACGTATGGTCTGGAGCTCGCTTCTCGATAAGTCGGGTGATGCTGCTAACGTCAACGGCGAGATAACACGAAGTGACGGCAGCAAGGTCTGGGTTGCCGCACACCGAAAACCCGTCAGCGACGGAAGCGAACAGCTTCTTCAGCTGATCGACCTCACTGACCAACGTAACGTGCAACGCGCACTCGCCAAGAGCGAAACCCGATTTCGCAATATGATCGAGCGTTCAAACGAACTCATTCTGATCCTCGATCAAGGCCTGAAGATTACCTATGCCAACCAGATGGCCGCCCGAATTATCGGCGATGATCTGCCGTTGGTCGGGCGCTCGCTGATCAGCCTCGCTGAAGGCGATTCCGAGAAGAGACTGGTAAATGCGCGTCGACGGGTCCTGGAGAAAGGCGTCGCTGACATCTCCCAACTTGATCTGATCGTGAACGGCACCCCGGTAATCGTCGAAGCCAGGCTCACCAACCAGCTCTCCGCGCCCGGCATCGAAGGGCTGGTGATGATGTGCCGGGAAATCACCTATGAAGTCGAGGCTGAAAAGCAACTGTCCCAGAGCGAGGCACGGTTCTCTACGATCTTTCACGCGAGCCCGGACGCCATTCTGATTCTGAAAGCCGCCGATTTTGAAGTTCTGGATTTCAACGAGCGCTTCACCCAGCTACTCGGCTACACCCGCGAAGAGACAATCGGCAACAATGCCGTGGCCGCCGCCTTCTGGGCAGACGCTCAAGTACGGGAAGAGATCGTTGAGGAACTCAACGAATCGGGCGAGATTCAAGACCGGGAGGTGACACTCCTGACGATCGAGGGCGAGCCCGTTAACGTCGAGATCTCACTGACATTCCTCGAGATCGACGGTGAGCGGTCCGTGCTCTGCCTGGGACGCGATGTAACCCAGCGGGTCCGCGCGGAGGCTGCCCTGCGCGCCAGCGAAGACAAGTTCGCGCGCGTGTTCTCCCACAGCCCGGACGGGATCTGCATCATCCGAGCCGCAGACCAGACCCTCTACGACATCAACGATGTGCTCTTGCACGGTTCTGGCTTCTCCCGCGAGGATTTGATCGGCAAACCACTCGACGAGATGAACATCTTCGAGAGCAGCGACAGTCTCGACGAGACCGCACAGTTGCTGGCGAGCGAAGGTAGCTACCAGAACAAGGAACTCATCTTCGTCCTGGCCGATGGCAGCAAAGTGCCCTGCCTGGTGTC
>CAYGQC010000234.1:0-4703 GCA_964351875.1 uncultured Pseudomonadales bacterium
ACGTTGGGCTATTTGCTCTGCGCGAAAGCGGGTTTCCCCGCGCGTCGATCGCATGCCCAAGATTTCTTCAACACGCGCGACGTCCGGTTCGCCGGGAATGCCGCCGCTGGGAATCGGCGCCATCAGAATCAGCTTGCTCAGTCGTTCAGGGTGGCCTGTTGCAAGCAGATAGCCAATGCCACCTCCCATGCTGTGTCCGGCGTAGGCAAACTGTTCAAGCCGGAGAAAGTCGGCCATGCCGAGCACGTCGTCCTTGTACTGGGGGAGCGAGTGGCCGTCAGTAGTATCTTCGCTTTCACCGACGCCGCGACACTCCATCAGAATCACCTGATAGTGATCCCGCAGTCGCTGCGCGACCGGTAGCCAGTTTTCGCGCGATGCTGTGTAGCCGTGGTGCAGGAGGACGGGCTCACCCTCCCCCATGACCTCGTACCAGAGCCTGGCTCCGTTGATGTTGGCAAACGGCATAGGCGATTTTCCTCAGAGCCCAGTGTTAGATCAAGCGATCGCGGCCAGCCCAGTAAGGCTCGCGAACAATTCGGCGTTGAATCTTGCCAGTCGGTAGCCGTGGCAGCTCGTCGACAAAGTCGATGCTCTTCGGCCGCTTGAAGCGCGCCAGATGGTTTTCTGTGAATCCGATCAGTTCGGCCGCCAACTCATCGCTCCGCGCATATCCCGCATTGAGTTGCACGACAGACTTCACCTCTTCACCCCAATCATCGTTCGGCACGCCGATGCTGCAAACATCGGAAATCGCTGGGTGCTGCAAGACGGCGGCGTCCACTTCGGAAGGGTAGATGTTGACGCCGCCGGAAATGATCAACTCCGCGCTTCGACCCGTAAGAAAGAAATATCCGTCTTCGTCGAAATAGCCCATGTCACCAAGCGTGAAATAGTCACCGCGGTAGGAAGACTGGGTCTTGCCATCATCTTTGTAGTACTCGAAGCGCCCAACTGTCGGCGCGCGCATGTATAGCGTGCCGACTTCCCCCTGAGGCACATCCGCGCCGTCATCATCGAACAGACGATTGTCGAATGCCGGATCCGGGCGCCCCACACTACCCGGCTTACGCAGCCAATCGTGGGAGTCAATCAGAAAGCCGTTGCTGCCTTCAGTGGCGGCGTAATACTCGTAAATCACGGGGCCAAACCAGTCGATCATCTGCCGTTTGACGTGCACGGGGCATGGCGCCGCACCATGTACGAGACGACGGACGCTTGTGACATCGAACTGTTGACGCGCCGGCTCGCCGAGCTGGAGCAATCGATGAAACATCGTAGCGACCATGTGACAGTGCGTGACGCGATGCTCCTGAATCAATTCCAGGCAACGTAGCGGCTCCCACTTATCCATGAGGACCAGCGCGCACCCGGAGACCAGCGGGCCCAGGATATCGATCGCCAGCGGCGCGGCGTGGTAAGCCGGCCCGGTGCACAGCGAGACACTGGAGCGATCAAAAGCCTCCGGCGATGTATCCGGCATGACAGGCGGTTGGTCTTTGCGATAGACACCTTTTGGATGCCCGGTTGTGCCCGAGGTATAGAGCATCGTCGTGCCGTGTTTGGGCTCTTCCAGATTGGCCGGCGATTGCTCAGCCATCAGAGCCGCAAGATCATCGAAGCCCTCAAGGGCACCACCGATGCTGATCAGCTCTTGCACTGTCTGGCACTCACTCGCAACAAACTTGCATTGCTCTGCGAATAACGCATCGGCAACAAATACTTTCGCGTCGCAATTGTCGACTATGTAGCCGACCTCTTCCGGAGTCAGATGCCAATTGATCGGTGTGCCCCGCAACCCCGCACGTAGCACCGCCATAAACACAACGACAAACTCGACGCGGTTGCGACACAACAGCGCGACCCCGTCATCACGGCCGAGACCTAGCGATCTGAAGTGACGAGCGAGCCTGTTAATTTCCGCGTTGAACTCGAACCAGCTTAAGGACTGGCCATGCTGATCAGCGATCGCAAAATCGTGAGGCCTCTGGGCAGCATGTACCGCGAGCGCCATACCGGTGAGCGCGGCCTCCTCTATCGGCACGGCAGCGTAGTCAATCATCCTGTTAGCCCTCCCCAGGGAACAAAGCGAGGCGTATCAGCTGGTCAAGCACCCACCGGTGCATCCGTGTTCGGCAACGCGGGATCAGGCTGTACCGAATGACTGGCTGCCCCATGCTCCCGGCCGAGCAGCACATAGAACGTTGGCAAGACAAAGAGCGTAAACAGCGTCCCCACCAGCATGCCCGCTGCAATCATAAGACCGATCGCGAAGCGTGAGTTGGCGCCCGCGCCGAACGCCACCAGAAGCGGCAACACACCCAGGACGGTGGCAAAGGTTGTCATCAATATCGGGCGTAGCCTGAGCTTTGCCGCCTCGAGTACGGCTTCGGTTCGACTGACCCCGTCACTCAGACGAGCGTTAGCAAAATCCACGATCAGGATACCGTGTTTGCTGATCAGCCCGATCAGCGTCAGCAAGCCCACTTGGGTATAGATATTCAGCGTCGCCACGCCCAGCGCCAGCGGTACCAGCGCACCAAATACAGACAATGGAACGCTAACGAGCACAATCAGCGGGTCTCGAAAGCTGTTGAATTGAGCTGACAGCACCAGGTAGATGAAGATTAGAGACATGCCAAACAGCAGCAGAAAGCCCTGGCTCTCTTCGATAAACCGTCGGGATGCACCTTCGTATCCCACCCGATAGCCAGAGGGGGCAACGTCCAGCAGAGTCTTCTCAAGGAATGCGAGGCCATCACCCAGCGAGTTCGGCGGCATCATCAAGCCTTGCAACGTGACGCTGTTCAGTTGCTGGTACTGCCTGAGTGTATTGGGCTCCACCGTTTGGCTGAGGCTGATGACCGTGGAGAGCGGCACCAGGCCACCTTCGCTGGTCCGGACGTAGTAACGCTCGAGCCATTCTTTCGTCAGACGGAAGTCTCGATCCGCCTGAGGAATGACTTTGTAGCTTCTGCCTTCGATACTGAATCGATTCGTCTCTGCCTCACCCAGCATGACCTGCAGCGTCTCACCGATCTCCGACATTGAAATGCCAAGGCGCGCCGCCAGCTCTCGATCAATAGCAACCTTCACCTCGGGTCGAGAGAAGCGCAGGTCTTTGCTGACGAAGGCAAAAAGGCCCGATTGTCGCGCGCCAGCGAGCACTTCTTCTGCCACACGTTCGAGCTCTGCATAGCCAACGTTTGCCGAGATCACGAACTTAACCGGCAACCCGGAAGACGCCCCAGGCAAACCGCCACCCGCGAACGTGAAAATTTCGAGCCCACTGATCTTGTCGTATTTGGCCTGAACTTCCTGACGGATCTCTTCGAGCGTTCGCTCTCGCTCAGACCAGGGCTTGAGTTCAATGCCACCGAAGACCGAGTTAGGCTCGTTGACCTGCCAAGAGTGCGAGACTTCCGGAATGACCTTCCACGCCTGAACCATCTCATCGAGGAAGTAATTGGTGTACTCGAGACTGCCGTAGTCGGGCGGAGTCGCCACGGCGAAAATGCTGCCGCTGTCTTCGTCAGGAGCCAACTCTTTCTGCGCCAGCAGGTAAAACACGGGAAGGCTTGCGAAGATCACGAACGCGAACAGAACCACCGCACCACGATTGTTTACACAGTGCGCGAGCCAACTCACGTATACACTGTTTAGCTGGTCAAAGCGCGCGTCGAGCCAGGATGCCACTCGGCCCTGATGTTCGTGGTCTTTCAAGAGATACGCACACATCATTGGGCTCAGCACTAACGCGACCACGCCGGAGACAATCACCGCGCCCGCCAGAGTGAGCGCAAACTCACTGAACAACACACCCGTTAGGCCACCCAGAAACCCAATCGGCAGATAGACCGCAACCAGCGTTAACGTCATCGCGACCACTGGCAGCGCAACCTGGCGCGCGCCGATAAGCGCAGCCTCCATCGGTTGTTTGCCTTCCTCGATATGCCGATGCACGTTCTCAACCACCACAATCGCATCATCCACCACCAGGCCGATGGCGATCACCATCGCTAGCAACGTCAATAGATTGATCGAGAACCCCATCGTCCAGATCAGGAACAGCACTGTGACTAGAGATAGCGGAATGGCGACGATCGGAATCGCGACAACGCGCAGCGAGCCGAGAAACAGAAGAATGACGAGCACGACGATGATCGACGCTTCTACCAGCGTCGTCATAACTTCGTTCAGCGCTTCTCCGATGTAGATCGACAGATCTGAATCGAGGAAAATCGTCATGTCCGCCGGCAGTTGGTTGTCCAACTCCGCGACCTTCTGCTTTACGTTTGCAGCCATCTGCAGCGGGTTTGAACCTGGCGCTTCGGTGATGGATATGAAAACCGTCTCTTTGCCACTGGAGAACACCGCCGATTCGTACGTCTCACTCGCGAGCTCAATGGTCGCGATATCCCCAAGGCGTACTCGTCGATCGCCATCCTGTAGCACCACAATGTCGGCAAATTTCTCCGGGTCGGACACGTCCGTTTCCGCATCGACGCTCGCGCGCACCAACTCGCCGCGAGTGGTGCCCGCCGCGGATATGAAATTGTCTTTGCGTAGCGCAGCATTGACGTCAGTCGCAGTCACATTGAACGCTGCCATGCGCGCCGGATTGAGCCAGATTCGCATCGCGAAGAGGCCACTGCTCAAGATGCGAGCCTCGCCGACGCCATCGACCGTGCTGAGTACCGGTT
>CAYGQC010000235.1:0-4682 GCA_964351875.1 uncultured Pseudomonadales bacterium
CATCCAGCCATGCCGGTGCAATCTTGTGTTTCATAGGCCGTGACCATGAAGTTGCCGTTTGGCATGCGCAGTAGCGTGTGGTGGGACGTGGCGAATTCATCGCCCATGTCCACTTCCCAAATGATGTTGCCGTCCCAGTCGTATTCTCGGACCAGGCCACCGATACCGGCACCGCCCCCGAATGGGCTCCCACCGTCGAGTACGGTACGCACCAGAGTTCCCGTGGGAGTGAGAATCATTGACGCTCCTGCGCCGTAACCGTCAGGTTCGTCCCATTGGTTAACGATGCGTCCGGCGTTGTCGATCAGATAGACCGTTTGGCCTCGATACGTTGAGAACAGATTGTAGCCAGCTGTCGCTGTGCCTTCATCGAGCAATACGCCAAAGTTGTCGGCGTAGGCGCTCACAGAGGTGATCGCAACGACCAACATCATTGCTAAGCGCTGGCTGAGCCAGCGGTACATTGAAGTCATATCTCCCTCCCTGGGAAATCGATTTGCTTCCTTCTGAGCGATATCGACTACCAATCCTTGGTCGAAGTTCGGTACCCAGTGGCATTGACCGCGGCGTTCTTAGCGCCGCAAATTGGGCCTAAAGAGCGCCCTCCTGCGAGCTTTTCGGCTCGGCCGACTGACGTTCCAATGATCTGCGTACTGCTCGACCGCGAAATTCGATGTGCTCCCCCAGAACCTTTTTAAGGGCTCTAGTACTGTCAGTCAAGTAGACAATAATTGAGATTTCGGCTCGTTTGTCGAACGGATACCCAAGCCGAGGGGCGGGTCGTTTAGTGCAACTAGTTTTACGGTGTTGGCGATCAACAGGGAAGCAAACTGGTGAAAAGTCGCTGCGCGCCCCGTCAATACGCGCTACTCTGACGTATTGTTGCGGCGCACAACTTGTTGCGCAGCGCACGATTTAGGCGGCGCAGTCCCCGGCTTGGAGCTGCGAGAAATTGCGAAACGGGCTAGGAAGATTCATGGCGAAGAAACAACCGGCGACAACCTATGCCGAATGGACTGCAGAGGCTAAAGCCTACGATGCTCGCACCGGCGCTGACCTCTGGAAAAAGCGCGATGCAACAGATCTCTATGATTACAAGATCATACGGGCTCGTCTTGAGGAACTTCGAGAAGTAAAGAGTTCGGGTGATGCTCACCGCCTGTTGTACTACCTGCATGAAGGTATCCACGGCAACATGGGCGGCATGGGCTCTAGCCGCCTCTACACTCGAGCTCGCTTCGGTACCAAAGAGCTCATTGGTACCTATATCCGTGAGCTGGCTACAGCCATCGATCAATTAGCCGATACGCCCGACAGCGATGTGACCCAAGCCGAGAAAGTCGCCTTCTTTCGCCGAGCGTCCGATTGTTTTGGTCGGTCCGCGCTCATGCTCAGTGGCGCCGGTTCGCTTGGGCCGTTTCACATCGGTGTCGTACGCGCGCTTGCCGAAGAGCATTTGCTGCCCATGGTGATGTCTGGTTCGAGCGCCGGCTCGTTTGTTGCCGCCATCGCCGGTACCCATCACCAGGATGCACTCAAAGAGCTGCTGAACTCCGACGCGACGCGCAGCGTGATGCAGACCACCGCTGACGGTGCGGATCCGCGCATCGGTAGCACGGTTAAGCAGAGTGATGTTCGGGCGATGATCGAATCGGTCGTGCCCGACATGACCTTCGAGGAGGCTTTTGAAGAGACTGGGCGCTATCTGAACATTACTGTTGCACCTGCCGAGATGCATCAGAACTCGCGGTTGCTCAATGCAGTGACGTCGCCGAATGCCTACATTCGCGAGGCGGTACTGGCTTCCTGTGCGGTTCCTGGTGTGTTCCCTGCCGTGCAGCTAGCCGCCAAAACCCGAACCGGGCAGCGCACGCCTTACGTTGCGTCGCGTTTGTGGGTGGACGGCTCGGTAGCGGACGACCTGCCGGCGCGTCGTCTGATGCGCCTCTATGGGGTCAACCACTTCATCAGCAGCCAGGCGAACCCGATTGTGCTTTGGGCCTTTCAGGACCCGGCGGCGAGCAGCTCTATCTTTGGGCGGCTGGCAGCGATTACGCAGTCGGCGGTTCGAGATTGGTCGCGCCTGACTTATCCGTTTGCGATGGATTTGGTGCGCAATGTCTATCCGCTCAATGTTCTGACGCGTACGACGTTTGGCCTGCTGAGCCAGGATTACACCGCTGACATCAATATCCTGCCGAGCCAGCGGTTCTTCAATCCAACCAAGCTTCTCGCGGTTCTGTCAGAAGACGAGGTCCAGGCATTGATTCGCGAAGGCGAGAAATCGACCTGGCCCAAGATCGAGATGATCCGCAACTGTACCAAGGTGTCTCGCACGCTGGACAGCCTCGCGCTGCGGCTTGATCGGCAACTGGTCGCGGCGTGAGCCATTAACGGGATAAGCTAACCTCCTATCAAAGGAGGGTTGGTTTTGCGGTACGTAATCTACGGCGCTGGTGGCGTGGGCGGCACGATTGGTGCGCGCCTGCACATGGCAGGCTTTGAAGTCGTTCTGATCGCACGCGGCGAGCACGGCGCGGTTCTGCGCGATGCTGGCATGACGTTCATCACGGCAGAAGAGACCCGTAAGCTCGAGATAGAAACGGTCTTCTCGCCGGCTGAGATCCAGTGGCGCGGCGACGATTGCGTGCTCATGTGTATGAAGTCGCAACACATGACCGCTGCATTGGAAGACCTCGCTCTGGCGGCTCCCGAGACTGTTGCGGTTGTGTGCGCACAGAACAGCGTCGCTAATGAGCGCATGGCGCTGCGGCGTTTTCCGAACGTCTACGCGATGCTCATCTACCTGCCTGCGAGCTTTTTGAACCCCGGTGAGATCGTTACCGACGCTGTCGATTGCGGTGGAATCCTCGATACAGGTTGTTACCCTTCGGGCATCGACGCCTGCTGTGAAGAACTTACCAGTGCACTGACAAAAGCCGGTTTCAGCGCGGTGCCCGATGCGTCGGTTATGGCTCAGAAGTACGGCAAGTTGCTCGCGAATCTCACGAACGTTGTCCAGGCCGCCAGTGGCCGCGTCGATGGCTGGCAACCCATTGCTGGGCAGATGCGGCGGGAAGCGCTTGCGTGCTTTTCGGCTGCCGGCATCGACTGTGTCGACAAAGAGCAGATCATTCGCCGTCATGAGAACACCTATAGGGTTGCAGAAGTGCCGGGCCATGAACGCCATGGCGGTTCCAGTTGGCAGAGCATCGCCAGGGGGACAGGCGATATCGAGACGGACTACTTAAATGGCGAGATCGTCATGCTCGGCCGGTTGCATGGTGTACCGACGCCGGCGAACGACGTTGCTCAGTGGGCGGCGCGCCGTTTGCTGCGCGAAGGCCTGGGCGTGGGCGCGATGGCGATAGACGAGTGGCAGCCGCTTATCGATGCTCGCGCAGCTCAAAACTGATCTCGGGCGATCGGCGCGCGCCTTGCGTCGTTCGTATACTCGTTTGATAGCCTACGGATGTACCTAGCTAGAAGCGCGCATGGGCGTGACGACTTTCTGAATACTGAAACCGACGGAGAACTTCATGAAGCTGACACCCTTGTTTGTCATTCGCGCGGACCTTGGCGGCAATTTTGCAGTTGGTGCTGCACCCGCCGGCAATCGAACCGTTGCGGTCGTAACCGGTGGTCGTTTCGAAGGCGAGCGCCTCTCTGGTGATGTGTTGCCTCCTGGCGCTGATTGGGTGTTGATGGATAGCGAAGGCTGGGGTCGCATTGACGTTCGCCTTTGTCTGAGAACGGACGACGACGCTAACATCTATATGCACTACCTCGGTTGGCTGCGCTTCGACGAAGCTTTCGCATCAGCCCGGGCATCGGGCGGGGAGACGCAGTTTGGCGATCTCAACTTCACGACGCATCCGAGCTTTGAGACGGGCGACGAACGTTATCAGTGGTTAAACCACCTCGTGACGGTGGCAGAAGGCCGTGTTATTCCCGGTGGAGTGGAGTACCAGGTTTACGCCTGTGAGCCGGGCGAATAGCTGAGCGCAAGCTCTAGGGTGACGCTCGTCACAGAGTGAGCGTGGGTTGGTTTTTTGGCGGTTGTCGAAAGCTTACGTTCAGCTCGCGCGAGCAACACTGCGTGCGACGTTTGTTCGGAATTAGCTATGACGCAACAACTTAAGTTACTCACCGCTCTGCTGATTGCTTGCCTGTCACTGTCAGCTTGTGCGAGCGACGGCCGGAAACCCGCGGTTGCATCCGCGGCCAACGCAACCGTGGATTGTCTGGCGCTTGCCATGTATTTCGAAGCTCGCGGCGAAGGCGCCAAAGGCATGCAGGCCGTTGGCTCCGTGGTGTTGAACCGGGTCGCGCACGACGGCTTTCCGAGCACTGTCTGTAAGGTCATTCGCGAGGGTGGTGAGAAGCCGCCCTGTCAGTTTTCCTGGTGGTGTGATGGCAAGAGCGATAAGCCGCGTAATCTCAAACAGTGGAAGCGCGCGCAGGCGGTCGCTAAAGAGCTGTTAAGCGGCAATCGCTCAGACAATACTCGAGGCGCAATCTTCTTTCACAACACCAGCATCGATCCAAAGTGGCCGTACAAACGCACGGTCACGATCGGCAGCCACGTTTTCTATCGCTAGCTCGTTTGCAGCTTGTCGTTGGCGGAAGCAGCCTGAGCAATGTGCATCTTCGCAAGGTCAGCGCGAATCTCGGCGTGCTTG
>CAYGQC010000236.1:0-4618 GCA_964351875.1 uncultured Pseudomonadales bacterium
TGATGACATCAACGCCCAGGTCATCGAGGAGATTCGAAACAATCCGAGCGGCGAGCGTGCGGCCAAAACAATGCTCGTTACGCTATCGGACGGACGTCGCTATCCGGTCAACTTCCTACGCGAGGATGGTCTGGTTTTCATGGGGATCGACGGCCGGTGGTGGCGAGAGTTCGAGGGAGACGGCCAGGCGGTTGAACTCTACGTTCAGGGGGAGGCGTTCTCCGGCCACGCCAAGGTGGTTCTGGACAAGCCGGATTACGTCGCGGACATCTTCAGCCGCTTGCGGCCGACGGTGCCGCCGTGGCTGCCGGACTGGCTGAATGGAAAGCTTGTGGTGATCACGCCGGCTGAAGCGCCCCTCCCTGCGGGCTAGACGAGGTAGAACGTGAGGGGCTTGCTCTCTGTTCGGGCGACAATCCCCTTCGCTTCCAGATCCAGTTGAACAGTCTTGAACCACCAACCGGATGTTGCGCCGTCGGGGAACAGGGTTGGGTCCAACAAGTGGGTTAGTGCCACTCGGGCGTCGTTGGCCGTTAACCCTGGTGAGTCCTGCGGAAGCGTCGTCAGCAGAGCTGCTCGCATGTCTTCGTACTTGGCGCGATTTACCCGTGTGGTATTACCCGGCGTATTGACGTTTTCGACGTCGATCTTGTCTGTGGATCTGGTCATCGGCCTACCTCGCTCTGAGTGAAGCCCCGCGACGGTGGTGCGTTGCGAGGCTTCACAGCGGTCACTTCAGATAGCTGGACAGTTGCTCGCCGATTTCCTCGGGGCTGGCCGTGGGTTCGAAGCGGGCGACTGCTACGCCGTTGCCATCGACCAGAAACTTCGTGAAGTTCCAGGGAATGTCGGTTTTGCCGTCAGCGCCGGGCTGTTCGGCTTTGAGCCACTGATAGAGATCGCAGGCGTTGTCGCCGTTAACCTCGATCTTGCTGAACATCGGAAACTCGGCGCCAAACTTAGATTTAGCGAAGGCGAGAATCTCCTCGTTTGTGCCGGGCTCCTGGGCACCGAACTGATTGCACGGAAAACCGAGAACCTTGACGCTACCTGATTCGTCGAGTGCACGCAGACCTGCGTACTGAGGGGTGAGTCCTCACTGAGAAGCAAGGTTTACCACCAGGCAAGCAGCGCCTTTGAGTTGCGAGAACGCGAACGGCGTACCATCGATGGCATCCATGGTGAGCGAGTGAAAATCCAGTTCCGATTGCGACATTGAATACTTCCTGTTGCGGGAAAGTGAGTGACTGAACTCTAGCATGGCCGTCTTCGCTGGATAGAGGGGTCGACCGCGCGGCTTGAGAACCTGCATACATTGATGTATGTATGTTCCATGACCAGTGCACCCTTAGCGAATTTGAACGATCAGAGAAGCCGCGCCACTCGCCGATTGCTGGTCGATGCGACCATTGCCTGCCTCGTTGACGTCGGATACAGCCGTACCTCCGGGGTTGAGATATGCCGCCGAGCGGGCCTGACCCGTGGAGCGCTGAACCATCACTACCCCGATCAAGCTGACCTCTTCGTGGACGCACTGCGAGCCGTCTACGACATGTTGCTCCAGACGGACACCTCGGCGGCGACCGAACCTCGTGGCTTTGTCGACTATGTTCGCAAGGGCTTTGAGCGCGTCGTGCAGCCCGAGTACAAGGCAGTCATCGAGCTTTGGCTGGCCTCTCGCAACGATTCTGTTTTTGGTGGTCGATTGGCAGACGCGATCGCTGAAGGCTCCGCGTTATTTGAACCGCAGAACGTACTGACCAACGTCCCCGAGGCTCAGCAAACCCACGTTTTTGCCACCTATCGCTGCATCCAGGAATCGTTGATCGGTATCGGCCTCGGTCGTGCCGTTAGCGGTGGCAACGAGATGGCGCACGAACAGGCAGTGCTTGGTGTACTGCAGACAATGGCGCATGCCATCGACGTTCAACTGGAACTGTCGACGTGAACGAATATCAACTCACTAACCGGTAACGCTATGAGCGCAACTAAGAATAACTACACGGTGTGCACGATCTGCGATATCGGCTGCCAGCTACGCACCGAAACCAAAGATGGCAAGCTTTCGCGTGTGAAAGCGCACGATCATCCCGCGCTCGCGCGCAACGTCTGCTACAAAGGCACAGCCGCGCCCGAGGTGCATAACCATGCCGAGCGCCTCACCGTGCCCCTCAAGCGAGTGGGTGAGCGGGGTGAGGACAAGTGGGAAGAGATTTCCTACGAACAGGCGATGGATGAGATCAGTGAGCGGCTGAAAGGCGTTGTCGACCGTTATGGTCCAGAGTCGTTTGTGGTCTCAACCTCTGGTTGGAACACGCAGACGACCCACGGCATGGATCGGCGTTTCATGAACGCGCTTGGGAGCCCAAATTACATTAGTGGCGTCTCGTTGTGTGCGGGTAACACTGCTGCGGTGAACAAGGTGACCTACGGGTGGTTCCCGTTCGCCGATATTGCTAACTCGAAATGCATCGTTCTGTTTGGTCACAACCCCAGAAAACACAGCTGGACGCCTATCTACAACATGATCAATGCCGCGCAGGCCAATGGCGCGAAGCTGATTGTGCTTGATCCGCGCGTGTCAGATCAGGCGGAGAAGTCGGATCTGCACCTGCGCCTGCGTTCGGGAACCGACGCGGCGATGTGCCTGGGCTGGCTCAACGTGATTATTAACGAAAAGCTCTACGACGAGTCATTTGTTGCGCAATACACAACTGGCTTTGCGCAACTCGTCGAGCGCGTTAACGAATATCCCCTGGAGCGTGTCGCTGAAATTACCGGTGTGTCTGCAGGGCTGATCGCCGAGGCAGCACGACTGTACGCCAGCGCTGATTGCGCGGTGATTCCCTGGACGCCCATTACGGATATGCAGATCTCGTCGACGTCCGCGATTCGACTGCACTCAATCCTTCGTGCCATTACAGGCAATCTGGATATTCCAGGAGGCGAAGTTCTCGGCGGCTTCAATCCAAATTACATCTCCGAGTCTGAGCTGGGTAATCACGACATGCTCAGCCAGGCACAGCGCGACAAGCAGCTCGGCTCAGACCTTCACCCCGCGTACACCTATCGGGCGCAGGACAAGCTTGCAGATGCGACGGAGCGTGTCTGGGGACAGCGTTATGCCGACATTGTGATGGGCTGCTACATGGCAAACCCCAGCTCAACGTTCCGGGCAATGGCGACCGAGAAGCCGTATCCGGTTAAGGCGTTCTTCACGCTCGGCAACAATTCGCTCATGAGCTACCCCAACCAACACCAGATTCTCAAAGGCATGATGAATCAGGAGTTGATCGTTGCGCATGAGTTGTTCATGACGCCGACGGCGATGTTGGCGGACTATGTGCTGCCGGGTGATGCCTTTAGCGAGCGCAATCACGTTGCGGATTCATGGAGCTGGCGCTTGGGATTGACGGTGTCGCAGAAGGCGGTGGAACCTGCACCCGAAGCCTCGAGCACTTTCGAATTCTGGCGCGATCTCGCGCATCGGTTCGGTTTTAGTGAGTTGTTCCCGTGGGCGTCCATCGAGGACATGCTCGACTACCGGCTCACGCCGTCAGGCAAGAGCTTCGCTGAGTTCTCGACGGAGAACTTCATGTACGTTGAACCCCCTGAGTATCGCAAGTATCGAAAGACCGGCTTCGCGACCCCGTCAGGAAAAGTCGAGCTTTACTCCAGCGTGCTCGACGACCTGGGTTTCGATCCCTTGCCCTATCACCGAGAAGGCCCAGCAACCAGTGAGGCATATCCATACCGGGTGTTCACCGGCGTGCGCGAAGACGCCTTCTTCCAAACCGGCCAGCGGCAGGTGGAAGTCCTGCGTAAGCGTTCGCCGACGCCCAAGCTGTTCATGCACCCCATCGACGCCAAACGTCAGGATATCGCCGATAACGATTGGGTGAGCCTGGAGACGGAAACCGGCAAGGTCGCGGCGAAGGTGCTCGTGCAGGAGTCGATGAAAGAAGGACACATTCGAGTTCCCCACGGTTGGTGGTATCCAGAAATGCGGGGCAGCTCTGAGCTAGCGGGCGCTTTCATCAGCAGCGATGCGGTGCTGTGTCCGGATGACCCGGAATACCTCGACTATGAGCAAGGCATTCCGCACTTCAAAGGCTTTCCAGGGCGCATCGTGAAGCTGGCTGAGCCGCCGGCCGGTTTGTCGGATCAGGTGTTGGCAGGGTAGCTATGGAGATGAAGGCATTTCGGCAGTGGGCGTCAGAGCGCCAGCAGGTCTTGTTAACTCGCCTGGTGAACCGCTCGTTTCGGCAGAATCCGAACCTGTTGGATCGGCTTGCGCTGCGTGTGGTCGAGCGAGCCTTCGGCCCCGTGGGTGAGCCTGATCCCGAACTCGAACATCGGCTTTAAGTAAAATCGAATCATCCGGTTCTTTGTTCGAGTAGCGATGCGTTACGCTTAGCCTTTAGGAATATCCTTAGAGAAAAGCTATGAGCGAATCGAACGCACGCCCGCCGGAGTCTGTCTCCGCCATGATGCCGTCCGCCGAAGGAGCCGAGTTCAAAGGCGAGTTGCCCTCTGCCTATGACATACCGCTCGAGAAGATCCTGCCAACCAGCCCCAGGCTCTTCAGCGAGAACAAATGGCAGGAGGCGTTCAAGCG
>CAYGQC010000237.1:0-2552 GCA_964351875.1 uncultured Pseudomonadales bacterium
TCGTCATTGGTGCGGCATGGAAGGGAGCGCGCTCGTTTAGGGCGACTTCAGGTCCAGGCGTCTCGCTGATGAGCGAGTTCCTTGGCCTTGCCTACTTTGCGGAAATCCCGGCGGTTCTGTGGGATATCCAGCGAGCGGGACCGTCCACGGGCATGCCGACTCGCACGCAGCAAAGCGACGTTCTGTCTGCGGCGTACGCCTCCCATGGCGACACCAAGCACGTCGTACTTTTCCCATCGACAGCGAAAGAGTGCTTTGACTTTGGCGCCACCTCTCTCGATCTGGCGGATCGATTGCAGACGCCGATTCTGGTGCTGTCGGATCTCGAACTGGGTATGAACGACAACTTGAGCGAACCGTTCGATTGGGACGATGCCAGGCGTTATGACCGAGGCAAGGTGTTCAGCGCTGAAGATCTCGACAGGATTGAGCGCTTCGGTCGCTATGTGGATCTGGATGGTGACGGGATCGGCACGCGAACCTACCCGGGCACGCATCCGGAGAAAGGGGCCTTTTTCACGCGCGGCACATCGCGGGATGAGTACGCGGTTTACACCGAGTCTCCCGAGAAGTATCAAGCCAACATGCAGCGGCTGGAGCTGAAATGGGAGACGGCAGCGAAGATCGTGCCGAAGCCCGAGATTGTCAGTCATGGCCGGAAGGTCGGGGCCATCTTCTACGGGACAACGGCCCTACCTATGCAGGAGGCACTGGACCAACTGTCTGAGCAAGGTATCGAAGTCGATACGCTGCGCGTACGAGCGTTTCCGTTCAGCGAAGAAGTCTTCTCGTTCATCGATGAGCACGAGGAGTTGTTTGTGATCGAGCAGAATCGGGATGCTCAATTGCGTTCGTTGCTGGTCAATGAAGGCGAGATCAACCCCGCAAAGCTTGTCGCTATCAATTACTACGCCGGGTTGTCGATCTCGGCGGATTTCATTCGTGATTCGATTGCGGATCACTACAGCGCAACCAATCGCGCACGTCTCACGGAGGTGACACGATGACTTTTGTTGCAAAGCCGAAGGCCCACCATCCGAAGCTGCCGCTGAACGATCTTGGGCTCACGCGTCGAGACTACGAGGGCAGCGTTTCTACGCTGTGTGCCGGTTGTGGCCACGATTCCGTCAGCGCCGCCATCGTGCAGGCGTGTGCGGAGCTGTCGATACCACCGCACATGTTCGCCAAGGTCTCGGGCATTGGATGCTCATCCAAAACCCCGAGCTACTTTCTGGGCAACTCACACGGTTTCAACTCCGTCCACGGCCGAATGCCCTCAGTAGCCACTGGCGCGAAGCTCGCCAATCGCGAGCTCTATTGCATCGGTGTGTCCGGCGATGGCGATACCGCATCGATCGGCATGGGCCAGTTTGCGCACATCGTACGCCGCCGCATAAACATGCTCTATATCGTTGATAACAATGGCACTTACGGCCTGACCAAAGGGCAGTTCTCTGCGACTAACGATCTTGGATCGACCAGCAAGAAGGGCCTGCCAAACCTCTACGAGCCCATCGATCTCGTCAGTCTGGCGTTGCAGCTCGGCGCCAGCTTCGTCGCGCGCAGCTTCAGTGGCGACAAGCGGCAACTGGTGCCGCTGCTGAAAGCGGGCCTCATGCATCAGGGTTTCGCCTTTATCGACGTCATCAGCCCCTGTGTGGCATTCAACAACCACAGCGGCTCGACCAAGAGTTACGAGTACGTTCGCGGCCATACCGAGAGCGTTATCGCGTCCGACTTTGTGCCCCATGGGACAGAGATCACTGCCGATTACGAGCCGGGTACCACGGAAACGATCCAGATGCCTGATGGCTCCGAACTGCGACTGAACAAGCTCGATGCGGATTACGACCCGCACGACCGCGTTGCCGCGCTGGGCCATGTCCAGCAGCGCGCGGCTGCTGGTGAGATCGTGACCGGATTGCTCTACGTCGATCCAGATGCGACGGATTGCCATCAAATTCTCAACACCATTGATACGCCGCTCAATCAACTGAACGAGGCCGAGCTTTGCCCCGGTTCCGACAAGCTTGGTGCGATCAATAACTCCTTCCGCTAGGTCGCCGAGCGTGCTGCGGGTCTGAACACGCCACAATGGCTGAGTTATGGCTGTGTTTGAGTGCCTGCTGGAGCGAGCACAAGAGTCGGGCGTGGGTAGGGCGTCACAATACCGCTGTCCTCACAACCTGCTAACAAGGTCTGTGAGGCAGTTGGTTGCTTGTCGGCGGGATGTGCCGATAATACGCGGCGTTCGTGGCCAGTGCCTTGGCGCTTGCTCGTACCGCTTCGCGCATGCCTTCAGGATTGGCTTGCGCGCGGAACAGGGCTGATGGCTGGGGTTTGGTCCAAGCGACTGGGCAGGCTTTCCAGCCGAATGGGGAGCACACTCGTTGTCGTTTTACGGTGGCGACTCGCTTGCCAGGTGCAACGCGATTATCGCCGCTATCTTCACAACTTTCGCTTCGCAACTTTCACAACTTTCACAACTTTCACAACTTTCACAACTTTCACAACTTTCACGACAAGGAACTGCTGTGGCATTACCAAGTTTG
>CAYGQC010000237.1:2652-4592 GCA_964351875.1 uncultured Pseudomonadales bacterium
TTCACAACTTTCACAACTTTCACGACAAGGAACTGCTGTGGCATTACCAAGTTTGGACGATTATTTCCCCGATTGGAAAGAGCGCGAAGCGCTTGCCGAGGCCATGATTCCGATCATCGGCCAGCTCTATCGAAAGAATGTGGTCTGCTATTGCTATGGTCGAGCGCTGCACAACTGCAGCGTTACCCAGATCATGAAAATCCATCGCTACGTACGCCAGATAGCGAAGAACGAACTGTCTGAGTTCGAGAGCTTCCCTGTCATTGAAGCGGTCTCGAAGCTGGATCTTGGTCCCTGTCATCTGGATATCGGCAAGCTCGCCACCGGCCTCATGGAAGCCGCTGAATCTGAATCGATTTCGGCCACTGACTACGTCAAGCGCGAGTGCGCCGAAGTCATCGGCCGGCACGTGCCTCCGATAGAGCAACCCCAGGATGTGGTGTTGTACGGCTTCGGTCGCATCGGTCGATTGCTTGCCCGTCTTCTGATTGAGAAGACCGGCGGTGGCACGCAGCTGCGCGTGCGCGCTATCGTCGTACGTAAAGGCGCAGGTGACGACGATCTGGCCAAACGCGCTAGCCTCTTGCGCCGGGATTCTGTGCACGGAAGTTTCCAGGGCACCATCCGCGTCGACGAAGAAAATTCATGCATCATCGCCAACGGCGTGGTGATCAAAGTCATCTATGCGGGCAGTCCCGCTGAGATCGATTACACCGAATACGGCATCGATAACGCGATCATCATCGATAATACCGGTGCCTGGCGCGATCGTGATGGGCTGAGCGAGCACCTGAAAGCCAAGGGCGCTGCGAAAGTCATTTTGACGGCGCCCGGTAAAGGCGATGTCCCGAACTTCGTCTCCGGCGTAAACACGGCGGATCTGGCGGACGTTGAGGACAAGATCATCGCTGCGGCATCCTGCACAACCAATGCGATTGTGCCGGTACTCAAAGTCATCAATGACGAGTTCGGTATCAAGCATGGCCACATGGAAACCGTGCATTCCTATACCAATGATCAGAACCTGATCGACAACTATCACAAGAAGAACCGCCGAGGTCGTGGTGCTCCTCTTAACATGGTGATCACGGAAACCGGAGCGACATCGGCTGTGGCGAAGCTCATGCCAGAGCTCGCCGGCAAGCTCACCGGTAACGCGATTCGCGTACCAACGCCCAACGTATCGCTCGCGATTCTGAACCTCACGCTCGACAAGCCTGTTGACCGTGAAGGCCTTAATGAGTTTCTGCGCAACGCATCACTGCACTCGCGCTTGCAGCGGCAGATCGACTTCAATAGCTCGCCCGACGTCGTATCCAGCGACGTTGTCGGCAATCGCCACGCCTGTCTCGTCGACGGTCAGGCGACCATCGCCTCTGACAACAGCGTTGTCCTCTATGTCTGGTACGACAATGAGTTTGGCTACGCCTGCCAGGTTGTTCGCTTGACGCAGAAATGGGCTGGTATCAAGTACCCGTTGATTCCGAAGGACGTGGAAGGGATCGGGTTCTAGGAGAGGGGCTCGCTCTTTACCCGTCTTGGAGCCATCCCAGGCTCCGGACTCTCTCACGACCGCCGAATCCGTTCGGCGGCAGAACGGCCGTCCATGGCCGTCGATACACACGATGCTCCCTGGGGTGCCGGCGTCCGTGCCGGCGCACTCTGAAAGGCTGCCTGGTTGATTTGGCATGCCGTCTCCCACGGTCTTCGCGAGAAGAAGCGTAGCTTCGACGCGGCGATCTCCGGGGTAAGGCTACCCGGTTGATTTGGCATGTCGCCTCTATTCGTCTTCGCGAGCCGACGCAACGCGTTGGTGTGGCGATCTCCATGTTCTTGGGCGATCACCACGTCGCACGATGCTGCGCGAACAGCGGGTAGAGAGCAGGTGCCCAATACCTGAACCCGGTGATCCAGACTTCACCAAACCCCAAACCCCAAAC
>CAYGQC010000238.1:0-4569 GCA_964351875.1 uncultured Pseudomonadales bacterium
GATCACATCACCAGGCTTCTTCGTCGTTGCCTTCTGGTAGCGGCTGCAGCACTGGCTTTGTCTGCCAACCTTGTTGCCAGCGCCGACAGCGACATGCTGGATGGAGGGGCGGTGACCATGCAGGACGAACCTGCCGCGCTGGCCAGCATCCAACCACCGTCGCGCTGGCGTGACCAACGGCGTCAATACAAGCGCGCCATGGCGAAACTCGCCGCGGGCGAAACCAGCGAATTTGCCCGAATTCAGCAAGAACTCGGCGACTATCCGTTGGCACCCTATCTCGACTACCACCACTTGCGCAGCCGCCTCGCCTACCTCGACATCGACGAGATCAACGGCTTCGCGCAGCGCTGGCCGGAAACACCGCTACCAGCACGGTTAAAGCATTCCTGGCTGTTGACGATAGCCCGGCGCGGCAACTTCGATACCTATTTGGCGCACTACGAACCCAGTACGAGCCCCGAGCGACAGTGCTACTACCTGCGCGCTATCTATCGCAGCGGCGAGCGCGCCGACGCGCTCACCCAAGTCTCACCGTTGTGGCTGTCCGGCAAGTCCCAGCCAAAGGCATGCGATCCGCTGTTCGAGGCCTGGATCAGCGCCGGCCACCTCACGGAGGAACTGGTCTGGCAACGGCTGAGCCTTGCGCTCGACGCTGGCCAGCAGTCCCTGGCGCACTACCTGTTGCGATTCTTCGAATCGAAGCGTGGCGAGCGCGCGCAGCTCTACTACGACAGCCATCGACAGCCAGGCCTGTTAGCGAGTACTGCACGCTTTGCCGACGACAGCCCTGACATGAGAGAAATCGTTCGCCACGGGCTAACGCGTCTCGCTAAAAGAGACGCGCCACAAGCCCTGCGCCTATGGAGCTACTACGCGGATCGGCTGGATTTTGACGACGACAGCATTGCGGCTATTGATCAGACGCTGTGGCCAGAAATGATCAAAGCGGGCCATCCGCCGACAAACGTTGACGGGATTCATGCATCCGCACTGAGCGGCGTTGCCAACGAAGCGGTTGAGTCTGCCAACTGGAGCCTCGCGATCAGCGCGATCGACGCGCTCCCACTGGCGGAGCGTCTCGCACCGAACTGGCAATACTGGCTTGCGCGATCTCTGCGCGAGACGGAAGGCATGGGCTCCAAACGCGCGGAGCTGACACTCAACGCACTGGCCGAACAGCGCCACTACTACGGGTTCATGGCGGCCGACGCACTGGGGCGCCCTGGCCGTTTGAACGGAGCCAGTTCGTCCGCGCACGGTGACGCCGTGGCGACACTGCTCGCCAAGTCAGCCGTCGTGCGAGCGATCGAGCTGTATGAAGTCGGTGAGCGTACTGATGCTCGCCGGGAGTGGAACAGCGTTCTCGAACCGCTGTCTACGGCGGAGCTACAGGTTGCCGGACACCTGGCGCTGCAGCTCGGGTGGACGGACAAGGCCATACGCGCCGCCAACAGGGCAGGCGCGCACGATGACCTCGCGCTGCGATTCCCCATGCCACACCTGGATAGCTATCTGGATGCCAGCGTTCGCAGCGACGTGCCGCTCGCGATGCTGCTCGGCGTGACGCGCCAGGAAAGCGCCTTTGATCATCGTGCACGCTCATCCGCCAATGCCCGTGGACTCATGCAGATGCTGCACAGCACTGCACGAATCGCCGCCCGCCGCGCGAAGCTCAAAAGCCCGAGCGCAACGGATCTGTACAAGCCCGAAACCAATATTACCCTCGCCGCCAGCCACCTGAATTTCCTCATGGATCGCTACGATGGACAGAGGCCTCTGGTATTTGCCGCCTACAACGCGGGCGAACACCGAGTAGACCGCTGGATCAAGGACGCAGCCGGCGCGCCGATGGATCTGTGGATCGAGCGCATCCCGTTCTATGAGACGCGTAACTACGTCAAGAACGTGCTGGCGTTCAACTACGTCTACGGCAAATTGAGCCAACGAGAGCTACCCGTGCTGTTCGAACACGAACGTCGCGTGTCTCAACCGGGCAACCTGTCCGCCAGCAGGTGACCAACAGCTTCGGCGTCGAATGGCCAGTCGAGTGCTCGGCCATTCGACTCCAGCACGGGTATGCGGGCCCCGTAGCGCTCAACGAGCTCTGCCGAATCGGCGACATCAACAACGTTGAGAGACATACCCCGCACGCCAGGCAGCGCGAGCAATAGGTCCATTGCCTGCTCGCAAGCCGAACAGGCATCCGTCGAATACAAAACGAGCAGTCGCTGCGCCATCGATGATCACCTTGCTCTGAGCGTGCGAGCGTTAGAAGATTCGTCGGGCAGAGACCCGTTGATCCGACCGCAGCAACCAGAAAGTCATAAAGTAAGGCGCGATTATCCCCACTCAGATCGCCAGTTCCAGCTCCCGGACAATCCACGCCGAGATGGATAGCTGCAGCGTGCGCCGCCTCGCTGACGTCGTGACGACGGCCGCGCATTGGGGGAGTACCTCCTCTGTCGAGCAATGGGGCCGATACGAATCGCTCCCGTGTCTCACGGTACGGGTCAACGGCCTGGCTCCTGGAGACCTGCTCGTGCCGAGCTTCGCGGCACTGAACACAACGGCGAGCATCCAGATTCAGGCCGCAGTCGGTGCCGACATACTGAACTTGCCCGAGATTCCCGGACGCGCCGATACGCCACTGACGCCCGAAAGTTCTTGGGCCAGGGCATCGATTGATTGCCTGGAGATCCGGGCGCCGATCCCGGAACTGTGTATCAGGTTTATCTGGCCAGAGACTGCGCCGCCGGAGCGCTTCCTGGCGACGGTCTCTGCACGTCCCGCCAGCCTGCCGACGAGTGCTCCTGCGACCCGATCAATAGCGCCCATAGCCTGCGCAAGCTACTCGCAGATGACCCTGTCTGCGGACGTTGCTCAGCGTAGCTGCTCGCCGGTATCGCTGGCGATGACGCTATTGCCGGATAACCCCGGGGTGGATGTCACAGATCTGGTCGCCGAATGTCGCCACCCCGCAAGCGGCCTTTATGGCGTCTGGCCGATGGCGATCAGGGCTGCCGCAAAACGCGGAAAGCTCGTTAGCGTGGAGGCCAGCACGAGTTTCGATTCGCTTATTCGGGCCCTGTGTAACCACTCCGCCGTGATCGCCAGCATTCGCTTTGAGGCTGGCGAGTTGTCTAGCGCACCGCTGGCCAAAACGGGCGGCCATCTGATTGTTGTGCGCGGCATCCAAGACGGCCATGTCATCGTCCACGATCCGGCCGCGCCTGATCACCAATCTGTGTTACGCCGTTACGCGATCGATCAGTTCGCTCGAGCGTGGTTGGCCGAGCGCGGCGTCGCCTACTTCTTCGCGTCCGCGTAGCCTATGAGCAAATACCTCCTGCGCTTCCTGTTGCTGATACTGTCCACGGCGCTCGTGACGGTAGGGTTACTGCTCTGGCAGTCCACCGGCTTTACGCTGCACCGCTTGCTGCAATTCGATCACCCGTGGATCATCCACCCGGTGGTCATACTGACGATCGGACTTGCCATGCTGCCAGTAACCCTTTGGGAACTGCTGCTACTGCAGGTGCGACTTACCGAGCAAATTGCACCGCCAAATAATGTTCAGGCAGAGTCCCAAAAAGATCAGCGCGCGGATGACTGACGCCACGACCGCATTGAGCCGAGCGCCAACCTGGAGTGAGACCCAATGAGTGAACTCCCAATCGACCCGACATCGGACCCAGCCGCGGCTATCGATTTGGACTCGATATACATTCGTGATGTGCTGCCATCCGATGAGACTGAGTTGATCTCGGCCAATCAGCGCTCAAGGAAACTGCATGCTCAGTGGATATCACCGCCAATCGACAGAGTGGGCTTCCATCACTATCTAGAGCGCATACGACGCTCGGATCACATCGGAAAGATCATTCGCCGGCGTGACGACCATGCGCTGATCGGCGTCGTCAACATCAACAACATTGTGCGCGGCTCGTTTCTCTCCGCCAGTCTGGGTTACTACGCCAACGCCCGGCTCAACGGTCGGGGTTACATGCGCCAGGGCCTGCAGCGAGTTATAGAGCATGCGTTTATCGACTTGCGCCTGCATCGCCTGGAGGCAAACATTCAAAGCGCTAACCTGCCATCTATCGCGCTGGTGAAAGCGTTGGGTTTTCAATTCGAAGGCATCTCACCGGACTTCCTTTTCATCGACGGCGCCTGGCGCGACCACGAACGATGGACGCTGATCGATTCACGCGGGTCGCTACTGCCATCAGCGGGCTAGCGATTCTCGGTTCGTCCATCCAGACACTTCTCTTTCTCTATGCGAAACCAGTCATGAACGAAGCTACACCCAACACCGTCAAGCTGCCCTTCGGTACGTGGCCGTCACCACTGAGTGCTGAAGACATTGTCAGCGGTGCGCGCGGGCTCGTTGATCTGCAGGCGAGCGACGACGCGCTGTACTGGCTGGAGTCCAGGCCCGAGGAAGGCGGCCGGGTGACTGTCATGCGCTCATCGAATCTTGCAGCAGGCAAGACAGCGACAGATCTGACGCCTGCGCTGAATGTTCGCTCACGAGTGCATGAATACGGTGGCGGCGCCATGCGCGTT
>CAYGQC010000239.1:0-224 GCA_964351875.1 uncultured Pseudomonadales bacterium
ATCTTGAACGCTGCTTCCTCCATAGAGCACCTTGACTACATGAACCGTGCGCAATTCAGCGCCCGGTTCATGTAGTCAAGGTGCTCTATGGAGGAAGCAGCGTTCAAGATGGCTGATCAGGCGTGGTTAGCTTGCGTCTGGTGCGCGCGATGGTAGAGGATTTTCGCAGCCACTGCCTGGGAAAACGCTAGGGTTGCGGTCCAACCACACTCTACCGACTCGAA
>CAYGQC010000239.1:234-4392 GCA_964351875.1 uncultured Pseudomonadales bacterium
GGCTACAATGACGGCGTCGCTGCCCGGGCAATTCGCTCTTGGCGCAGCATCCGAGACTAACCCTCTGGTGAACAGTTACCGAGACAGGAAAAAGCGCATGGCAGCTAAGACGGAGGTACCGGGACTGATTGCATCCGACGTAGACCGGGTCAGAAAACCATTGGCACAGGCTTGGACTCTGCCCCGTGCGGCCTACATCGATCCGCAGATCTACGCCCTCGAAGACGAGCGCATCATGCGGCGAAGCTGGCTGCCGCTCGCCCGTGTCGAGCAGGTGCCAGAACCAGGCTCCTATCTGACGACACAACTGCTGGATCAGCCTGTTCTCATCGTGCACGGCCAGGATGGCGAGATCCGGGTGATGTCGAGCATCTGCCTGCATCGGGGCGCAAACATCATCCAGGGTAACGGCACCAAGCACGTCTTCACCTGCCCATACCATGCATGGTGCTACGACACTCAAGGACAGCTCGTTCGAGCACCGCTGATGGGAGACGCCTGCGACTTCAATACTGAAAATCAGCGGCTTCCGCAAATCCGCAGCGAAGTCTGGCAGGGTTTCGTGATGGCGACCCTTGATGACGAGGCAGCACCATTCGCGGATCAGATCCCTGGCTTCAACCAGTACTTCGCGCCTTTCCAACTCGACAAAATGGTGCTGGTCGACACGCTCGAATTCGATAGTCGCTGGAACTGGAAAGTGCTGGTCGAAAACTTCATGGAGGCGTATCACCACATCGCCACACATGCTCATACCTTCGAGCCCGTGTTTCACGCAGCCGACTCACGCGTACCCGACAACGATGGGCCCTGGTCCATTCTGCATATGCCCGCGGCCGACCCACGGCACAACGATTCAAGTCCGCTGCCGAGTGTGCCAGGCCTCGAGGACTGGCAGGCGACTGACCTCTTCGCAGCCGTCATCTATCCGCATTTCCTGTTGGGCATCCAGGGCAACTTGGTAGCCTGGTATCAGGTGCTGCCCAATGCTGTGGACAACCTCACGCTCCGGATTCACCTGCTAGTGCCTGCGAGCTCAACCGAACTACCGGGGTTCGACGAGATTAGAAAAGGCATGCGAGAGATGGTGTCGGCTATCCACCATGAAGACATCGGGGCGAACGATCTCGTCTGGCAGGGGCTCAACTCACCGTTATCGCGGCAGGGCCGGCTCTCCCCTCTCGAAAAGTCGATCTGGCAGCAGAACCAATGGTGGCTGGACAAGATGGCCAACGGATAAAGAGCGCCTGCTTCGCGGATGACCCACCGGCCAACGCCAAGAACCTAACGATCTCAGCAGCACAGCTAGAAACCGGCGTTAGAGATAACGATGTCGTCCAATATGATGGTTCCCGCCTCGGTGCGATCGAATGCCAGTGAGAGCTGCGCAATCGAGTTCAAGTCCAGTTGCGGCTCTTCCTCCCGCCATTCTGCAACGTCGAACCGGTAGCGCTGAAACACAACCTCAGTCGGCGGGTCTTCATCGAGCAGGTCGAGCTTGTAGACGATTGGTTTCACCTTCGGCAACAACGGGCGCCGGAGCGACAGCGCGAGATGGCCTTGCCTACCGGCGGTGTCGGTGAGCACAACCGTGAAGTCGATCTGCTGCGGAGTTTCGTAATCCTCAACCTCACCAGGCGTTGCATCGCTCATCGCCAGAGCGAAGGCGATGCTCGACTCAGCAGGCAGAGCTCTGGGTTTCGAAAACACCAGCGAGTAACTCGCATCATCCAGCTCACCGTTCCAGCCGATAACGGCGGCGGCGTTGTCGCTGCCACGCCATTTCATTTCAATCTCGCTCTCGCGCCAGAGCGCTAAGTTCTGCGCAACGACTCGACCACCTGGATCGGTTGTGCTCGCGACATCCGCGTCCTCCTCGAAGTCCGCGAGAACCAGGTCTGTAGCATGCCGAAACTGGCTGAGGTAACGCGCATCCGGAGGTAGCACCTGATGCATCCGATCGGGAGAGGCCAGCGCCGCCTGGCTCAGCGCATGGTCACGAAGCGTAGCCTGCAAAAACGTGGCAATGGTTGCGACCGCGAAGTCTTGCTGGGACTCGGCAGGCATGATCGGAGACAAGTTGAACAGGTTGCTGAACGGCGCGGGCGCATCACGTCGGCCCCAGCTCGTATTGAATTGGCCATGGTTGGCACCGATCAGGTAGATACCGGCTTTGAAGCAGGTACCACAACGATCGAAACGCAGCCGAGAGTAAAGCGCGGCGCCCGCAAACGAGTTCACATCGCCATCGTGACTTCCATGCAAGACGAGGTAGCTGACGTCGGTCGGAATGGTTGGGCGACCTCTCGGGTGGTATTGGTGATCAACCGGTGCGATCGCGACAATTCCCTGGATTCCAAAATCGAAATCAAACTCAAGCGTCGCGTCATCCGGATAGGCGCTTAGCCTGTTGAATACTGCTGCCTCCGATACGGCTTCACCACCACGGCTATGGCCGATGAGAACCACGCGCTCCAGATCTAACTTGCCGGACCACGGGTGGCCGGCTTCATCGTTCCACCGAGACAATTGCTGTAGATGCTTGAGCAGTACCCACGCTCGAGCGTCATTTTCTTTCTCCAGCCCGCCATCGAAAAAGCTGAGCGAATCGCCAAAAGACGAGTTAAGGAAATTCTGATCAACCGAGACGGTAGCAAACCCACGAGAGGCAAAGTGCTCGCCTAGATACGCGTATCCCGCGTCGGAGTAGTCTTCCATCAGGTGATTGCCATGGACGATGAGCACCACCGGAAATGGCCCATCGCCGGCCGGAACAAAGGCTCTGCCCTGCAACGGTAACGCTTCGGGGCCAAAGCCCCAATAGCGTGATCTGGACCAACCCGCACCAGAACTCCAGCCGTCGAGGAGCTTCTCAGCATCGACGGAGTCAGCCACAAAGCTAACCGCTTCGCCGAACTCTGGGCGATGGGGATCGCTTCCCGAGCCGTAGGTATACCGCTCCACCTCATACGAGCCGAGCTCCGCTGGATTCGCAATATCCAGTTGGCTACTTGTCATCGGCGACCACTCGATCGCCTCATCGACGTGCCAGCCAGGTAGCACAAAAGCTGCTGCGATCCCGATAGCGCCGATCGAACCAAACAACGTAAAAGCGGCGTTGTACCAGCGCCAACCCCACTTCGCCTGGCTCGCAAGGCCACCACCAATCATCATGATGAATAGCAACAGGCTGGCGCCGATCAGCCACGAACCTGGCGAACCAAAACCGCCGAGATACGGCAACGCGCCCATGCCAAAGAGCAGCAGACCCCAGCGAACGCTCGGGTGCAGTCCTTGCGTAAGCCGAAACGACAATCGCCCGAGATAGGCAAAGCCAATGAATCCCGAGACGACGAGTATCGACCCAAGCACGCTGCCCAACGCCCAGGAGCCGGATAGAAAGATAAGCAGAAGGATGATGAGCAGGAACAAACCCGCCATCTGTAAGGCAACGCCCATTCCTTGCTGCGTGGGAGGCGTTGGCTTGGTTCGCTCATACAGCCTTTTGATGCGTCGCCAGAGAGATTTCACACGCAATCCTTTGACCCGGGAAAGTAGGAAGGGCCCGCCTATACCGCTGACCGATTCACAGCCTTTTTTTTAGGCCTGAGCGGAATGTTCACTCCAACTCGATTGCAAATAAGCAATCATTTTCTCTAGCTTCAGATAGCTACAAATCAACATACTCCCAAAAGCATGAAAAATACCATGCTCAAAAAAAACCCAAAATGGTTAATGAACGAGCCAGCTAATTGAATTTACGCCCGACCGGAACAGTCTAGTACTTTCCCATTCCCCCTATTACGTAGGCGATTCCCTTGACTCAATCCACTGGGTCCCGTGAGGATCACTTTGGCGTCAGCGCCGTTCAGACCGTCCATCTCAATAAAGCTAAACCACTGCAAGACATTCAGCATGCCGACAGGCCGTTTCCTTTGATGCCCTGAAACAAGCAGAGTTACGCACTATTCAGGATCGAGGCATTCCCGCTCCCACCCGATGGGATCAACGGCGAAGGCGCGGCCACCGCCACCCGGATAGTGACCTACTGAACCGCCCCGGGTTTACCGGAGACTCCAAACCTACGAGGATTGGAGTTATGCGCAGAGTAAATCGATATTCCCCAGAGGTCAGGGAACGAGCGGTACGTATGGTGCT
>CAYGQC010000240.1:0-1426 GCA_964351875.1 uncultured Pseudomonadales bacterium
TTGGTGATCCTAGGCACAGCAGCGACGTCTTCCATGCCAACGACACCGCCACCGCCGTCCCAGTCCGCACCGATGCCGACATGATCTGTGCCGATCAACTCGAGGGTGTAGAACAAGTGCTCCAGGAACTTCTGGAACGATGAGCGAGGTGGTGGCGCAAGCTTGAACGCGGCAGCTCGAGCTTCCCGATACTCAGCCAACTTGTCTTTCGACATCGACCCGAAGTCTGTTCCGAAGCGAGCGGCTAGCTCTTCCCGCGCCATCTGATGTTCTGGGCTGGGCGTGAGTTCTTCTAAGTAGCCGCCGAAGGCGTTTACGTGCACCACACCGCCCTGTTCGGCCAAGGCGATCAGTAGATCGTCGGGCAGGTTGCGGCCGTGCTGATAGATACCGTCCGGCCCGCTGTGCGAGAGCATGACAGGTGTCGTTGAGATCGCGATCATGTCGCGGACCGCATCGTCCGATGCGTGGGAGCCGTCGACGATCATGCCCAATCTGTTCGCTTCGCGAATGAGCTCTTCACCAAGTGGGCTCAGGCCGTCGTGCTCGGCCTTGAAGTCTGTCGAGCTGTCGGCGAACTGGTTGTTGCGAAAGTGCACCGGCCCGATCATGCGCAGGCCGCCGACGTAGAACGCCTCGAGCAGCGATACGTCGAGCCCCAGTGGATAGGCGTTCTCCATGCTTTGGAACACCACGATCTTGCCAGCATCGTGAATGCGTTGGGCATCGTTGGCGTTGAAGGCGAGCTCAACGCTGTCGTCGTACTTTGCCGCCATCTCGCGGATCGCCATTTGACGAAGCAACGCCGAGGTTCGAGCGTTGCTGTAAGACGCATCGTCGAGCTTGCCTTGGGGTGTGTAGATCACCCAGAAACCACCATCGAGCCCGCCGGCGCGCATGCGCGGTAGATCCACTTGCGAGCCGTCTTTGCTGAACGAGCTTCGAGCGGAGAAGCGATAGGAGTTGCGATGGAATCGGACCGGGGTGTCGAGATGGCTGTCGAGGACCATCAGCGAATCGTGGAGTGCTTTCGTCGCAGGTGGCACATCGATCGGGGTGGTGGCGGTGCAACCGGCGAGCGAGCCGAGGCAGAGCAGGGGAAGCCAGAGGTTTTTCACGAGGGATCCGAGGGCGACGGGCGTGCGACCAATATAGATCGGGGTGTGGGTGTTTTAAAGCCAACTCGCCATGCAGCGAGGGTTCTTCTACCTAAGCCAATTCTCAACCGTCAGCTTGTTCACGCGTTGAAACTCACGTCGGTTCCCGGAGACGACAGTGAGGTTTTCGCTCAATGCGTGAGCGGCGATCCACAGGTCGTTCGGCCCTATGGGTTTGCCTCGCAGTTGAAGGCTGGCGCGGATCGCGGCGTAGTGCCGCGCAAAGGGCGTCATGAGAGATGCAGGCGGCTAACTGGAGGTAAGTTGGG
>CAYGQC010000240.1:1526-4353 GCA_964351875.1 uncultured Pseudomonadales bacterium
TGCCGCGCAAAGGGCGTCATGAGAGATGCAGGCGGCTAACTGGAGGTAAGTTGGGCTGTGCTTGGCATCCCTGCCGAGGGACTTCGCTCATGTTAAACCCCAGGGCTCGCGTCAACGTTCGCGGCTGGTAGGTTGAAGCCGATATGGTGAGAGGAAGAGGAAGAGGAAGAGGAAGAGGAAGAGGGTGATCGATCTGGGTTATGGAGGCGGCTGCCTGAGTGGTAAGGAGGTTGTGCTCGGCATCCATGCCGCGACACTTAGCTTTGCACGAGCCCCAGGCCCGCCATCCGTGGCGGGCCGTTCTCGCCTGGCGAAGCAGTGCTTCGCATCGCGCTTTGCGCGACCGGTTCGAACCCCACGTCCAGCGTCTGGAGAGTGTTCGATCGTTGAGATGGAGGCGGCTAACTGGAGGTAAGTTGGGCTGTGCTTGGCATCCCTGCCGAGGGACTTCGCTCATTTTAAGCCCCAGGGCTCGCATCAACGTTCGCGGCTGGTAGGCCGCTCACTGCTCCGCCCGTTCGGCGCGGTGCGCCGAACCCCACGTCCTACGGACGCGGATCCAAACCCCGGCGTCTTCGCCAAACAAAAAGACCGCCACGAGGGCGGTCTTTTTGTTTGGTGGAGGCGGCGGGAATCGAACCCGCGTCCGTCAGCTCTTGGCTATTGGCTCTACATGCTTAGATCCGTTTACTGAGTTAGCCGGCTACAGCCCAACGGGCAGGACGTAACAAGCGATCCCGATTATTTTTTTAACGCTTTCATCCCGGGCGAGAGGTCCACGCGATCCTGTCTACATTGCACTCGACTTCTCCTTACAGGAACGGATGGTCAAGTTAAGCGGGGTTTTTAGGCCGCTAGTGCGTAGTTTTCGTCGTTGGCAACTATAAAAAGTTACAGCAATTGTTTAACGAGAGTCACTACCCTCTCGGCATGCACCGCAAACTTCGATACTTCCGTCGAAGCCATGTCGCCCCCAATTTCTCAGGAAAAGTTTCCCTGATGAGTTTCCGGAGGAGTCGGAACACCCCAGTTATGGGGCTAGATAGCAATAATAGCAAGGTTAGTGCTGTCTGAATGCTGAATGCCACTCACATCGGGTGGGGTAACTGAATTGATGATGCGGAGCCGCCAGGCCAGTTTCACAGTGCGAGATGTCCTGACGAGGACCCCAGTCGCTCTGTGAGCACCTCTGGTACGATTTTGCGCCACGAACCAACAACCAGTGAGGGCCGGGTGTCCGATCAGCATTACGACATCATTGTGATCGGAGCGGGGATAGGCGGCGCATCGCTGTCGGCCCTGTGCAGTGATTCGGCCAGAGTGCTGCTCCTGGAGCGTGAGGACCAGCCTGGTTATCACGCGACGGGGCGTTCAGCCGCGGCCTATATCCCGTCTTACGGCGCAGACAACCCAGCGTTATCAGCCCTCACTCGCGCCAGTCTGGAGTTCTTTAGCGGGCCGCCGGTTGGGTTCAGCGGTGTGCCGCTGTTATCGCGGCGAGGGTTGTTGACCTTGATGTCTGCAGAAACCTGGCGGGAACAGTCAACGCAGGATGAGATGTTCCCCGGTGTGGAGGTCGTGGACGGCGAATTCCTACGCACGCGCCTGCCGCCGCTGCGTGCAGGGTTTGCTGGTGGCGGGTTGTTCGAGCGAGACGTGTTCGACATTGACGTGAGCGCATTGCACCAGGGCTTTTTGGGCCAGCTTCAGCGTAGCGGTGGCGAGCTGGTGTCTGGCGCGGAAGTTCAGCGGCTAGAGAGGCGGGCAGGAATGTGGACGGTGCACACAAGCGTCGCGCGCTACGCCGCCCCCGTTGTTGTGAACGCTGCGGGTGCCTGGGCGGATGAGATTGCCGGTTTGGCCGGGGTGCGACGTTGCGGTCTGACGCCTCTGCGCCGGACCGCGATTACCGTACGGCCGCCGGAAGGCTGGTCGGTGGACACCTGGCCGCTGGTGATGTCGGCGGATCACGGCTTCTACTTCAAACCGGATGCGGGCGCATTGTTGGTGTCGCCGGCAGATGAACACCCGTCCGATCCCTGCGATGCCCAGCCAGAGGAGCTGGATGTTGCGTACGCCGTTCAGTATCTGGAACAAGCACTGGATATCAGCGTGAAACGCGTCAGTCATAAGTGGGCCGGCTTACGTAGTTTCGTCGCTGATCGAACACCAGTGGTTGGGTTTGATGCTGACGTTGACGGTTTCTCTTGGCTGGCTGGGCAGGGTGGCCACGGGATTCAGATATCACCGGCTTTGGCTGGGCTCGCGGCGTCGCAGTTGTTGGGTTCGGATGTACCAGCGGCGCTCGCTGATGTTGGCTTTGATCCTGAGTGGGTTTCGCCGGAGAGGTCGGCTTTGGGGCGATAGGAGATTAGGGCGTGGCGATCTCTTGGCGGGCCGCTATTAGGACGCTCTCGAGCATTTCTCTCTCGCGCGATGCGCGCGCAACAGAGAAATGCCCTGCCGCTCTCTCGGGGTTGGAGGCGCGTTGATCGGGGCGCGATCAACGTAGATTTCCCGGGATTCGAGGCGCGTTGATTTTTGATTGCTGAGTGCGCTGCACTCAGTAATCAAAGATCAACGTTGATTGCTTCAGTCGGCCTTCGGCCTTCTTCGCAATGACGGAGTGGGGGCTACGAGTGCTGGTGAGGCAGCATCCGTCATCGCGAGCCAGCTCGACGCGTTGCGGCGAGTGCAGCGTGGCGATCTCCCAAAGATTCGCTAGTTGGACGCTCTCGAGCATTTCTCTCTCTCGCGCATTGCGCGCTAGCTAGAGAGAAATGCCCTGCCGCTCTCCCGGGGTTCGAAGCGCGTCGACTTTCATTGC
>CAYGQC010000241.1:0-4077 GCA_964351875.1 uncultured Pseudomonadales bacterium
CGAAGAGGCGGAATCGCTGAAGGAGCGCATGCAGTCGCTGGCGCCTCGACATAACGAGGTCGGCGGCTCACTGACACTGAAGCCCGCCGTTGCGCTGCCGAAGAACGTCGCAGATCTGGACGTGCACCTGGCGCCCGGTTCGTACCACAACGCAGACGACGACAAAGAGTGGTTGGGCGGCGCGGTTTACGATCACGGCCTCAACGTTTTCTCGTTCGGTGCGATGGGCGCAAACCTGGACGATATCGGCCACTCATTTGCCCAGTGGGTCAAACACCGCTTTCCAGACTTCCAGCCAACTAACATCATCGACCTCGGCTGCACCATCGGCCACAACAGCTGTGCTTGGAAGCTGACTTATCCGGATGCGAAGGTAACGGCGATCGACGTCGCGCCTGCGTGCCTCGAGTACGGCCACGCGAGAGCGCTCAGCCAGGGTGTTGCCGTGGACTTCAAGCAAATGAACGCGACAGCGCTGGATTTCCCGGACAACTCCCAGGATGTGGTGTTCTCCAGCATGTTCCTGCACGAGCTCTCGGTGGACGACATTAAGGCTGTCATGAGCGAAGCTTTTCGAGTCCTGAAACCGGGCGGCTTGATGCTCCATATGGAATTGCCACCGAACGATTCTCTGACTCCGTTCGATGCGTTTTATCTGGACTGGGACGCCTACTACAACAACGAGCCCTACTACAAAACGTTTCGCGATCAGGACTTCACCCAGTTGCGCCGAGATGCCGGGTTTGCACAAGACAAGCTATTCCACCTCATCACGCCTCAATACACGTACATGCCGCCAGAGCAGTTTGCGGCAGCCGTCGCCGAAGATATTGGCTTCAGCGACAAGACCGGTCGGCTGACAGACGGTATACAGTGGTACGGCTTTGGAGCCTGGAAATAGCCATGGACCTGGATACTCGCGGCAAGCGCCCAACCTTCTTCGACAGCCCCGACGTCGATTCACTCATGACCGCGCTTCTGCAGACGATGGCAGAACTGTGGGCAACCAAGGAGCGTAATCGGGCGCTTGAACAAGCCTTGGTCGAGGCCGGCATTATCGGCGCCGATGCTGTAGAGAACGTCATACTTCCAGAAGCCCTGCAAGCAACAATGGACTCCGATCAGCAGGCGTTTTTGAAAGACGCGTTTCGCAGCATCGGCGCGGAGTTCGAGTCCTTGAGCCAGCGCCAGGCGAGCATCGATCAGTTTCAGCGAGACGCCTGAACGCTTTCTACCTCGCTGACTCCCAGTTAGTCTGGCACTTTGATCGCAGCTTCGGATTGGCCACAACCTATGACCGCATACGACATCTTGCTCATTGTCCACGTCCTGGGCTGGGTATTCTGGCTTGGCACAGATATCGGCGTGTACGTCGCGGCGAAGCGTAGTCAGCGAACCGACTACTCCGTCGAGACCAGGCTCGCGATCCTGGATGTCGGCATGTTGCTCGATCGGGCACCTCGCTTTGCTGTCCCCATCGTTTGGACCACCGGAATGATGCTGATGGCCCGAGCAGGCTTTCCGATTCTTGATGACGCTGTCGCTATTTTCATCGGGGCTGCCTGGGTCGCGAACGTGTGGCTCGGCATCTTCCAGCCTCCAGGCAGCAACCTGCAGGTCTGGTCCATGCGCATCCAGACCATCACTTATCTGATTGTGATTATCGCGATGGGCGGCTACGGCGCGTGGGCAATCGCCAGCGATGCGTTACCTACCTGGCTTGCAGTGAAATGGTTGGCATTTGCGCTGGTCGGGATAGCCGCTATCTGGCTGGAGCGCGCATTTGCGCCCGCTATAGCCAACTACGGCCAGCTCGCGGAGTCAGGTTCAACGCCAGAACTTGAGGCAGAACTTGATCGGAATTTGAAACCCACCTTTCAGGCGGTTTTGCTCATTTATGCCGCCACTCTGATCGCAGGCATTAGCGGGCTCGCCAAACTGAGCCTCTAGGCGCTGAGCCAAGCTCCAATTCTAGCCAGCCCGGCTAGTCGCTTAGTCGGAACAGGGGGCCACCCGCGCCAACAGTTCGACCACGTGATCCTCTATCGACTGGACAATGTCTTCAGCGGCCGCTCTGCGCGCCTCGACTTCACCCTCTATGGCGATGAAGTCCGCGATGTTCCAATGAATGATGTCGGACTTTGACTCGAACAGCATCTCAACAACGTCATACAACGTCTTATAGCTTTCCTGTGTATGCCGATTACACAGCGTCACTACGTAGTCGAAGGTTTTGCCACTTCGAGCAAAGTTGAAAAGGGTTGGCGGCGACGTGGACGGAAGCTCAAGCCCTCTGGAAGCCATAACCTCTCTGGGTAAGCCGCCTATGACACCGGCTTCGAACCCGGCGCTTGCGACGCTCACTCCTTGGGGTTTCTGTTTCTCGGCTAGCAAAGCCGCAATTTGGCTGCGGACTCCCCAGTAGGTACAGACAAACAAGACAGACGTAGACATGCGAGTGAAACCGAGTTCAAGCAACTCTCTTCAGCATAGTAAAGACGCGCGAGGCGTAAAGAAGAGCAGCACTTCCGCCAGGAAATTGGCCTGGCAGCGCTCCGCACTCACGTCGAGCAACTAGGCTGGTCGAACCGCCCGGAAAAACTCGATGAACTGCCCGAGAATGATGTCTCGATGATAAGTGGCTTCGTAGGTATTACGTCCCGCATCACTGAGCGAGGCAGCAAGCGTGGCATCTGACAACAGCGTGTTGATGTGAGCAGCCATCTCGGCGACGTCATCGATGTCACACAGCAAGCCATCGTATTCATGGGTGATCATCTCGGCTGGCCCATCCGCGCGCGCAGCGACCATCGGGCAATCGTAGGCCCAGGCTTCTGGCACGATGCTACCCAGCGGCTCGATGCGCGATGAGCAGACAAACACATTCGCAAGCTCAAGGTAGTCCGGCACGTTGTCAACCCAACCGAGCAAGCGTAGCCGCTCAGCCACACCCAACTCTTTTGCCAGTTCAAGTAACGGCTCGCGCTCGGGGCCTTCTCCAGCGATCAGCAGGTGGGCGTCAGGAACATCAACCAAAGCTCGCAGCAGGGTATCGAAAGCTTTGTTGACGTGCAGGCGACCAGCCGCCAGTAGAATAGGCGCAGCCGCCGGCAAACCCAGTTCCTCACGAGTGAGCGTGCGTTTTACGGGCGACTCGCTGGCCCAGTTGGGAATGTGGAACACCCGATCCGCAGGAGCGCCTTCGCGCACAAGGTAATCGCATAGCCCTTTGGAAATGCCGATGAATGCCGTGCAATTGCGGTAGTACTTCACCGGATAGTAACCGCCGAGCCGCGCCGCCAACGTCCAAGGCCCAACCGGCCCGAAGCTCGCTGCCCGGCTCATCCAGCACAACACGACGTCAGGCTCGAAACGCTTTGCGGCGCGGTTCAGAATCGAGCGTGTGCGGAAGTCCATCTTGCCGCCAAAGCGCGCTGTCTCGGTCGGAACGCCGGCACCATCAAGCAACCCCAACCAACGCTCGTGCGGTCGCAACCAGGCTTCCTGCACGAGCTCGTCTCGCGCGGCGAGAGCGGCGGTCGTTCGCGCATACATGTACTCTGCGCCACCAACTCCCTGACCTGCGAGCACCTGCGCGATTCGCAGCGTATCGTTAGGGGAAGTCGAATCAGCCACGGAAGAAAGCTCCTTGTTATCGCTACGCGTGCTTCAAGTATTACCGGCGTTAAACGCCGGTGGTGTCGAGCGAGGCACCCTCGAAATCGGACGTGCCCTTGTCGCCGCTGGACATACATCGAGGGTCCTCTCCGGCGGCGGCCGCATGGCCGAGCGCCTCACCAGTGAGGGCAGTGAACACATCTGCCTGCCTGTCGGCAAGAAGTCTCTGCTTTCGCTGCGCTTGATTCCACAGGTTAGGCGGCTTCTCGAGCAGGTCGATGTCGTGCACGTGCGCTCACGAATGCCTGCCTGGATCGTCTATCTCGCCTGGCGAGGCATGCCAGCAAACACCAGACCGCGGCTAGTGACGACGGTCCATGGACTCTATTCAGTGAATCGCTACAGCGAAGTGATGACCAAAGGCGAGGTCATCATCGCCATATCCGGCGCCGTTCGCGA
>CAYGQC010000242.1:0-4018 GCA_964351875.1 uncultured Pseudomonadales bacterium
GCGTCAAGCACGCGCTCGTCACCGTTTTCATCCACCGCCCGAATTCGCGAGCGTAAGCGCGTAACGCCCGCTTTCGTGGCAGTGAAGGAGACTTCGGTGCGGAAAGCATCAACCTCACTCGACATTGGGAACGGCGCGGGCACAACGGCAGGTCCGAGCTTGATGATGCTGGGATCGTCCACCGTGATGAGCGGCGCATCGAAGGTGACCGTATCAATGTCGACCTCGTCCTTGCGCACGATCAACGTCGCGTAGCCTTCGCTCGGTTCATCGTTGGCTGAATCCGAAGCCAGCCCATAGCGAGGCCGATCGGTTGTCAGCAACAGCTCGAGGCCGCGCGTCTCGATCTCTACACTGCGAGTCGCCTCGTCTTCATCGCCGTCAGGATCCCGAACCATCAGCACAACCTCATAGGTGCCTCCGGTGTCGTAGGTGTGCACAGGGTTCTCGGCAGTCGACGTCTCGCCGTCGCCGAATGCCCAGGAATAGCTGAGTGTTTCGTCGAAGGGATGAACCGAGGTGTTGTCGAAGCGCGCAACGCGTTCTTCACCCAGACCTCCGGTTTCGACGTCAAACGCGGCGACGGGACCCACGTCCCGCAGATCGCCATCAAGCGGCATCCAGAACGTTTTCGAAAACGTGATAGGACGTTCAAAACCGGGTGAACGCACCCGCAGTGATACTGAGCCCTGAACCCACGTTGGCCCAGACAGGTAGTCAGGCCTGTCCAGCTGATACGTTAGGTCGCATTGCTTGTGACCGGAACCCGTACGGGCACGCGCCCAGGGAAAGTTGCCATTGCCGTAGAGATCGAAGTTGCCACCCACAACGCACGCACCGCGCGTTGGCTGGCTCTCATCGTCACCACGTCGGCCCCGAAAGAAGTCCGTCTCCGCAAGAATGATCGGCCTAGGCGGATCCGCGACAGGCTCTTCGTAACCGATCGATTGGCAGGCGCCCACCCGCCACGTATCAGTGATCAGGTCTATGTAGCCGCAGTTACCGGCGACCGAAAACCTGAGCTCCTCGTAGCAGCGACCGGGGATTAGCAAGCCCGAGCCCGCATACCACTCCTCACACGCAGGCAGCCTCGGCTCAACCGAAACCGTCGCGGCGTCTCCCGGAATCATCGGGGGCGTGGCAGTGATATCGATTTCCGCCTCGTTCGCCGGGTCTGGGCAGGTTCGCACGGGACCTTCGAAGTCCGCCGCCACATCGCTGGAACAGGGCGGCAATGGCAGCGGTGGTGGTGAGACCGCGTGTGCTGGCAACACCACCGCAGCCAAAAATAGAAGTGCTAAGGCTGACACCGCCAAGCGATCAACCGTTCTCGCGCGTGTGAAACGAGCCATACATCCCCCTGAATAGAACCTGGTCTATCCAAGGAGGCGTAGCGCGCGGAAAACAGGGTCAACTATCTTTAAATCAGCCGTGCGCGCGACCGCGTGCGAGGTTAGGTACATAGGAACCTAGAGAGCTGGCGATCCAGCGTTGCTGATTTTTGGGTTCTGGCAGCGCGTTGCTGCTTTGCTTCGGCCATCATGTCATCGAGCACTGCCGGCTGCGTACTTCCATCGCGCAGGCTACAATCAACGGGTGATCGAGCATCCCACCAAGGCCAGTGCCCCTACGGTTCCCTCCGGCGCCAAGTTCCGCACGCCGGAAGGCACGGTGGCTATCAAAGACGGCCAGAAGGCGCGCGCAGGAGAATCGGCTCCCACGGGTAGAAAGCCCCCTTGGCTGCGAGCCCGCATGCCGGGTGGCGGCAAGTACACGGCGGTCAAGAACACCGTCACGGAGAATCGCCTCGCCACCGTTTGTGAGGAATCGCACTGCCCGAACATCGGTGAGTGTTGGTCCAATGGCACAGCGACCATCATGCTCATGGGTAGCGTCTGTACGCGCGCCTGTCGCTTCTGCTCCGTCGATACCGGCAACCCGAAAGGCTGGCTTGACGCTAACGAGCCGAACGGAGCCGCTGAGTCTGTCCGACTGATGGACCTTCGCTACGTAGTACTGACCTCTGTTGATCGCGATGATTTACCGGATGGTGGCGCGGCTCACTACGCGGCCTGTATTCGAGCGATCAAGCAAGTGAATCCACAAACGGCTGTGGAAGCACTGACGCCAGACTTTGCCGGCCGGCTCGACGATGTCACCACGGTCGTCACCAGTGGTCTGGAGGTCTTCGCGCAGAACCTGGAAACCGTCGAGCGGCTGACCCATGTCGTGCGCGACCCGCGGGCCGGATACCAGCAGACGCTCGACGTGCTCGCACACGCGAAGCGCGCTGGCGCTCCACTAACCAAATCCTCACTTATGGTTGGTCTCGGTGAGACTGACGATGAGATTCGCACAGCCATGCAGGCGCTGCGCGAGCACGATGTGGACGTGCTGACCCTGGGCCAGTACCTGCGCCCTACCCCCAATCATCTCGACATCGACCGTTGGGTACACCCGGATCAGTTCGCGGCCTACAGGGAATGGGGGCTCGATATGGGCTTTACCGAGGTCGCATCCGGTCCCCTCGTGCGCTCCAGCTACCGTGCTGATCGAATTCTGGAGAAGAACAACCTCGGCCTCGATGACGCTCGTATAGCGACCGTCACGATCGACTAGCCCCTGCTTTGACCCGATTTTCAGCGCTGCCTCGCCTAAAGGAATAACACCACAGCGAGGAAGCCAACGTGGCGAATCCGTACCCCGAAGTCCCAGCCGAAGCCAAGACCTTTAATGACCTGGTTGCCTGGGCGGCCAAGAACGGCCAAGCCGAGTCCATGCAGACCTTCGTCGATGCTGCCAAAGCAGGCGATTGGAGCAGTGCTCGGGAAGCGGTCGGAAAAATGGACGATTGGGCTGAGACCGCCGGCAAAGCGGACGCTCTGGGCAGCGCGTTCACCACACTGGAGATGCTCGACAAGGGCCTGGCTATCAAAGAAATGGTCGATCGAGGCGACTATCAGGGTGCAGTCATTCAATTCGGCGCCGAAGCGGTCGACAAGGTCGCCAGCGACTACCTGGATAGCCTCGGTCCCGGCGGCATGCTCATCAACTACGCCGCTCACCAGACCGGCGAAATCGCGTCCGTCTACCTCGAAGAAGCCGCTCAGTTCGAAGCCAACGAAGGCCAGTCCAAGGCCGATGGCGATCAGGCGGTCGTCCACGCCTACTCGAACAACAAGGACTACATGGACGCCCAGATTCGCGAACAGCTCGATGCGGGCCGCCCGGTCGAGGAGGTCCAGGGCTGGGCCAAGGACCATATGGAAGCGCATGCCGGCATCTACAACAATCTCGAAAACCTTGAAGATCAGAACTTTGGTAATACTTTTGAAGGTCGTTTCGAGAAAGATCTCGAATGGTCGGCCAACCAGGCAGAATCGGTTGCTCGTGAGCTAGAAGCCGAGGCGGAAGCAGAAGCCTCAGCAAAGGAGAACCCGGGCAATGCCGAACCTGGCTTCTTCAGCCAGCTTTGGGACGCCGCAGGCGAGCGCATTGAAGATGCCAAAGAGTATGTGCTCGAGCAGGTACGACCGGACGAACCAGAGGTTGCGGCAACCAAAGTTGAAGAACCCTCTCGCGAGCAAGTAGAAATGCCGGAACCCGTCGAGGCTAAACAAGACACCACCGCACCAGAACCACAAATGGCTGACGCCCAACGAACAGAGCCCTCCAGCCCCAACAACGGCGCCGACCCGACGCCCGAACGCGCCTCCGAGCCGGCTACAAACACCGCCTCGGTCAGCAACACCACACCTGAGGCAGATATCAGCGATGCGAGTGCCCAGGTAAACGTCAGCGTCGCCGCCCAGGACTCGGCAGAGCCGATCGTGGAAGCGACCAGCGAGGCAGATGCCATCGAGGCTATCGAGATACCGCTCTCTGAGCCCTATGACCCCAGCCTGCCTCCCCAGGCAACCGAAGTTGCCATCGACCAAGAGATGACCGAAACCGACAAGTTAGACGCTTATGTGTCGCAAATGGCGAGAGAAGCTGAGGCCCAGTGGGCGGAAGAGGC
>CAYGQC010000243.1:0-1221 GCA_964351875.1 uncultured Pseudomonadales bacterium
ACGATCACCCGTGGTGCCTGCCGAGCTCGCGGCCGCGGCGACGTCGCTCGCCAGCCACCACGGGTGATCGTCGGAATAGATTCCCTGACCGGCGTTATCGCGAATAGCGTCCAGCGCTTTGTCGGAGGCGACAGCGGCAATGCAGACGTTTGCCAGAGGCTTGCCGGGCCCTATGCCGGATCGTTCGTGGGTGGTGCCATCCTGAGAAAGATGTTGATCTGAAGACATCGATAACTGCCTCAATAGCGGATCGTCTGAGTATACTGGACATACGTACAGACAAATTCCAGGCTTGCTCCCCATTTTGACCAGACTGACCGCCCAGCAACCGGCGCCTGCGGACTATTACGAGCGCAATCTCGATGCCGTTGTGACGTTTGTACTGTCGGTACGCCGCAGTTTCTTCTCTGCGTCAGAGCTCGCTCAACTGGACGGCCTTGCCCGAGCGCCAGTCGCTGCCCGGCGCTTGCTGGCGAGGCTGCTAACGCGCAAAGGCCCCCTGTTTCTGCTGCGTAGCCTCAACTATGCGGAGGTCGGTGATCGAGATATGGCGGCGGAGCAGCTAACAGCGCTGTCGCTCGTGGCCGTAAATCACCCCTGCGCTGCGGATCGACTGCTTGGGCTGTGCCGAAAAGCTGAGCTCACCGAGCTTTGGCCAGAAGCGCTGGCGGGCATGGCAAGCCAGCGCAAGGATCGGCTCATCGAGGCGCTGTGCATACGTTATAGCGATCAAGCGTTGCGCCAACGGTTGTCGATCCACGTTCCCTGGCTGGTGCTTACGGGCTCCGAGTTGATTGAGCGTGTGGAAGCGCTGTTCTTTGGCGTGGGACCGGTTTATCGCGAACCGTGGACATCCTTTGTATTGCAGGATCTGGCGGAGCTGAGCGTCGTGAAGCGGCCGGTCAGCGAGCAGAGCAGCCAGTTTGATGATCGGAGCGAGCTTGAGGCTTACCTCAAGCTGCGACGCAGGCGGCGCTGGCTCGAGGTTGCCTTTGAGCGGCCGCAGTTACTCGAGCTCTGGCTGCGCGACAGTCGGGCACCGCAACCGAATCGATCGCTGGAACGAGCGCGCTCGGCGTTGCTCTATTCGCTGGGGCATCGGCTCGAGAGGGCGGGTCGACCACGACTCGCTATCCGTTCGTACCGATACAGCGGCGAGCCGAGTGCACGCGAGCGATTGGTGCGAGTGTTACATCGCCAGGGTCGTCAGGCTGCCTGCGA
>CAYGQC010000243.1:1231-4006 GCA_964351875.1 uncultured Pseudomonadales bacterium
GCGCATGTCCGAGCAGCCTGCCACGCTGGCTGAACAGCAATTTGCCCAACGCTTTCCCGGCCGGCATCCGGCGACCAATGCGCGTGTTACAACCTGGCAGCTCATTCAGCCAACACCGGCGCGCATCGAAGAGTTTGTGGCGAGTCAGTTTCGCGCGAGCGGTGCGCTGGCTCTGCATACCGAAAATCTGATACCGCGCCTGTTATTCGGCTTGCTGTATTGGCCGGCGATTTTCGCATCGCTACCGGGCAGTTTTGTCCACCCGTTTCAATTGTCGCCGCTGGACTTGAACTGGCCGGATTTCTATTCCCGGCGGCGGACGATCTTCGCGCGAGCGCGCAGCTTCGCTGAGCAGGGCGGCTCGGCGTGGCTACTGGAGTGTTGGCGCCAGCATCACGGCTTACACAACGCGTTTGTGCCCTGGAGTCCTGCGGTTCGCCGGCTCACCGAGCAGTTGGCATTGAGCATGCCTGTAGAGCAGATGCTGGCGATCGCCGATCACGTTGCGCGTAACACCTTGGAGGCGCGTTCCGGTTTTCCAGATCTCACGGTGATTCATGGCGTCGGCCATATCGAGTTCATCGAGGTCAAAGGCCCTGCAGATCAATTGCAGCCAAACCAGCGTGTGTGGCTTCGCGCTCTTGATGCTACGGGCATCAGACATCGTGTCGTGAGGTTGCGTGCGATGGCGGCATCTGAGCAACGCGAGATTCTGCGACTCGACAAGCATGCGTAGCCAGCTATCCGTCACATCGCTTGCTGAGCTGCTGTTTCGAACCGGGGACATTCACGCTCAGCTCGACGGGCGCGCCACTGCGGACGAAGGCCTGCGAACTCACACCACGGTTCAGAAGCGACGCAAGATTGAACATGGCGATCAGTTTGCGAGCGAAGTGGCGGTCTTTGGTCGCTGCAACGGCGTCTCGGTCAGTGGCCGAATCGACGGCCTACTACAGATCGAGGACGGCTGGTTGCTGGAAGAATACAAAACCACTCGATCGGCGAGCGACGCGCTCTTAGCTCATCAGGGAAGTGTGCACTGGGCTCAGCTCACGCTCTACGCAGGCCTGCTCATGGAGGCACCCGACCAGCTCCGCCTCAGGCTGATCTACATTCACCCGGATAGCCTGAAGGAAACGGCAAACGAGCGCGAAGTAGCCCGCAGCGAGTGCACGGAATTCGCTCTGGAAGCGATGAGCCGGTGGGCGCAGCGTTTGCAAGAACAAGCACGCTATGTGCGTGAGCGAGATATCGGGATCGCGGCGATGATGTTCCCTTTCGAGCGCTACCGACCGAATCAGCGCGCGCTGTCCGGCACCGTCTACACAGCCGTGAAAAATTCCTCGAGCCTTCTGTTAGAAGCGCCAACCGGCGCAGGCAAATCGGTGGCAACACTCTTTCCATCGGTGAAGACGCTTGCGGATGGTCCGGCGGAGCAGCTTTTCTATCTTACGTCGCGCAACACGGGCAAACAGGCGCCGCTCGCGGCCGCTCGGTTGCTGGCGAAGAGCGGCGGCAAGATCCGCTGGGTGGAGATAACTGCGAAGCAGGATATTTGTTTTGTCGATGGCACGCCGTGTACACCGGATGCCTGTGAGTTCGCGAGTGGCTACTACGACAAAGCACCAGCAGCGGTGAGCGACGTGCTGGAGAACGGTTCGCTCGATCGGGCGACAATCGAGTCTGCTGCGCGCGCCCATGTGGTTTGTCCGTTTGAGCTCTCCCTTGATGCAGCGCTCTGGTGTGATCTTGTGGTTTGTGACTACAACTATCTGTTCGATCCGCTTGTGCGCTTGCAGCGCTTCTCGGGACGACAAGTAGCGTGCCTTCTCATCGATGAGGCACATGCTCTGACCTCACGCGTGCGCGACATGTATTCCGCGGCGCTCAACAAAGGCGAGGTTGCACGCGCGGCGCGTCGTGCGGAGGCGTTCAGCTCGCCCATTGCTCGGGCGCTTCGCAGTCTCAACCGGGCCATTGGCAAGAGGCTGGCGATCATCGAACGCGGTGATCGAACGCTGCTAAGCGTCGACGAAGACGGCTGGGTGCCTCTGGAGAGGGCACTCGACAGGCTGCGGGAAGCACTGGCAGTCGCGGCGGAGGAGAAGCCCGGGGAAGATCTGCTCGCGCGGACGGGAGCGGCTGTTCAGTGGCCAGAGGAGCTTCGCTCGGCGGTGTTTGATGCGCTGCGTTTTGGCCGCGCTTTGGCTTGGGCCGAGCCGGGCCGTTACCTGGGTATCGTTGATCGCAGGGAAGACGATACGTTGCGTATCGTTTGTCTGGACAGTGCGCCGGAGATCGCCGAGGTGCTGAGTCAGTTTGACTCGAACGTACGCTTTTCAGGCACGCTGGCACCGCTTGCGCTGTCCCAACGCAGCCACGGTCAGGACGCCCTCCCGGACGCGAAAGCGGTCTCGGTGGCGACGCCGTTCCCCGAGGATGCGCTGCTTGTGGCCATCGTGCCTGACTTGCCCACACGCTATCGTCAGCGCACGGGTTCACTCGAGCAACTGTCGCACCTGGCGACTTCAATGCTGAGCGTGAAGCCCGGGAACTACCTTCTGGCGTTGCCGTCGTTCGCCTACCTTGAGCAGGTACGTGACGCGCTTGAGCAGTATCGCCCAGATGTCGACCTGCTCGTTCAGCATCGGGATATGTCCCATGCTGAGCGCTCAGCCTTTGTCGACGCGTTGCGCGGCGAAGGACAGCCAACACTCGCCTTGGTGGTGCTCGGCGGCGTCATGACCGAGTCACTGGATTGCAGCGGCGCGGCTC
>CAYGQC010000244.1:0-3980 GCA_964351875.1 uncultured Pseudomonadales bacterium
CTGGAGGAGATCGCGTCGCTGACATTTGTTCCACGTCATTGCGAGCCGTCTCAAGCGTCTGGCAATCTCCTGAAGCGACTACACAGGCCAAGCTCGAGAAGAGATCGCTTCGCTATGCTCGCGAAGACGGGAGTTCGAGAGCCCGTGGCAATCTCCCTTCCTAAGACTCCCTACTTTCGGACGGACGCCAATTGGTCCGTCATTGCGAGTCGCTGACGAGCAACTGGCCCAGCCAGTTGCTCAAGGGGACGTGGCAATCTCCCTTCCTAAGACTCCCTACTTCGGCAGGCGACCATCGATGTAATCGTCGATCAGCTCATGATAGCGACGGATGCGCTTTTCCTGATTCGACAGGTAGACGCCCTTAAAGCCGCGTGAGCGGAAGCCCCGTTGCTGCGTGACAAACACCGCAACGTCTTCCTCAATCGCCGGGCCAATGGAGTCTTCCGGGTACGTCAGTACATTGACGTCCACCTCGCCCGTTTCCGGGTTCGCGTTTTCCAGGTCGCCGCTGAGCGGACGGTTGGAATTCGGCGCCCCAATAGATGCCGGGCTCGAATACCACCAGTTATCGAACAGACACTGCTCCGGGTCATCCGGATGCGGCCGCGCACGCAGAAAGTGAAAGCCATCAGACCACAACGAGACGGCGAAATTCGGGAACAACGTGTAGTGGAAAGCATCAGTGAGCTGTTCCGCAGGCACGCTAGCATAGTGGCTATAACCCATGTCCGGGCCACGCTTGCGCTTGGCTTCCTGCAGCGCCTCTCGCGTATCTTCCGGCCGGCCTTTGAATTCCGACGGGTCGAGCCCCCAGTATTCGAGCAGGCTTGCTAGCGGCTCTAGAATGTTGCCTTCTTTGTCAGTCTGCCCGGTACTGTAACCACCCTTCATAACCATGCGGTTATGGCCTTCGTCCGCCAGATCAAAGCGCGTTTCTTTGTAGTACGTGTTGATATTGCCGCGAACCGCTTTTCGATCCGTGCTCGGCGTCGCGCCCATGTGCACCGTCGGCACATGGTAGGACTCGTTAAAGTTGTCCAGCACCACTTTCCAATTGCAGGGCAGCCACATGGTGTTAGCCATGGTCCGCTTCCACGTGTGCACTTCTCGGGCTTCCCACTCATCCCAGATAGGACCGAGGAATTGCTTCAGCGGCTGCGCATCGGGATCCATGTTCACCCAGATGAAGCCAGCGAACGTCTCACAGGCAAGCTCAACGAGCCGAACGTTGCCGCAGGGATTGCCTTCGGGAAAATCATCTTTGTCCGGTGCAAAATTCAGCTCGCCATCCGGTGTGAACGCCCAGCTGTGGTATTTGCAGACAAACCGGCTGCGGACGTGGCCGCGCGTGTCGCTAACAAGGGGATTGCCGCGGTGCTGGCAGACGTTGAAGAACGCCTTAACGCCACCATCCTTCTGCCGGACCATCAGAACCTCTTCGCGACCGACCGGCTCCATCTGCCAATCGCCAGGGTTGGGCAACTGCGCTTCGCGCCCAAGCAGCAACCAGACCTTGGTCCACATGCCCTCCCATTCCTGTTCAAAGAACTCGCGGGAGGTGTAACGGTTGCCTGGAATCGTGTGGCCTCGCGTCTGCTGATCCGGCCACTGATCAAGATTTACTACGTCTGCCATGTCCCTCTCCTCATCGATTTCGATTCGCGCGAACTCTGCCTAAAACTATACACACCTGTATGAAAGATTTGACCCATTTCGAGCCATGAGCATAAGCCAAACCCGCCCGCCTGACAGCAAGACAGCCCCCGGTTTCTCTACTCGCAAGACCCGGTAGGGATCCCACTCGTCGACGCTCAAGCTCGCCGGCTTCGCCACGCCACTAGCCAGCGGCCTACCTAAGGCAAGCTGTAGCCCACCGGCGCGCCCGGCCCCAGATCGATGCCAAAGAATATCCAGACCATCATGAGTCCCGTGCCCGCAATCAGCATCCATAGGGCATACGGAATCATCATGGCCGTGAGACTGCCCAAACCAAAATCTGGCTGCCAGCGCTGAGCGAAGATCAATACCAGCGGAAAGTACACCATGAGTGGCGTAATCATATTGGTCGCACTATCACCAACGCGATAGGCGGCGGTCGCGCCTTCAGGGCTGATCCCGAGCAGCATCAGCATGGGCACCAGCACGGGTGCCAGCAACGCCCACTTTGCACTCGCCGAGCCGACAAACAGATTCAATAGCCCTGAGAACAGGACGATAAGTCCGAGCACTAGAGTCAGCGGCAACCCGCTCTGCTCAATCGCCGAGGCGCCATGCACCGCCGATATGAAACCAAGATTGGACCAGCTGAACATCGCAACAAAATGCGCGGCAGCGAACGCGAGCACCAGGTAGTAGCCCATGTCCTTCATGGACTCGGTCATCATATCGACAAGGTCGCGGTGATTACCGATGGAACCCGCCGCACTGCCATAGGCCCAGCCCGCGGCGAGAAACAGAATCATGAAGGCCGCGACGAGCGACCTGAAGAACGGGTTGGCTCGTTCGTACCAGGCCATGTCTTCTGTCCCTGCCCCGTCGAGCAGCAAGGGCGTACCCGGGCCAAACGTCATGAGTAGCCAAGCAACACAAACACCCAGCACCGCATAACCGGCTCGCTTCAGGCCGCGACGCTGCTCAGCAGAAAGCCCTGCGTTGTCGGCGCTATCGAACTGGCTCGCGTGGTCCGGCCCCGGCACCCACTTGCCAAGCCTCGGCTCGATAACGCGATCCGTGACATACCAGACCACCGGCAAGTACAGCATCAGTAGTGCGGCGATGAACCACCAGTTGCCGGCAATGTTGGCCGCAAACGTGGGATCGAGCGCGGAGGCCTCAACCGCAGACTCGGTGATGCCAAACAGCAGAGCATCGAGTTGTCCTGGCGTGAGGTTCGCCGAAAAGCCCCCAGAGAGGCCGGCGAAAGACGCCGCAACACCGGCAAGCGGATGCCGACCCGCGCTCGCATAGACAATCGCGGCAAGCGGGATGAGCACCACGTAACCGGCGTCGGCCGCATGGTTGGCGAGCATCGCAACCAATGCGACAACCGGCGTAAGCAGCGCGGTGGGCGCGTTGCGCATTGCCGAGCGAATAGCGGCAGAGAACAACCCTGAGCGCTCAGCAACACCAGCGCCTAGCATCACCACCAGCACGTAACCCAGCGGATGAAAGTGCGTGAACGTCTGGGGCATCTCGACCCAGAGGCGTTCAATATTAGCGGCGGACAGCAGACTGACGGCTTGTACGACTACCGGCAAACCATCTTCACCAATCTGGGTTGGGTGCTCGGCCGAGACGCCCAACCCGACAGCGACCAGCGACACACCAATCAGGCCAACGATCAGATACAGAAACAGAAACACCGGGTCCGGCAATCGGTTACCGGAGCGCTCTACCCAGCTAAGAAACCCACCCGGCCGGTCGCTGGTCTCGCCTATCTCACTCATGTCTTTACTTCGCGCTGTGCTCCGGAGAGCAGTCTAAGGGAATCGGCGCTACTCATGGGGCGTTTGATCCGGGTTCGGAAAGCGCGACGGCTTGTTCAGGTCGGCCGATGTGACAACGCCATGCACGAGAAACTGATCGATCGCGTCACTAACGCCGACTGGCTCGTGTATCGCAACGTCGTGACCAGCGCGAGAGAAGACGTGGAGTATGGCGTTCGGAAGACGCTCGAAGTCGGCCAGATTTGCCTTGAGCAGCTCGTCCACTGAGCCCGCCAGCATAAGCGTTGGCACAGCCATGCTTGCCAATTCGTCGCTGACATTCAGGCCATACATGGATTGCAGCCCACCACGCACGTGTTCATCGCTCGCGCGCAAACGCTGCCGCACTCGCGTTTCAACCCAATCATCGGTTTCCGCGTCTAGTCGGAAACGTTGGGCAATTTGCTCTGCGCGAAAGCGGGTTTCCCCGCCCGTCGCTCGCATGCCCAAGATTTCTTCAACACGCGCGACGTCCGGTTCGCCGGGAATGCC
>CAYGQC010000245.1:0-3967 GCA_964351875.1 uncultured Pseudomonadales bacterium
GAAGACCATGTCGCGGGCCTCATCCACGGAAATCGCGGCCCAGACGTTGGGCGTCGACAGGGCATAACCCGCTTCGCTGACCAGATCGCGCTCATAGTCGAAATCCGGCGGTGCAAAGTCGAAGGCCCATTCGAGGTTGCCGCTTATAGCATCGAAGCCGCGAACGACACCGCTCGGTGCGTCCGTGCGCTTGTTGTCCCCGATAGACGCACCGACGATCACGACATCCGAGACCACCGCCGGAGGCATGACCACCTGGTATTCGCCCGGGCGGCTTAGCTCACCGACACCGGTTTGCAGGTTTATCTCGCCGTTGTTGCCGAAGCCCTCGCAGCGTTTCCCGGTGGTCGCATCGAGCGCAATCAACCGGGCATCGTTGGTAGCGGTGAATATTCTCGCCGGACAGTCGAGGGAAGCCGCGCTGCGCCACTGGGATACGCCTCGGCAGTTGGTCTGATTGTCAAAGTCCTGATCGCCGATCTCGGCGTCGAAGCGCCATAGCTCTACGCCGGTGAGCGGGTCCAGTGCGATGACATGGTTGCGCGGCGTACAGAGGATCAGTCGGCCGTCCGCTAGTATTGGCGTGACCTGAAAAACGTCTGACGTGTCGCCCGTGCGATATGCCCAGGCTATTTCGAGGTCGCCGACGTTGTCTTTGGTCAGTTGTGCAAGGTCGGCAAACTTCGCCGCGCCTTCGCCGCCATAGCTCGCCCAGGAGGTGGTCGAGCGCGGTTGCCCGGGCGTGCCTTCTGCTGCGATGGCGCGATCAAAATCCGGGTCGGTTATGTAGGTGTAGAAAAACCCGCCAGCAATAACCAGAGCGCAGCTGGCAGTGATTACGACAAGCGTGAGAATCAGGAATTTCACGGCTTTCATAGTCTCTCCTTACACGATGCGCGATTCACGACTGCCTAGCGTATCTGCTCGTGGCGCAGTCTCTTCGCTTAAGCGTCTAGCGCCTTGAGCATTCGCTTCAGTGCAAAATGGCGATAACTCATCTCCACCAGAGGCGAGATTTCTGCCTCGGTTACGCCGTCGTTTGCGCGCAACTCGATCCAGCCGTTGTGGCCGGTGTAAGCCGGGATGCTGAAGCGAGGGTCGGCGGTCAGACCCACCTGATGATCACCTCCTACCCAGAACTGCAGAGCAATCTTGCTGTTCCACGCGTTCGCCGTGCAGAACGTCTTTTTGCCAGCTTTCCAGGCTGGATTGCCCCACTGACTGTCCTCAACCACTTCTGGTAACGCGAGACAGAGCGGCCTGACGACGGCGAGAACCGCTTTGCCGCGCTTCGTTTGCAGGGCGTCAAACTCTTCCATCGGCACGGGTGCGTTGGGCGCCTTTGTCGCCGTAGGGCTTGGCAGCGACTCATCCCTGGCGGCGTGGCGCGCCGCGGTGGTGACGCGAGAGACGACTATCTCCCAATCGAGATCAACACTGAGCTCAAGACCGAGCCAACCCTTGCTGCCGGTATAGGCCGGCACAAAGTAAATCTCGGGGTCGGACTCTACGAAGTAACGCTGGCTGCCTTCAGGCATCGCCAGAATCAACGCAACGCGACCGTCGCCGTGGTGGTTGACTGAGTACGTCGCAAATTGCCGGTCGTTGAGTCGAAAGACTGGGCTGCCGTGGGAGTAAGACTCGCTCGCCCCCGGTAGTGACAAGCAGGTGTCTCGGACGGCATCTGAGATGGTTCTTGTTGTCTTTGCCATGACTGGTGTTTCCGCAGAGTGTTTCGCTTCGGCATCGGTCGCGTCAAGCCGAGCGCTACAGTAGAGTAACCCCAATCTTCCCAAGACAGGCAAGCCCATGCTTACTCGTTCGTTGCAGATTCCGATCGACGATTTCTTTCGCCAGACCGGATGGCAAATCAAGCCCGAAGGTGCCTGTAAGGGAGCGATGTGTGTCCCGCTCGACTCGCCGGCTGGCAATTCCATCGACCTCGGCGAGCTTGCGCCGAAACTCGGTATGGCCATTGTTGAGCACGATGGGCGCTACGCGGTTGGCCCCGAGAGCCTGGGATCGAAGGCATTGGTTACCGCAGAAGCGGCAAATATTCGCTTGCCTGACAAAGACGGCAATCCGTTTGAGCTGTCGAGCCTGCGAGGCCAGAAGATCATCGTCTACGCGTGGGCACCTTACTGAGGCTGCTCTGGCGATCTGCCCGTGTGGCAGGCACTGAGAGACGAATTGCACCCGCAGGGATTAGAGCTGGTCACCGTCGGCCTGGATGCCCTCGGCGCTGACGGTTGCCGAGGTTTTATCGAGGCGGCCGAGCCGACACACCCGGCTTTGATTGACCAGCACCATGTGCTGGCGAACGCGTTTGGCGTCGTGAATATTCCTCAAGCAATCTGGATTGATGAGCAGGGCATGATCGTCCGGCCTCCGGAAGCTGCGCCCGCGCCACCGAAGGACGATCCGGGCATATCGATGGACCTGCCGCCGGAGCTGCCCGAGCGCATGCAGGCAATGATGGCTGAGGCCGTCAAGATTCCGAATAACTCCGAGGACTATCACGCGGCTTTGCGTGACTGGGTTGCCAAAGGCGCGGATAGCGAGTTTGCGCTCAGCCCGGATGAGGTTGTCGAGCGTTCGCGCCCACGCGACGCCAACATCTCCAAAGGCCACGCCCACTTTGAAATGGCGACAGCTTTGGAGATGGATGGCCGCCATGACGAAGCGGTTCCGCATTTTCAGCAAGCGCACAAGCTTGTGCCCGACTCCTGGACCTTCAGACGCCAGGCCTGGAGTCTTGAACCTGTTGGAGATGGTCCGCTGTCGCGGTTCTGGCAGGGTCCGAATCCTGAGAACCCGGAGGATTGGCCTTACGAAGGTGACTGGCTAACCGATATCCGGGCAAGCGGCGCCGAAAACTACAGTGAAACGATGAAGCGCTAGCCGATTGTTGCGCAAGTCGTAAGCGGACTCTCGACGACGTCGAGCCTGGGGAGAACGAGTGATGCTGACTTTTCTGCGTTGGTGGGCTGTGCTGCAGGGCAGCGGCCTGATTATCGGTGAGTCGATTCGTAGCTGGGGGCAGGGTCGTCATCCGCTGTTTGTGCTGGATGACTTCTTCATTGGCGTGCCGCTGCTGCTGACCGCGTGGCTCGTGGGCTCGCCAACGCCCATGCGCAAGGCGGCATTCTCCGCGGCGTTCGCCGCCTCTGCGGGCATGTTGTACGGCAGTTTCTTCGGCAAGCTGCTCGAGCCGGCGGCGGATCACAGCAGCTCGTTTGACGTAGGCTTCCTGACGTTTCTGGTTGGCCTCGCGTTCGTCTCGGCACTCGTATCGCTGGCTCTAAGCTTGAAGCTCTGGCAATCCGATAGCTGATTCCGAGCTGCGATCCCAATCTCAGTGACTACCCTGGTGTTGCAATCGCACCGGCAGCCGCTGCCTAAGCCGTGGCTGGCCAGGTGTCTCGACTCTGTTGAGAGCTACGCTGCTGGCCGAGAGTTCGGCTATGAGTTTGTCGACGACGAGCTGTTTGCTGGCTTACCCAGCGCGGTGCTTCACAACACCGTGAATAGGCTGTCTTCACGCTCGGACCTCGCGCGCTTACTGGCTATGCAGGCACGTTTGGACATTGGCTTTGAGCGCGTGTTTTGGTTGGATGCGGACGTATTGCTGTTCGCGCCAGAGCGGCTACGCCTACCCGATGCCAGCTACGCTGTCGGCCGGGAGTGCTGGCTGACCGAGTCGAAACCAGGACGAGTGCGCTGCAGTCGGGCAGTGCACAATGCGGCGTTGTTGTTCGCCGCCGACAACCCAGTACTGCCGTTCTACCGTCATGCCGCCGAACAGCTACTTAGCCGGCACGACGGTGACATGGTGCCTCAACTCGCTGGACCGAAATTCCTGACGCTGCTGCACAACGCAGTGTCTTTCCCAGTGATTGAATCGATCGGCATGCTCAGCCCACGGCTTGCCAGGGCTTTGCTGAGCAACGAGCCTGCTGTCATCGAT
>CAYGQC010000246.1:0-3913 GCA_964351875.1 uncultured Pseudomonadales bacterium
CAAAGGCAACACCAATCGCTTCACCTGTCCTTACCACGCCTGGAGTTACAACCAGACCGGAGATCTCGTCGGCATATTCGCCGAGCAGGATTTCGGTGAGATCGACAAGAAATGCAATAGCCTCACAGCGCTGCCAGTGCAGGAACGCGCCGGTCTGATCTGGGTAACGCTGAATCCGAAATCGACCCTGGACATCAGCGAGTTTCTTTGCGGTTACGACGACCTATTGGCGAACTGGGGATTCGAGAACTGGCACTTCTTCGACTCCCGTGTTGTGAAAGGCCCTAACTGGAAGATCGCCTACGATGGCTACCTCGATCTGTACCATCTTCCAATTCTGCACAAAGACACCTTCGGCAGCGACTTCCCGCATCGCGCTATCTACTACGGTTGGGGACCACACCAGCGCGCCATGGGCCCGGACCCGTCACTGCTGAAGCTGCTCGATGAACCGGAAGACGAGTGGCCTACCCAATCACTGCTGTCCGGCGTCTGGACAATATTCCCGCATATTTCGATCGCCTCCTTCGACGGCGGCGGACGCGGAGTCATGCTGTCTCAGCTATTCCCTGGCGACACGCCTGATGAGTCCTTCACCGTGCAGAACTACCTCATGGAGAAGCCGCCGGCTAACGAGGAGATCGCGGCTGCGGCACGGGAGCAGTTTAAGTTCCTCGAATACGTCGTCCAGGAAGAGGACTACGCCACCGGTCTGAAACAGCAACGCGCCCTTAAGACCGGGGCAAAGCCCGAGGTCATGTTCGGCCGTAACGAAGAAGGTGGCCAGAATTTCCACCGGTGGCTCGACGACATCCTTGCAGCGAGCGACGCCGAGCTGCCGGCTCTGTTCAAACCGCGCTAGCACAGCAAGCTCACGACAAACCGGCCGTCACGGACGATGCGTGAATGCGCAGGCCCGGCTCAGATGCGCTCGTCGATTCGCCGTCTACACTAAAAGGGACGGCTAGACACTGGCGAGCGCGTGCGCAACCACTACGATAATCCAACCCTGCTACTGCGGGCCTTTACATTCATAGGCACGCCGGCTGTCGCCTTCATTTTCGCTAGCCAGGAACTCTCAGGAAACCCTCTCATCGATACGCTGATGCGAATTGGTTTCTGGGGCTTCGCCAGCATTGGTCTGATGGCGAGCATCCTCAGTTTTGTTTCCTCCCGAGTGCGCAGATGGCTGGGACAGACCGCCCTGGTGGCAGCCATGTTTCTCGCGTTGTGCTACGGCGCGCGGCTGGCAGCCGACAGCCTATCTCTGGCGACCGTACTCGACAGCTTCATGATCCTGGCCTGCGTCACCTTTATGTTCCCCAAGCCCTGGATGATTGCGACGTGGATCGTATCGGGTTGCCTGATACTGACTGGGTTTTCGCTAACGGTCGAGACGCCTGAATACCACCTCAGCGGTTACCTGCCAACGCTCTACTCTGTCGCTCTACTCGCCGGCGGCTTGCGTTACTACATGCATCGGGTCACGTTGGAACGCGGGCGCAGCGCCGCGTTGATTCAATCGATCTTCGACAACACTGAAGATGCGCTGCTCTACGGCAACGCACGCAGCATGGAGGTATTCGGCATCAACGCTGCTGCCAGCACCATGTTCGAAACGACCAACGCTAGCCTAATCGCTCGCTGCTGCCAGGATGCCTACCTCAAACAACACGGCAGCAGCAAACAAGACTTACAGCAACTAATGGAGCAAATCCGCAACGGCAGCGTATCGCGCGATCTAACTTTCCACAGTGCCAGGGGAAACGCGTTTCAAGGCCGTCTGCAGATGGCGATGCTCAGCATTGGTGATGGCGGCACCATGATGGTTCGCGTGACGAATATCTCGGACCTGCACGAAAAGCAACTCCAAAGCGATCGAGCCCGCAAGCTAGCCGAAGCGGTGTTCGAGCAATCCGCCGACGCGCTTGTGTATGGTGATGTCGCCAATTCGGATACCCGCGCCGCGAATCAGCGCGCCAAAGACATGCTGGGTACGAACGACCTGGGCGAGATTTCCCGATTACTGAAAAAGGCATTTCTAGACGCCAACGCAGACGACGATCCACGCGAATTGATTACCCGTGTGCTTGCCAAACCGGGCTGGAACCAGGACCTCACGTTTCACAGCGCTGACGGCCGCGAATTCTACGGCAACCTCGCCATGATCAAGCTGGACGGCGTCGACGCGGACACGACGATGATCCGCGTCAGCGATCTGACTCTGCTGCATGAACGTCAGCAGCAACTCCAACTCGCCAAGGAAGAAGCGGAAGCCGCCATCGAAATCCGCAGTCGTTTCCTGGCAAATATGAGCCATGAAATTCGAACGCCAATGAATGGCGTGATTGGCATGACGTCGCTGTTGCTGAACACGCGTCTGAACGACGAGCAGTCCAGCTATGTGGAAACTATCCGTTCGAGTGGCGAATCACTATTGACCATCATCAACGAGATACTCGATTTCTCGAAGATCGAGGCCGGTCAGATCGAGCTGGAGAAACAGACGTTCGACCTCGAACAGTGCTGTGCAGACGCACTCGACATCATCTCGCCACTCGCCGCCAAGCAGAACATTGAAGTTATTCTGGATTTGCAGCCCGCACACTCCCGCCTGGTGCGCGCCGACGTTCAGCGTCTCCGCCAGGTACTCGTAAACCTTCTCTCCAATGCCGTGAAGTTCACCGAGTCCGGCGAGGTTTGCCTGCACGTCGACGTACTTGAGGATGTAGAGGCTACAAACGGCCCCCACGGACGCAGCAGCACCATTAACTTCGCCATCAGCGATACGGGCATAGGAATTCCGGCCGCCAAGATCAACAAGCTGTTCGATGCATTTACTCAGGCCGATGCCTCAACCACACGCCGATACGGTGGCACTGGTCTTGGCTTGTCGATCTCACGCTCATTGGTCGACTTGATGGGCGGCCGCATCGAGGTTTCGAGCATCGAAGGCCAGGGCTCGACGTTTGCGTTCACCATTCGTGCTGAATGCCTTCCCGCCGAACAGCGACTCGACCTGCCATTGCTGGAAGGGAACTACATCGTCGCGGTGGACGACAACCGCACCAATCGAGATGTGTTGGCTGGGCTACTGCACTCCCTGGGCGTTGAAACGTCGATTTACGCCAGCGGCGCCGAACTGCTGGACGCCCAGGCAGGCGAGTCCCAACTGCCGGACATCGTCATTACCGACATGGCCATGCCCGAGATGGACGGAGCCGAGCTCACTCAACGAATTCACAACGAGATCTCCAGCGATGTACCGATCATCCTTCTGACTTCGCTGGATCGCGGAGACGTCGACTGGAACGTCTTTGCCAGCGTATTGCGCAAGCCCGTACGACCGAGCGATCTGTTCTTTGCCATTGCCACCGCCCTGAGTGGCCAGAAGAAAGAACCCGTGAGCCAACCGAAATCCCGCTCCGCACCGCGCGGTCTAGTGGGCCAAAGCGTACTCGTCGCCGAGGACAACGTTGTCAATCAGACAGTCGCCCGCAGTATGCTCAAGAAGCTGGGCGTGCACGCCGACACCGCTGCAAACGGGCGCGAGGCTATCGAGATGATGACCCAGCGAGACTACGCGCTGATCTTCATGGATGTGCAAATGCCGGAAATCGACGGGTTGGAAGCCACGCGCCTCATTCGACTGGAAGAGGCGAACCCCGCTCCCTACATCATCGCTATGACGGCTAACGTAAGACCGGAAGATCGCGCTGACTGCCTGGATGCGGGCATGAATGACTTTGTCGGCAAGCCAATCAGACTGGAAGACGTCGCGCTGGCACTCGAAAGAGCTGCGGAAGCCGGCATCGGAAAGCGCGCGCCACTGGGTTAATTTCGCTTCGCACAAAGAGGTTTCTGACGCACAATCGCGCGCCCGCATCCAACCCCACTCCGGCCCGGAATTGCA
>CAYGQC010000247.1:0-3903 GCA_964351875.1 uncultured Pseudomonadales bacterium
GATGTCGACATAGTCGGTGCGCAGCCGCTCCAGTGACTCGGTGAGTTGCGGCGCGATTCGCTCAGGGAAATTGTCCGGTGTGTGGGCGCCTTTGCCGATGATGACCATCTCATCGCGCACGCCGCGATTGGCTTGCCACTCGCCGAGCAGCTTCTCCATTGAACCACCGCCGTAGATATAGGCGGTGTCGAAAGTGTTGCCGCCTTGTTGCCAGTAGTGGTCCCACATTACCGATGCGTGGCGCATGTTGGGTTGGTTGTCGCAGCCCATCACGAGCCGAGCAACTGTCTTGTCCAACCCCGCCATGGGCGTTCGAGGAATGCCTTCGCTCTGCTGTGCGACGGGAGGTAGCGGAGCCACCGTTCGCTCTGATGCCTCGCACGTGAACGACAGTCCCATGCCTTCGCGCCAGCGGTCAAGCACCGTTGCATTACCGAGACTGTCTGCATGGCTCATGTGTGCAGATTCGATTTTGCCCTCGCGGATGCACCGCGCAACCTCGTCAGCTTCGAGGACATATAACGGCTCGCTACTACCGGAGATGGTTTGCGGCTTGTCACCATCCACGTACAGATCGAACTGCCAATCGCTGCCACCTTTGCCCGGATGCCAGGGGAGCTCCAGTTTGATGTGACCTCGGCTGCCATCGATTCGAACCGTGTTGTCCAGATTGAGCTGCACGGCTGTTCCGATACTCGCGCTGCGGCCGCCCGGAAATTTCAGCAGGGCGTGGGACCAGGCATCCACACCGGAATCGGTAGCCCCGCCTTGCACGGATATCTCTTCGGGCTCCTCCGCCATTACCAGGCGGGCTATCGATACGGGATAGCAACCGACGTCCATGATGCCGCCGCCAGCCAGTTCGCTCGCGAAGAGCCGACCCGTTGGGTTGAACGGCGCGTTGAAGCCGAAGTTGGCGGTGACATGACGAACATCCCCGATCGTACCGGCCTTGATCAGCTCGATAGCCTTCAGCGTCTGCGGATGACAGCGATACATGAACGCTTCCATCAGAAACGTGCTGTTACTCTTTGCGGCGTGCACCATCGCCATGGTTTCGCCGTAGCTGACCCCCATCGGCTTCTCGCACAGCACGGCCTTACCGGCATTGAGCGCATGAATTGTCCATTCGGCGTGCATCGGATGCGGTGTGGAGACGTAGATCGCGTCGATGTCGGCGGCATCCATCAGGGCCTGGTATCCCTCCATCGCACGACAGCCGTCGAAGCGCTCCGAGAAGGCTTCTGCGTCTTTAAGCTGGCGAGAGGCGGCAGCGGTCACGACGCCAGATTCGGATGCAGCTACCGCCCGAGCGAAGACGTTGGCAATGGAGCCAGTGGCGAGAATTCCCCAGCGGATTGGTTGGGTCATGACGCGTTCTCAGTGTTATTGAGCGCGCATTGTGCCCCAAACCTTGGCCGAGCTGACGAGTTGGGCGACACAAACCTCTAGGGGTTTGGTGGCGGTTAGTTATCGCTCCAAACGGCCGCCGTCAGCCAGATAGGGCGTCACAACCAGGCTGATCTGAGCTCGCATTGCTTGCAAGAGCTCAACCTTCGATAGCGTCGGATTCAGCAGGTAGTTCAGCATGCCGAAATCCACGAGTGAGTAGATGGTATGGGCGAGTAGCTCGATATCGACGCTGCGCGACAGCTCACCGGCTTCGGCGGCGCTCAGCAGCAGCCGCGTCAGGCTGTCATGGGCATTGTGATAGATGCGCTCAAACAGTCGGTTCTGTGCCGGATCATGACGCAGCACATCGAGCGTCACCTGTCGCCACAAATCGCGGTCCCGATGCGCGACGGTATCGATCTGGAGTTTCACGAATTCGACGAGGGTGTTGTTCAGATTGCCTGCGTAACCCTCGACCAGCGAGTGGCCTGCCACATTGGTTTGCTCTATGTCAGATGTCAGCAGTGCTTCGACGATCTGCGCTTTGCTGGGGAAGTAGTTGTACAGCGTCTGATACGACACGCCTGCTTCTTTAGCGATCTGGCGCGCTGTGGTGGCGTCGAATCCCTGTCGACTGATCAGTCGTCCAGCCGCTTCGATGATCGAACGTCTGCTGCGCGCTTTGTTGCGCTCTCGCTGGCTGGGTTCAATCGGTTGGGAGGCTGTCACGGGAGGGTCCTGTTCACGGCGGATTCAGCCGTAGGTGAAAATAATTGACTGAGTCAAAATATCAGTAGAGACTGCTCATATGCAATCCTCATTTCGCTCTCGCACCCTTACTTCGGCGCATCGCACGACCTGTCGCTACCCTTCTGCTTTAGGCAGCGCGTTGGGTTTGGCCATCTTGCTTGCACTCAGTCAGGCCGCTCATGCCCAAGTGGTTGTAACCGAGCAATGCGATGAGGTGGAGGCTCTGGTCGCTGAGGATATCGTGGCTGCAGCGCTCGACCTCACTCGGGGAGACACCTCCTACACAGAAATGAGCATGACTATTACGCGGCCAGCCTGGCAGCGCAGCTCGACGCTCAAAGCCGTCACGCGCGGCCGGGAAGACGCCCTGATCCATTTCACCGCGCCCGCGAAGGACGCCGGTAACGGCACGCTCAAGAAGGGCGATCAGATGTGGACCTTCACGCCGAAGCTCGGGCGCACGATCCGGTTGCCGTACTCGCTCATGGCGCAGAGCTGGGCGGGTTCTGATTTTTCCTACAACGATTTGTCTCGTTCCGATCAGATTCTCAACCACTACGACCTCGAGCTGGTGAGCAGCGATTGCGTTGATGGGCATTGGCAGCACCTTATCGATGCCGTTCCGAGGGACGACGCTCCGGTGGTGTGGGGCAAGGAGGCTTGGCTGCTGAGAGATGACGCGGTCATTCTGGAACAGATCTTTTTTGATCAGGATCTGGAGCCCCTCAAACGCCTGAGGACCCTGGAGATTGGCGAGCTAGGCGGCCGAGTGATGCCGCTCCGCATGCGTATGGGCCGTCTTGATGCACCTAATGAGTGGACCGAGCTAGTCTACGAGGTCGCGCAGTTCGATCAGGATGTGCCGGATTCGACGTTTACCCTGTTCGCGTTGAAGAATGGTGGCTGAGGTGGTGAGCACCACGGCCGAGCGCGCAGCCGCAGGCCTTTTGCCGCGAATTGCCTGGCGTAACCTGTGGCGCAATCGCCGCCGAACGTGGCTGACCACGTCCAGCATCGCATTTGCTATCGCGCTCATCGTGTTCTTCATGTCCCTGCAATCCGGATCGTATGAGGACATGATCGATCTCGGCACGAGCCTGATCACCGGCCATGCCCAGATTCAACATCCGAAGACCCTCGATGACCCAGACATTGACCACCGGCTAAGCGGTCGAGCGGAACTCCTTGCGCGCCTGGACGCAACACCGGGCATCGAAGCGGCGCCTCGACTGGTCGTATTCGCGTTAGCGTCCGTTGACGAGCGCTCACTCGGCGCGCAAATCATGGGCGTCGATCCCCAGCGAGAACAGACACTGTCTGTGCTACCGGAGCGCATTGATTCAGGTCGCTATCTGTCAGCGCCCGGTGAAGCAGTGGTCGGCCAGCGTTTAGCCGATAACCTCGGCGCGAGCCTGGGTGGCGAGCTCGTTGTTCTCGGGACCGGGGCTGATGGCAGTGTGGCGGCGTTGGTGGTTGAGATTGTTGGGCTTCTACGTAGCGGCATCACGGAACTCGACCGGGGTCTGGTGCAGCTGCACATCAGCGATGTCAGTACCGAGTTTTCACTGACCGATGCAGCGACTCACATTGCGCTAAAAGGCGCGTCGCCACCCGATCTGGAGTTGCTGGATCTCGCTGTATCACCGCTGCTCGCAAACGATCAGGTACTACGTAATTGGCCGGAGTTGATGCCAGATCTGTTCCAGGGTATCGAGATTGATCGCATCAGCGGCCGAGTCATGTACGTCATCATTCTGGCGA
>CAYGQC010000248.1:0-3858 GCA_964351875.1 uncultured Pseudomonadales bacterium
CCTTTAGCGTGTTCCCCATTTCGAGTTTCGAAAAAGCCAGATCGATACCTTCGGCCATACCGGCCTCATCGTAGCCAAGCTCGATGCCCGGTTTGACCCGGTCGAAAATCGCCGGCGCGATCGCATAGAAACCATCCGCGGCGTAGCCATCCACTACTTCGCGGATGTGTGAGTTAACGCCGAAAATCTCTTGAATGACGACAATGGCTCCGCGGGCGTCGCCAGTGGGTTTGCCTTCATAGGCCGAGATCGACACGCCATCGGCTGCGGTAAGCGAAACGTGAGACATGGGCTTCTTCCTGTTCGAGTGGGTGGTCGCCGCAAGTTTATGGCATACGTCACCTGAGGGCAGCGTCCAATTAGCACCTCAGATTCAGACATCGGCAGCTATCCGCTGTGCTTCGACCGGCCAGCCGACTGCCCATCCGCTGTGACAGTCATCATTTTGTCATCGCGGGGACGGAAGCTACCGCGCAAGTTTTCAGCCTTTCGAGCACAGAGACATGAGGGTTAGACTAGCGCCATGATGCACTCGGTCCTACTAGTGGAAGACGATCCGGAAATTCGCGAGATGACCCGATTTTCGCTGACACGATCCGGATTCGATGTCTGGGAAGCCGAGTCAGCAGAAGACGCCCTGAGCAAACTGGACGGCGTGCTGCCGTCGATCGTCATTATCGATTGGATGTTGCCGGCCATGAGCGGTGTTGAGCTGGCGCAGCGGTTGCGCCGGGACGAACACACGGCATCGCTACCCCTGTTGATGCTGACGGCCCGCGGTGAAGAGGCGGACAAACTCAAGGGCTTCGACGCCGGCATTGACGATTACGTGGTCAAGCCGTTCTCACCGAAAGAGCTGTCCGCGCGCGTACGCGCCCTGTTGCGCCGGGTCGGGGCGCCGGAGGAAGGCATTGTCGAGGCGGGTGGTATTCGCTTGGAACTGAAGAGTCATCGATTGATCATCAATGACGCGCCTGTTCACATCGGCCCAACCGAGTTCCGCCTGCTGGCCTTTCTAATGGGTAACCCCGAGCGCGCCTACGACCGAGCGGCCCTGCTCGACCGTGTCTGGGGACGGAACGTCTACGTAGAAGAACGAACCGTCGATGTGCATGTCCTGCGTTTGAGGAAGATCCTCAAGTCGCACGGTGTCGACGGGCTCATCCAGACCGTGCGCGGGGTCGGTTATCGGTTCTCGCCGAAGGCAGAACCCGCCAAGGACTAAGGCTTTCCACGGCGGCTATCCAGCCATCAGCCTGCCAGCCACCAGCCTGCCAGCCTGCCAGCCTGCCCCTATCGCCGTGCGAGCGGTGTCTGCATAAGGTGATGACCACCGTCTAGAATCAGCGTCTCCCCGGTCACACCGGGAGCACCCGCCAGCAGCATGAGGATGTTCTCCGCGACAATGTCCGCCGTTACCGCCATACCCAGGGGCGTGTTCGCTTCCAGATAAGCGAGGCTTCGATCGTACGCCTCGCCCATCCCTTCGCGCAGCCACTCGCCCTGAATGAAACCGGGGCACACCGCGTTTACCCGTATCTCGGGCCCAAGTGCGCGCGCCAGCGATAGCGTCATCGTCACCATCGCACCCTTGGAAGCCGCGTAGGCAATGCTGCTGCCAACGCCCATAACAGCCGCGATACTGGCGACGTTGACAACACTGCCCGCCCCGCCGGTTGTCATCGCGTCACGAACAGCCCGGGTCATCTGAAACGCCCCCACCGTGTTAACCGCGTAGATGTCCAGGAAATCCTGCTTGTCCAGGCCGTCGAGCTGATCGTGCGGCACGAACTTTGTCGTGCCAGCATTGTTGACCAGGCCGTCGATACGTCCCCAGCGATCCAGGGCCGCCCTTGCCAGCGACTGGCAATCCTCGTCGTCGGCGACGTTCGCCTGAACAATTTCCGTACCAACGCCAAATTCGGCACAGGCGGCTGCCACCTCCTCCGCGCCAGCAGCATTGCTTGCGTAGTTGATGACGACGTTAGCCCCACGCTCGGCGAGTTGGCGGGCACACGCAGCGCTGACCCCACTGGACGAGCCGGTTACGATTACGACTGCTTCTCGAAGATCCATCCCCTGTCCCTCACTACGCAATTGGCGATCAGCAAAATACTGAACGCACCTTAGACCAGGCCGGGCGCCGACGTCACCGCTTTCTCCTTATGCTCCCGCACGGTTAAACTGCACGCCGTTGTGTTTGCTACGCGCCTAAGGAAAGAGATGTCACACCCAATGGATTTGTCCGGCAAGACCGCCCTCATCACAGGCGGCAACGGCGGCATCGGCCTCGGTATGGCCAAGGGTCTGGCCCGTGCTGGTGCCGACATCTGCATCTGGGGTACAAACCCCGACAAGAACATCGCGGCCGCAAATGTGCTCGCCGAGTACGATACGAAAGTGACCACCGCAGTTGTCGACGTGTCCGATGAGCATGCGGTAAACAGCGCGTTCGCCGACACCTTGCACAACCACGGCCGCGTCGATGGCTGTTTTGCTAACGCCGGTATCGGCGCGCGAGGCACCGCATTCGATCGCATGACCACCGAGGAGTGGAATCGAATCCTCGGGGTCAACCTGTATGGCGTTTTCTACTCGCTACGAGCTGCAGCGGGGCACATGAAAGAGCGCGCGGCAGCAGGCGACCCCGGCGGCCGGTTAGTGACAACGGCATCACTTGCGGCCATATCTGGACAGGCACGTGGCGAGCACTATGCCAGCACTAAGGGTGCGCTACTGGCCATGAACAAGGCGCTGGCTGTTGAGTACGCGCGTGACGGTATTACCTCCCACACTTTGCTGCCTGGCTGGATTGCCACGGAAATGACTGAGCAGACCTTCGCGAACAGCAAATTTCACGACAACGTTATGCCCAGGGTGCCGATGCGACGCTGGGGCACCGGGGACGACTTTGCGGGGATCGCCATCTACATCATGTCTGATCTCAGCAGCTACCACACTGCGGAGACGTTCCTGATCGACGGCGGCTACGCCAATTTCTAGCCTGCCTTGAGCACAGCGCGAGCGGGCTCAGCGCTATCAACCAACCTGCCACTCGACAACTACAACTGGAGCCATCTTGAGCAACTCTGTCAGCGCCGTTCTATGGGACTTTGGCGGCGTGCTTACCAGCAGCCCATTCGAAGCCTTCAACCGATACGAAATCGAGCGAGGTTTGCCGACGGATTTCATCCGCCAGATCAACGCCGAGAACCCCCGCACTAACGCCTGGGCGCAGTTCGAATCCAGCAGTATTGATATCGATGGCTTCGATACAGCCTTTGCCGAGGAAGCGAGGGCCAAGGGATTTGAGGTTCCAGGCAAAGACATCATCGCCCTGCTCTCCGGCCACGTTCGCCCGCGCATGGTGGCGATGCTGAAAGCCATCAAGCGCCAAATGCCTGTCGGCTGTATCACGAACAACGTCAAAGCTGGTTCAGGACCTGGCATGGCCGCGGATGCAGAACGTGCAAACGCCGTCGCTAGCGTGATGGCACTGTTCGACGTTGTCGTGGAGTCCAGCAAAGAAGGCGTACGCAAACCCGAGCCGGAAATCTATCGCATCGCCTGCGAGCGCATGAGCGTAGCACCCGAGGAGTGTGTATTCCTCGACGATCTGGGCATCAACTTAAAACCCGCCCGGGCGATGGGGATGCAGACAATCAAGGTCATTGACCCGGATGTCGCCATTGCAGAGTTGTCGCGGCTAACGGGCGTAGACGCACCGCCTGCCTAGATGCACCGTCTGCCTGGACGTTGCTAGCCGCGCGTCGCCAACCCACCCGGGTTGGCCGGCAGATGAGCAAATTTTGCAGCGTCGCGATGATTCTTCCAGGCTGCGACTATGGGGTGTAGATC
>CAYGQC010000249.1:0-3844 GCA_964351875.1 uncultured Pseudomonadales bacterium
CTTTCACCGGATCGACGTGGGCGAACGTGCGAGACAGCTCAAGAATGCCAGGCAGCCGCTCGTTTAGAACCTTCTCACCCAGGTGATCAAGCTTCAGTTTGACGTGATCGCCTTCCGGACCACAGCCCTTGCCGTCGAGTATCTCGAGAACCATTGAGCGGGCAACGACGTCACGGCCAGCGAGATCTTTCGCGGTCGGCGCGTAGCGCTCCATGAAGCGTTCGCCATCTTTGTTGATGAGGTAGCCGCCCTCGCCTCGGCAGCCCTCGGTGACGAGCGTGCCCGCGCCGTAGATGCCGGTCGGGTGGAACTGCCACATTTCCATGTCCTGGAGCGGGAAGCCGGCTCGCAGCGCCATGCCAGCACCATCACCGGTGCACATCAGCGCATTGGTTGTGCTGGCATAGATTCGACCTGCTCCGCCGGTGGCGAAGACAGTTGCCTTCGACTCCACAAAAACGACTTCGCCGGTTTCAATCTCAATAGCGATAACGCCCACAACAACGCCATCGGCATTCTTGACGATATCGACCGCAAACCATTCGTTGAGGAACGTTGTGTTCGCTTTAATATTCGCCTGATAGAGCGTGTGCAGTAGCGCGTGACCAGTTCGGTCAGCGGCCGCGCAGGTTCGCGCCGCCTGACCGCCCTTGCCGAAGTCCTTGGATTGGCCACCGAACGGGCGCTGGTAGATGCGCCCTTCTTCGGTGCGAGAAAAAGGCAGGCCCATGTGCTCGAGTTCGAAAACCGCCTGGGGACCCTCGCTACACATGTACTCGATAGCGGCCTGGTCGCCGATATAGTCAGATCCCTTGACGGTGTCGTACATGTGCCAGCGCCAATCATCATTCGGATCATCGCTGGCAATCGCGCAGGTAATGCCACCCTGAGCGGACACGGTGTGCGATCGGGTTGGAAACACCTTGGTGATCACGGCGGTTTTCAGACCCGACTGAGCGAGCTGCAGTGACGCGCGCATTCCAGAACCGCCGCCACCGACGATAACGCCATCGAATTCCATCTTTCGAATGTTCAACTACAGACTCCAGAAGATGCGCACGGCCCAGACCACGTAGACAAATAACGCGATCACAACCAGTGCAAAATAAACAAAGCGAAGCAGCGTCGCACTGCTCCCTACGTGTGCGGGACGGAGATAGTCCGTGCCGACCGTCCACATGCCGATCCAGGCGTGCGCCGCGGTCGAGAGCACCGCAAGCAAGCTGAATAGCTGCATGGACGTGGAGCCAAAGTAACCAACCAGCTTGGCGTGGCTTAAATCCGGCGTAACCAGGAAAAAGCCAATGAGGCAGAGCGAGTACAACGCGAGTATGACCGCCGTTACCCGCTGGATCAGGAAGTCAGACAACCCGGATCGGGAGAAACTCGTGACGTTCGTTACCATACCCAGGCTCCCGCCAAAACAACCAGAACCACGCTGATGACGAGCATCGCCCAAGTAGCGATGCGGCCGCCCTCAAGGGAGTCAGCGATGTGCATATCGAGAAGCAGGTGCTTGAGACCTGCGCATATGTGGTAGATCACACTCGCAAGCAGCCCCCACAGAATGAATTTCGCAAGGCCACCCTGCATGACCACCGAGGCCTCGGCGAAGCCCTCCGGCGAACTCAACGCAAGATCGAGGATCCAAAGGCCAAAGCCAATGCCAACCATGAGGATCACACCGGTAATCCGGTGGGTGATCGACGCGACGGCTGTCACGGGAAAGTGAATCGTGTAGAGCGCCAGATTGACTGGCCGATCGGTCTTCATAGTTGAGGTCGCTCGTCGCAATGTCCGGCCGGCGGTGCCGCGCTATCGCAGCGGATCACCAAACCCAGAGTGGAACCAAAACCCGTGTAGATCACGTACAGCTCCGGTCACCGTTAAACAAATAGTAGACGTGCTCGCCGTGAACGGCTGATAAAGGCATCTACGGGCGGCGCGCAATTCTAAAGCATGCTCCTTAACTGAACAACGCACTTGGCGCTTCATCGACACGCTCAGCCCGGAATCGGGGCGACCAGCCCACCGGCCGAGGCCTTGTGAGAAACATATCGTCAAAAATTGCCGGAGATCATGGCAAACTATCGCCACTCAAGGAGGCTGGCCAGACCGCCAAAGTCAATCCGGAGTAATGCTCAGCGAAAATCATGTGGCTGAGCACGGACGCGACCTATACTGACGTGAACAGTGCAGCCCTCTGGCAACGCCGGTGGCTACGCTGCAGCAGCGACGTGTAGCCAGTAGTGAAAGAGTGCAACGAACGCCAGCGAACTGATGCGCACGAAGATGCGCCAGAGTTTGCGACCAAACATTGAAATAGAGGACTGACCGAAATGAGTGATCGCGTGGCGACCCTGACTATCGACGGCAAGACTATTGAGCTTCCCGTGTACTCGCCGACCGAAGGCCAGGACGTGGTCGACGTTGGCAAGCTGAGCGCCAGTGGCTACTTCACCTACGATCCAGGCTTCGTTGCTACTGCCTCTTGCGACTCCAAGATCACCTTTATCGATGGTGACAAAGGCATCCTGTTGCACCGCGGCTACCCCATCGAGCAGCTCGCTGCACAAAGCGATTACCTGGAAACCTGCTACCTGCTGCTGAACGGCGAGCTTCCCAGCGCTAGCGAGAAGAGCGAATTCGTCGAAACCATCCGCAATCACACGATGGTGCACGAACAACTGGTCCACCTGTTTCGCGGATTCCGCCGGGATGCCCACCCGATGGCCATCATGTGTGGCGTTGTGGGGGCGCTGTCGGCTTTCTATCACGACTCAATGGACATCGATGATGCCGTGCATCGCAAGGTAACCGCGCACCGCCTGATCGCGAAAATGCCTACCCTGGCCGCGATGTCCCACAAATACGCACTAGGCCAGCCTTTCGTTTATCCACGCAACGATCTGAGCTACGCCGAGAACTTCCTGCACATGATGTTCGCAACACCGGCTCATCACGGCAAAGCCGAGTACAAGGTGAACCCGGTTATCGCCAAGGCGATGGACCGCATCTTCCTCCTGCACGCAGACCATGAACAGAATGCATCAACTTCGACGGTGCGCATGGCCGGCTCAACCGGTGCTAACCCGTTCGCCTGCATTGCTTCTGGCATTGCGGCGCTCTGGGGGCCAGCGCACGGCGGCGCCAACGAGGCCGTTCTGACCCAGCTCGCCGAGATTGGCGATGAGTCGCGCATCGATGAGTACATTAAGAAAGCCAAGGATCCGAACGATTCCTTCCGACTGATGGGCTTTGGCCATCGCGTGTACAAGAACTACGACCCGCGCGCACGCGTCATGCAGCAGACCTGTCACGAAGTGTTCGCTGAGCTCGGCGTGGAAGACGATCCTCAGTTGAAGATCGCCCAGCGTCTCGAAAAGATCGCGCTCGAGGACGAGTATTTCGTCAAGCGCAAGCTGTACCCGAACGTCGACTTCTACTCCGGCATCATCCTCAAGGCCATTGGCATCCCGGTCGACATGTTCACCGTCATCTTCGCCACCGGCCGAACCCCTGGCTGGATCGCCCAGTGGAACGAGATGATCAGCAACCCCTATAAGATCATGCGTCCGCGCCAGCTTTACATGGGTGAGAAGGCGCGAGATTACGTGCCGGTGGATAAGCGCTGAGGCTTTTACCCGTCTCGGAGCCATCCGTGGCTCCGGACTCTTTCACGACCGGCGGATCCTTCCGCCGGCGGCGACCGCACATCCTTAACCGTCTTCGCGAGGCGTGGCGGAGCCACAACGCGGCGATCTCCGGACCCTGGCATGCCCTCCCTAACCGTCTTCGCGAGGAGAAGCGAAGCTTCGACGTGGCGATCTCCGGGGATTGGGAT
>CAYGQC010000250.1:0-3817 GCA_964351875.1 uncultured Pseudomonadales bacterium
GTAGCGTACCGGCGGAGCAGGAGGGCTGCCGCTGCGCCGGTAGCGGCGATGCAGCAGCGGGATCAAAGTGTTTGCCAGCGCCTCGCAGCTAACGGCTGGTTTGACACGACCGATAATTCGCAGCGGACGACGCTCCTCATCGAGCAAGACGTGATAGCGCCGCTCGAGCGCCGAAAATGCGCCGGGTTCTTCAGGCGCGTGCAGCTCAACCCAGGGTGAGGGCATTCCGTACGGAGTCTCCACCGCGCGGGAGGACAGCGATTCAGCGCTGAACGCGACATCCATCTGCCGAACGGGTATGCCGGTGGCGTCGTCGCTGATTGACTCATCGAACTGCAGGCCAAAGGCACCCTCAACGAGGGCGGCCGCAGCGAACGCTAGCGTCGCTAACACACAAACTTTCCGTCTTTGCGACGTGCTGTGCACTCGCGCTGGTAGTTGTCGCAGGTGATTGCCATGCCCGGGCTTTGATCGACCACGGTGCGGCACTCGTGCATTCGATCGGCGAGTTCGGCGTCGCCCATTTCAGCCAGTTCACTGCTGCATCCTGCGGCGAGCAGGGCTGTAGCGATGGTTGTCGATTGGAGTATTCGGCGCGCGTTCATGAGTGTTACCAAAGGGAAAAGTGCTTTGCCTTAAAGCTAGTTCACGATTGGGAACCTGTCGAATGGGCTGGCCAGGTGAGGGGTGGCGCGCTGCACGCGGCAGCGGAAACCAGCCTCCGTTAGCGCGGCTCGCTCTGATTTTCTTCTGGCGGAGGCTTGTCGGATCGGGCAGCGCGTTTGTTCAGGGCGCTGTCCAGGCCCCGACTGGCCCGGCCCACCAGACCATCGCCCTGGACCTCGTCCAGTACACGCTGTTCCAGAGGCTGCAATAGCTGATCGGATTGCGCGCCTTTTCGGTAGCCGAAGAGGTTTATCCAGTCTTCGCTCTTGCGACCCCACACCATAACCCGGCGGAAGGCGCGGTCAGGCGTCGGATCGGTGCTCAGTATGCCAATCAGGGCGGCGATGATTGAGACGGGGCTCAGCAGGATGTCCCGTACTCCGTCCAGCAACAGCTTGAGCTGGAACCGAGCCACGGCAAGGGCCAGCTCGGCGCGGCTGACGTGGGAGTCGGTGCGCTCGGGCATACCGTCTTTGCTGTCGGAATCTTGGGAAGAGATAGTCATGGCCAATAATAGGCAGCGATGTTGGCGAGTCGCCAGCACCTTGTGTGGCAGGGTTTCGGTTGGCAAGCTGCAGGATGAATATTTGGGATTATAGGGAAAGTTGATGCACTCATTTGATGGCAAGCTCGCGATAGTAACGGGTGGTGGCTACGGTATGGGTCGCTCGCTTGTGCGCCAGTTGGCACGAGAAGGTGCAAACGTCGCGACCTGCGATCTGTCCGCTGAAAACCTTGCACAAACGTTAGCGCTGGTCGCCAGCGACGGCTCCAATACAACGGTGACCAGCCATATCTGCGACGTCAGTGATCCGCTTGCTATCGCCGCGTTCCGAGAGGAAGTAGCCAGCCAACACCAAACCGAATCCGTCAACTTGCTGTTTAACAATGCCGGTATTGGCGGAGGCGGCAGTTTTGTTGATGGTTCGGTCGAGGAGTGGGAGAAGACGTTCGCTGTGTGCTGGGGCGGTGTCTATCACATGTGCCGTGCTTTTCTGCCCATGGTGCTCGCGAGCGACGAGGGTCACATCGTCAACACATCCAGCGTTAACGGCTTCTGGGCGGCGATTGGCCGAGAGACGCCGCACACCTCATACAGCGCAGCAAAGTTTGCCGTTAAGGGGTTCACCGAAGCGCTCAAGACCGATCTTGCCGTCAACGCGCCTCACGTTCGCTGTTCAGTCGTGATGCCCGGCCATATCGGTACCGGTATCGCGCGTAACTCCGCTGAGATACTTGGTGGCAACTCACTGTTCGATATGACGGATCAGCAGGTCGCGCAGGCACGAGCGCGAATGGAGCGGGCCGGCATGAACCTGTCGAACATCTCCGACGACACCATTCGCGAGATGGCGGCTCAGCGGGCCGAAGATTTTGAGCACAATGCGCCCACCAGCGCTGACGACGCGGCAGCGATCATCCTGCGCGACGTGAAGGCGCAGCGCTGGCGGATACTGGTGGGCGACGATGCCTACCAGCTCGATGCGCTAGTGCGCAGCGACCCGGAAGCAGCCTACGAGCCTGAGTTCTATGATCGTCTTGAGTCTGACGGCGTGTTCAACACGATCATGGCCGAGCAACGGGAGGGCTAGGCAGGGTCCAGTCGTGATACTCCGGATGTGGCGAAGATTGAGAAGGTTGTTACAATCCGTGGGTTATCAACATTCAGGTTAGGAGTAGGCGTCAGCGATGGCCAAGATCACGTTTATCGAACACAACGGCACCCAACACGAAGTGGATGTCGACAATGGCACCTCGGTCATGAATGCGGCCATCGACAATCTCGTCCCCGGCATTGATGCCGATTGCGGCGGCCAGTGCAGTTGCGCCACCTGCCACGTCTATATCGACAGTGACTGGGTAGCCAAGGCAGGAAGCCCTGACGACCAGGAAGAATCCATGCTGGATCTGAACCCTGAGCGCCAGCCGAATTCTCGGCTTAGCTGCCAGATTCCGGTCACCGATGAGCTAGACGGCCTGGTTGTTACGCTGCCGGAATTCCAGTTCTAGCTGGCCAGCCCTTGCGATAGCCCGGACGTCTGCGGTTATCCGCATGCCGACCGAGATCAGTGAAAATTGTGCCGATGTGCGGCAGGAGCGATAGATGAGCGAAGTACGCGAGCCCGAGGCGGTTGATCGTTTGCAGATGCCGAGCGACCCCTATGCGGTGGATCTGGACCTGATAGACGTTGCTCAACCGCACCTGTTTTCTAACGGTGACCATTGGAAGTACTTCGAGCGGCTTCGCAAGGAAGCGCCGGTGCACTACTGCGCTGACGGCTTTGACGGACCGTATTGGTCAGTCACCAAGTACGACGACATCTGTCATGTCGACAGCAGCCACAACCTCTTTTCATCGGAACCGGCGATCGTGCTCGCTGATCCGGACGAAGACTTCGAGCTGGAAATGTTCATCGCGATGGACCAACCCAAGCACGATGTGCAACGCAAGACAGCGAGCCCGGTGGTGGCGCCGCAGAATCTTAAGTTGCTCGAGTCCACGATTCGCGAGCGTGTCTGCACCATTCTGGATTCCCTGCCCGTAGGCGAATCCTTCAACTGGGTAGACAGGGTGTCTATCGAGCTGACGACACAGATGCTCGCCACGCTATTTGATTTTCCCTTCGAAGACCGGCGCAAGCTCACGCGCTGGTCTGACGTGGCGACGACCGATCCGGAGCAGGATCAGTCGATTGTCAGCTCCGAAGAAGAACGCCGCGCAGAGCTCATCGAGTGTCTGGAATACTTCGGCCGGCTCTGGCACGAGCGTGCAGGCAACGGCGCAGGTAGCGATCTGATATCCATGCTGGCCAATGGCGATTCCACCAAGGACATGGTGAACAAGCCGCTGGAGTATCTGGGCAACCTTATTCTGCTGATCGTCGGTGGCAACGACACTACGCGGAACTCGATTACCGGCGGCGTCCTGGCTCTGAACCAGAACCCTGCGGAATACGACAAGCTGAGAGCGAACCCGGCGCTGATTCCGAATATGGTGTCCGAGATCATTCGCTGGCAGACGCCGCTTGCGTATATGCGACGCACGGCAAACGAAGACACGGTTGTGGGCGGCAAGACGATGAAGGCTGGCGACAAGGTTGCGATGTGGTACATCTCCGGCAACCGGGATGAAGACGTCATTGATCGGGCC
>CAYGQC010000251.1:0-3772 GCA_964351875.1 uncultured Pseudomonadales bacterium
CGGCGGCGTGATGGCCGGCGCGCCAGAGATTACGCGTATGAGCGTGGTTAAGTAGGTAGCAGCCAGATCGCCACGCTGCTTTGCCTGCTACGCAGGCAATTTGCTCGCGATGACGGGGTTGGGTTGAACGGCGCGATCGATGGTCACACGCACACACGTCATCGTGATGGAGTGTGCCGATCTCCGCATGTATGTCATCGCGAAGGAGTGAAGCGACTGTGGCGATCTCCGTCCACTACTTATGCCAGCTCCTGAGGAGATCGCCACGCTGCATTGCCTGCTGCGCAGGCAATTTGCTCGCGATGACGGGGTTGGGTTGAACGGCGCGATCGATGGTCACACGCACACACGTCATCGTGATGGAGTATGCCGATCTCCGCATGTATGTCATCGCGAAGGAGCGAAGCGACTGTGGCGATCTCCGCATATACGTCATCGCGAAGGAGCGAAGCGACGGTGGCGAACTCCGCCGGGGCTAGCGTGAGGTAGAGGGGCGCTTCCGACAGATTTTCTTCATCGCTGCGCGACTGGAAAAATCGTCTGCCGCTTCTCCCGGGGTTTTAGTCTGGGAGCTTTTTATTGCCGCTCGCTCCGCGAGCTTCAATAGAAAAGCCCCTTCGCTAACTCTCCTCAAACAACGCTGCCAGCTGCTCTGTCATTGCGCCACCGAGTTGCTCAGCATCGGTGATGGTCACCGCACGCGAGTAGTGGTGGGTTACGTCGTGGCCTATGCCGATCGCAATCAGCTCCACTGGCGAGCGGTTCTCGATCACATCAATCGCATATTTCAGATGCTGCTCAAGGTAGTTGCTCGGATTCACGAGCAAAGTTGAGTTGTCCACGGGCAAGCCGTCGGAGATCACCATCATCACCCGCCGCTGCTCAGGTCGAACCACGAGGCGGTTGTGCGCCCAGATGAGCGCCTCGCCGTCGATGTTTTCCTTCAGCAACTCCTCGCGCATCATCAGGCCGAGGTTGCGCCGGCTCCGGGACCAGGTGTCATCCGCCGCCTTGTAGATGATATGGCGCAAGTCGTTCAGACGTCCCGGATTGGCTGGCTTGCCACCGGCGATCCACTGCTCCCTGGACTCACCGCCGCGCCAGGCTTTGGTGGTAAAGCCGAGAATCTCCACGCGGACGCTGCATCGCTCCAGAGTCCGCCCGAGGATGTCGGCACACATCGCGGCAATGGTTATCGACCGGCCTCGCATCGAGCCGGAGGAGTCGATCAGGATCGTGACAACGGTGTCTCGAAACTTGGTTTCCTTCTCCATCTTGAAGGCAAGCGGATGGGTAGGATTGATAACGACCTGGCTGAGGCGCGCGGTATCCAGCATGCCCTCGTCGAGATCGAACTCCCAGGTGCGGTTCTGTTTCGCCATGAGCCGGCGCTGAAGCCTGTTGGCTAGCTTGGACGTCGCGTGTTGAATGGCGACGAGCTGTTGATCGAGCAGCGCGCGCAGCCGAATCAGCTCTTCGCTGTCGCAAAGCTCTTCGGCACGGACGATTTCATCGAACGCCTCGGAAAACGCCGTGTAGTCATGCTCGACGTTTATGCGACCCATCTCGTCCTGGATCAGCGGTGAGTTTTCGTCCGGATCTGCTTCCGCTCCGGCATCGCTTAAGTCCTGGTCGATGTCCATCTCAACAAGAGTGGACTCACCGTCAACGCCTTCCTCACTCTCAGCGCTGTCGTCCATGTTGACGTCTTCTGGCAGGAACTCGCTATCAGCTTCCTGGCCTTCATTGACGGATTCAGACTCATTATCAGCATTGTCGCCTTCCGGCGGCTCATCCAATTCGGATTCGAAACCAAGCTCAACCAGTATCGATCGAACGGCAGTAGCGAAGTCCTGCTGACTGAACAGATCATCCTTCAGCGAATCGAGATGATCGCCGGCTTTCTCGAGCACAAAATCGCGCCAGAACTGGACCACATGCTCCGCTGACGGAGGCAACTCACGGCCGGTCATCGCTTGCCGCGCCATCAAGCCGACGGCGACGGATAAAGGCGCTTCTGTGCGGTTGGTGATGTTGTCGAACGCAGCCTGCTGACATTGGCGCTCGAGATTGGCGTCCAGGTTTTGCGCAACGCCTTCCATGCGCAGCGAGCCGATCGCACTCACGCGCGCATCTTCCAGCCACTGAAACATCTCCAGGGCCGGCCCGCCTTCGCGGGGTGCGTTTTTTGCGTGCACACGAGCGTCGTGGTAGCGCAACCGCAGGGCAAACTCATCACCGGCACCACGAGCGGCGTTCAGCTCTTCATCGCTTGAGCCAAGCGACGGCGCGGGAACGCGCAGGCGGTTGCCTCGCAGCGACGGCGGCCCCTGGCCAAACGTTACTTCAAGCTCGTCGTTCTCAGCGATCGCCCGGATGGTGGCAGTGGTCGCACGCTTGTAGAGTTCGAGCGGGTGATCCGCCTCGTTCACCCGGCGTCTCCTCCGGCTACACCCTGCAACTGGATGCCGGCTGTCGCATCACCAAGATCTTCGCCAAGGCAACGCTGGTAGTACTCAGCCACGATGGGCCGCTCCATCTCATCGCACTTGTTCAGGAAGGTAAGGCGGAATGCGAAGCCCACATCGCCAAAGATGTGCGCATTCTCCGCCCAGGTGAGAACCGTACGCGGCGACATGACCACTGAGACATCACCGTTGATGAAGCCCTTTCGAGTCAGGTCCGCGACACTGACCATATTCGACAACCTGCGCTGGCCTTCAGCACCCTCGTAGCCCGCGACCTTGCCGGCGACGATCTCAACTTCAGCGTCGTGTTCGAGGTAGTTGAGCGTGGCGACAATGCTCCAGCGATCCATCTGCCCCTGGTTAATCTGCTGCGTGCCGTGGTACAGACCGGTGGTATCGCCGAGACCAACCGTGTTGGTCGTGGCGAACAGGCGGAAAGCTGAGTGCGGCTCAATGACCCGGCTCTGATCGAGCAGGGTCAGCTTGCCTTCAACCTCGAGCACTCGCTGGATCACAAACATGACATCCGGTCGACCGGCATCGTACTCGTCGAAAACCAGCGCGACGGGATGCTGCAACGCCCAGGGCAGGATCCCTTCCTTGAAGGAGGTAACCTGCTGGCCGTCTTCGAGAACGATGGCGTCTTTTCCGATCAGGTCGATACGACTGATATGGCTATCGAGATTCACTCGAACGCAGGGCCAGTTCAGCCGTGCCGCAACCTGCTCGATGTGCGTCGATTTACCCGTGCCGTGATAGCCCTGCACCATCACGCGACGGTTGTGCATAAAGCCGGCAAGAATAGCGAGCGTCGTGTCTCTGTCGAAGCGATAAGCACTGTCCAGCGTCGGCACATAGGGCGTTGGCTTGGAAAACGCCGGAACATCAAGGTCCTGGTCGATGCCAAAGACATCGCGAACGCTAACGGTGGTATCTGGCGTCATTGATGGCGACAGCCCGGACTCTTCAATATTCATGTCTAGCCTTCTCGTTTACTACTTACGCAATTTCAGATCGCACCCACGGCCGCTCCACCCGGGCACTCATATATGTGACAAACCAGCTGTGAGGACTGGAATCATCCCATCCTCTTCCGTGTCGGAAGCGTGATGGCTCTGCGGACGCTTTTGGAATGAGCGCTTGCGACATTCAGCGCTCTGTGCCCACATCCGCCGGACGCTGCTAAGGCCGACAAACGGCCCGGCTACCGACGCGCCAGAACAGCGAGTCCGATACTATGAACCAGCCTACAAGCTAAGTGAAGGAAGCCCGGAGCGCCTGAGACATCCCCAGCTCGCACAGCT
>CAYGQC010000252.1:0-3731 GCA_964351875.1 uncultured Pseudomonadales bacterium
GCCCTATCGCGGTCCAATCGGCCCAATCCTGCATCAGCTCGTTGGTGGTGTGAAGGCAGCCATGGGCTACACCGGTAGCAGCAACATCGCCGAGATGCGCAGCAAGCCGGAGTTTGTGAAGATATCCGCGGCGTCCCTCGCGGAAAGCCACGTTCATGACGTCGCGATCACCAAAGAAGCACCGAACTATCCGCTCAGCTAAGACCTCTGGGCGCCCCTGCTCTTGCTGGCGCGATCGAACCTGACAAATCCTACGCGTGTGTCACTCACTCGCGTTCAATGCAGTTACACAAGGCTTTTGCCGTGAACGATATTCATAGCCAGCGAATACTGGTGGTCGATTTTGGTTCTCAGTACACCCAGTTGATTGCTCGGCGCGTTCGAGAGGTGGGCGTCTATTGTGAAATACATCCGTTTGATCTCGATGACGACTTCATTCGAGACTTCAAGCCGAAGGGCGTGATTCTGTCTGGCGGCCCCGAATCGGTAACCGCCGAAGAAGCGCCGTCGATTAACCCGTTGCTGCTGGAGCTGGGCGTGCCGGTGCTGGGCATCTGCTATGGCATGCACGCGATGGCGCAGCACTTTGGTGGCACCGTTGGCGTATCTGATCAGCGCGAGTTCGGCCACGCCATCATCGATCGGGTGGGGCACAGCGATCTGCTGGGTGGATTGCCCCAGGCTTGTGATGTGTGGATGAGCCATGGCGACAAGGTCACCGAGCTGCCTGAGGGTTTCAGTATCACTGCGGAAACATCGAGTGCGCCCATCGCCGCAATGGAGAACTCGGAGCGGCGGTTGTTTGCTGTTCAGTTTCACCCCGAAGTAACTCATACCGTCAACGGCAAAGCGCTCTATGAACGCTTCGCCCTGGAGTTGTGTGGTTGCAAAGCGCTCTGGACACCAGCAAATATCATCGAAGACGCGATTGCCAACGTGCGCGAGCAGGTGGGTGATGGTCAGGTGCTGCTGGGTCTGTCTGGCGGCGTGGACTCCTCCGTTGTCGCTGCGCTGCTTACCCGTGCCATTGGCGATCAGTTGACCTGTGTTTTTGTCGATAACGGCCTTCTGCGCAAAGGCGAGGTAGACGAGGTCGTCGCGGCGTTCTCGCCGGACAACGCGTTGAAATTGAATCTCGTTGTGGCTGACGCGCGTGAGGAGTTCATGACAGCGCTAGCGCACGAGCAGGAGCCTGAGGCCAAGCGCAAAATTATCGGTAGCCGCTTCATCGATGTTTTCGAGCGTGAAGCTGCCAAGCTGGGAAGCGTGGATTGGCTCGCCCAGGGCACGATCTACCCGGATGTCATCGAGTCTGCCGCCAGCAAGACGGGCAAGGCGCACGTTATCAAGAGCCATCACAATGTAGGCGGTCTGCCCGAGCGTATGCGGATGGGGCTGGTCGAGCCTCTGCGTGAACTGTTCAAAGACGAGGTACGAGCCGTCGGCCTCGAGCTTGGCCTGCCGTACAACCTTGTCTACCGGCATCCGTTTCCCGGCCCAGGGCTGGGTGTTCGGATACTCGGCGGCATCACCGAAGAGAAGGCGCGCGTTTTGCGCGAAGCCGATGCGATCTTCATGGAAGAGCTGCACAAGGCGGATTACTACCACAAGTTGAGTCAAGCCTTCACCGTGCACCTCGGGATCGACTCGGTAGGCGTGGTGGGTGACGCGAGACGGTATGCGTCAGTCGTGGCGATCCGGGCCGTGGAGACGATCGACTTCATGACCGCGCGGTGGGCGCATTTGCCGTATGAACTGTTGGGGCGCGTGTCGAACCGGATCATCAACGAAATACCTGAGATTTCGCGAGTGGTCTATGACATTTCGAGCAAGCCGCCGGCGACGATCGAGTGGGAGTAGCGGGAATTCTTAACACATTGATTTAAAACGACAAAATAATTCAATTGAAAATATAACCTGCATTATCAATGGGTTTTCTCGCACCCTGTAAGGCGAAAACCAGCGATACCATGGTATTAGCGGTCGGCGCTCAGAAATCTCGTTCTGAACGAGCATGGCGTGATTCAGGGCTTTTATCGCGCCAAAAAATCCTATAATGTGGCGTGAATAAGCGCTAGAATCGCGCCATGACAAAGTGGCTGGACAGACAGTTTGCATGGCTGTAGGTCGCCCGACAGGGTGAGGCACGTGGATATGCCGCATGAAATGGATATGGCAACAACCCGACTGGCCAGACTTTCACTATGACAATCGCGCGCTCAATGATCGGGAACTTGAGTTTCGCCTGAATTCAGAGCGTCTGGCCGGCAGCTTTGATGCGCTACCGATGGCATCTCGAGAGGATGCCACGATTGACTTGATGCTTTCCGAGGCTATCAAAACCAGCGCCATTGAGGGCGAGAATCTGGATCGGGAATCGGTCAGGTCATCGCTACTCTCCCTAATTGCATCGGATACGCTACCAGACAATTCAGACCAGAAAGCGGCAGGGGCTGCGATGCTGCTGGTGGATGTTCGCAAGAACTGGCAAATACCGCTGACACATGAGCTGCTGGGCAAGTGGCAAACCATGGCTGTCCCGGAACAGCGCTACACGCCAATTCTGCGTGGCGCATACCGCAACGATTCTTCACCGATGCAAATAGTGAGCGGGCCTTACGGGCGGGAAAAGGTTCACTATGAGGCCCCGCCGGCGATTCAGGTGCCAGATGAAATGGTGAGTCTTATCGACTGGTACAACCAAACCAGTCCCTTGATCGGGGATAAAACCATACCCGGGATCGCCCGAGCAGGTATTGCTCACCTCTGGTTTGAGGTGATTCACCCCTTCGATGATGGTAATGGCCGAGTAGGCAGGGCAATCGCTGATCATGCGCTTTCCCAGTCTCTCGGATACCCAACCACGGCTTGCCTCGCCACGGCGATAGAAGGGGATAAAAAAACCTATTACCTGCAACTGGAGAAAGCCAGTCGTGGAAGCCTGGATGTTAACGTTTGGCTGGATTATTTCGCGGATACAATAATCAAGGCACAGGAAATTGCCAGGGAAGAAGTGAACTTTGTCCTGGCCAAGGCACGTTTCTATGAAGTCTATGGCGACCAGCTAAACGACCGGCAGGCCAGGATGGTGTCGCGTGTATTTGCTGAAGGTCGCAAGGGCTTTGCAGGCGGAATAACGACTAAAAAATATGAAGCGATTGCCAAGTGCCCCAACCGAACGGCCAGCCGTGATCTTTCTGACCTGGTTGCCAAGGATATCATCATCCCGTTACCAGGTAGCGGCAGAACGACGCGATATGAGTTGACGGTTGTTGAACCGGTTCAGTCTGGTCTGATAAGGAAATGAGTTACTTCGCTCTGGAGCGAGCGATTTCAACCGCACAAACCTGAACGATTTTGCTAATTTCGATTTTGTCCTATGAACGTCGTTACACTTAAAGAATAACTAGCTGATGTCGATGCAAATACATTGCGAAATTTATACTCGACCTCTACCTCCGCTAGTCGGAGTTGAGTGACAAGATCGAAGCGTTGGCATTGGCAAATGATCCGGTCGCCTCGTCCAAGGTGCTGCGCAAACGTATTGCATCGCTGAAACGAGGGCGAAGGTTTGTTGATTATCGGGCGAGTTTTTATTTTGCACGTGAGTTGGATTGAACCGCCCCGGGTTCTTCGGAGACTCTTTAGTTCAGATCACGCCGCAATGGCCGATCCCTGTTGCTCATAGTACTCCGCTTCCAGCTCTGCTGGCGGAACGTTACCGATAGACT
>CAYGQC010000253.1:0-365 GCA_964351875.1 uncultured Pseudomonadales bacterium
TGCTAAGGCCGCTCTGGCTGCCATATGACGGATTGATCGACGTCGTTGATATCGGTGTGACCGCAGAATGCCATGGTGAGATCCAGCTCGTTCGCGATGATGTCCAGGCAGCGCGACACACCCGCTTCGCCATCCGCACCCAGGCCATATAGGAACGCTCTGCCAATCATCGTGCCAGTTGCTCCAAGGGCCAGGGCTTTGAAGACGTCCTGACCGGAGCGGATACCACCGTCCATCCACACTTCGGCGTCAGATCCGACCTCGGCAACGATCGCAGGCAAAACATCGATCGTCGCGGGCGCGCCGTCGAGCTGACGGCCGCCATGGTTGGAGACCAAGACCGCGTCAGCGCCGCTGTTGACGGC
>CAYGQC010000253.1:375-3716 GCA_964351875.1 uncultured Pseudomonadales bacterium
CGCCTTTGACGATGAACTTGCCGCCCCATAACTCTCGCAGTCGAGCAACGTCGTCCCAGTCGAGGGACGGATCGAGTTGTTTGGCTGACCACTCGCCCAGGGTGCGCATGTTCTCCACGCCTTTGGCGTGTCCGATCACATTGCCAAAGTCGCGGTTCGAGGTTTTCAGCATGCCCCGCGCCCAGCGCAGTTTGGTCATCATGTTGAGTAGGTTGCGGGGTGTGGGCGCGGGCGGCGTGGACAAGCCATTTTTTATGTCTTTGTGCCGTTGCCCCATGATGTGCAGGTCCACGGTCACCACGAGGGCATCGCAGTGAGGGCGGGCTCGCTCAATTAAACTCTTGATGAAATCGAAGTCTTTCATCACATAGAGTTGGAACCAGAAGGGTTCGCTCACGGCAGCGGCGACCGCTTCGATCGAGCAGATGCTCATGGTTGACAGCGTAAACGGCACACCGAACTTCTCGGCGGCCCTGGCGGCCAGAATCTCGCCGTCGGCGTGTTGCATACCGGTGAGGCCAGTCGGCGCTAGTGCGACCGGCATCGCTGCGGGCCGGCCGATGAGTTTGCTGCTGATCGAGCGCGAGCTGATGTCTCTGGCGACTCGCTGCCTCAGCTTGATCTTGTCGAACGCGGCCTCGTTGTCTCGATACGTGCATTCGGTCCAGGAGCCTGAATCAACGTAGTCGTAGAACATTCGCGGCACTCGGCGCTTGTGTGCAACGCGAAGATCTTCTATGCATGTATAGGTCATCAGTGCTGGGTATCCCTGGCGAGGATGTGACTCAAATCGATTTCTTCAGGAATGATCGCTGTGAACCGCGCACCTCCGCAAGCACGTCGAGTTGGGTGATAATTTCGCCATGACGATCCGAGCATTACCTCTGCTGCTTGTCTTCGCTGTCGCCTTCTGCGGCAGTTCAGCGACGGCAGACATTCCCTGCGAACTCGCCCCCTGGGCTGCGAGCGAGCAATCGTTGGAGCAGTTCGATTTCGATTCTGCGCTGGATACGGCGGCACTCGTTGGCAAGGCGCGCGTGCGTAAGATCGACGTTATCCGGCAGAACGTGTTTCCTGGGTCGAACCATCAACTGGCGAGCGTTGCGAATCGCTTCAACACCCTCACACGCGAGTCGGCGATTCGAGCTGCGCTTCTGATAGAAGCGGGTCAGGAGGTGGGTGCCGCGGAGCTTGCCGAAGCCGAACGCGCATTAAGGAGAAAGTCGTTTCTCTATGACGCGAGAGTTCTTGTGCGCCAGCGTTGTGAGAACGATTTGGATGTGGTTGTTGTTGTCCGCGATGTCTGGACACTTGTGCCGAATATCAGCTTTGCCCGTTCTGGCGGAGACAACAAGACGATACTCGGCATCAGTGACGGCAATGTGCTCGGTAGCGGTAAGGAGATATCGATTGTCTACCTTAACGATCGAGATCGCAGCGGCTACAACCTGCGCTTTGATGATCCGAACATCGCAGGCAGTCGCTGGCGTGGTTCGATTGCGCTGGCGGATAACGATGATGGTCACGGTGTTAACGCAAGCCTCGAACGCCCGTTCTTTGCGCTCGATACACGCTTTGCCGCCGGCTTTCGGCTTCAGAGTTTCGAACGCGATCAGGACCTGGAATTTCTCAGCGAGGATGCCTACACGTTAGATGGCGAAGGCGAGCGGGCGGAGGCTTATCTCGGGCGCTCTTCCGGTCGGACCGGCAATTATGTGGATCGTCTCTGGGTTGGATTGGCATACGAGCGCGAGGCCTATCAGTTCCCAATGGGTTTTCCAGGGCCACTTGAGACGGAGCGCACGTTTGCCTATCCGTTCTTAGCCTGGCAACGGCAGCAGGATCGCTTCGTCGTGCGAGAGAACGTCGAGCGAATCGAGCGTACGGAAGATCTGGACCTTGGTTTGTACGCGCGAGCTCGGGCGGGTATCTCAACGAATGCCCTTGGCGGCGATGGTGACGTGCTGCTGTTCAACCTGGGTCTTGGTGGCCGTTGGTACCTCACGGATTCGCAACTTTTATCAACGTCGATCAGTTGGCATGGGCGCGTTGATCTTGACGCATGGGACACGCAGGACAGTGTCGCTTCTATCCAGTCTGAGTATCTGTGGAAGCACAGCGCGAGAATGAGTTTCCTGTTGCGAGCTCAGGCAACGGCCACTCGAGATCTCGACCTTGACCAGCAACTCACCCAGGGCGGAGACACCGGTCTGCGTGGCTATCCAAGCCGCTTTCAAGTGGGAGACCGGCGCTTTCTTTTCACGATAGAGGAGCGCTATTACACAGATTGGCTCCCGTTGGGGCTCTTCCGGGTGGGTTTTGCTGCTTTTGCCGATGTTGGCCGGGCCTGGTTCGAAGATCGGCCGCCAGCCTGGGTACCTGCGCGAGATCAGGACTACTTCGATACGTTATCGAACGTTGGCTTGGGGCTCAGGTTCGAATCGATTCGCACGCGGCGTGACCGTGTTCTGCACATCGACTTCGCGCGGCCGCTCGTCGACGGGCCAGACGTTGATTCGCTGTCGATCACGATATCGGCGAAACAGGCGCTGTGACCTAGGCGTCAACTGCGTTCCTCAGCAGAGTCCCGACCGCTTGGCCTTCTCGGGCTGGGTTCCAAGGCCGGCTCCGCGGTAGACTGCGCGGCCCTCGTCGGCACGCGTTCGGCGGGTAAGTCACTTTAGAGAGTTTGTCATGACATCGTTTTCTGACGCCACCCGGGTCAAACCCAATGAATCTGCGGGCGAAGGCCGATACGAAGGCGCGATAGCGCCTGGATGGGACATCGGCGGCAATACCCATGGTGGCTACACCCTGGCGATTGCGGCGCGCGCGATGCTGGCGTACAGCGGGCGCTCAGACCCGATCTCGATCACGGCTCACTACCTTCGACCGGGCAGGCCTGGTCCGGTCGACATCGATTGCGCCTTGGTTAAGCAAGGCAAAACGTTCACCACCGTCGATGGCACATTGATCCGCGAGGGCAAACCGCTACTGAAGCTGCTTGGCGCTTTCGGAGATCTGGACGCGGGCAATGCGGATGTGAGCCGGGTGGATGCTGAACCGCCTGAGCTGCCGCCGCTTGAGGAATGCGTGCCTCCGGGCATTCCCGATTCGAATCCACACGCGTTGCACCAGCGCATCGAAGCCCGTTTACACCCTGATGATGCAGGTTTCTTTCGAGGCAAGCCCAGCGGTGCTGCACGCATGTCCGGCTGGTTTCGGCTGCGCGACGGAGAGGTGATGGATTCGATTGCGTTGCTGCTGGCCGTGGATGCATTTCCGCCGACGATCTTTAACGCCAACCTACCCATCGCGTGGACGCCCACGGTGGAGTTGAC
>CAYGQC010000254.1:0-1889 GCA_964351875.1 uncultured Pseudomonadales bacterium
TTCCTACGCCAGGCAACTGGCTGGTCACTCAACGGCTTTCGCGTCGAGTTGTCAGGACTGGATTGCTCCTAGAGTAAGTTGCCGGCGCGCGCGATGCACGGGTATCCTGCTGAGGTTAATTCGATTGAATTGCATGTTCATCAGGGGGATCAAATGGCTGCACTAACCGGCAAAGTTGCCGTAGTAACGGGTTCGAGCCGAGGTATTGGCAAAGGCATCGCGCTGGCACTCGCCGAGCAGGGTGCTGACGTTGTTGTGACCGGCAGAACAACCGGTGATGGTCCGAACACCATCGACACGACCGTCAAAGAAATCAATGCCGCGGGTGGCAAGGGCTTCGCGTTTCAGTGTGACCATGGCGACGATGAACAGATCGCTGCGCTCTTCGCCGAAGTGGGCAAGCGCTACGGCAAGATCGATTTCCTGGTCAATAACGTCTACAAAATTCCGAGTCCGCCAGCCTGGGGCGGTGGCTTCTGGGACCATCCGATTCAGGTGTGGGACGATCAGGTTGGCATCGGCTTGCGTGCGCATTACGTTGCAAGCTGGCATGCGTCCCAGTGGCTGTTTGCAGCGGGCGAGGGCGGCGCGATCGTCAACGTCTCATCGCCCGGCGGTCTTGCGTATCACTTTTCCAGCTCCTACGGAGCCGGCAAGGCAGGTCTGGACCGCCTGACCAAGGACATGGCCGTTGAGCTCGAGCCGAAGGGCATCGCGACGGTCGCTCTGTACCCCGGATCGGTTGCAACCGAGTTCATACAGGAGCACGCGGAGGCCCAGGGCATGGACATGAGCACCATGCAGACCACGCTGTTTGTCGGGCGCTCCATCGTGGCGTTGCTGACCTCGGGTGAGGCTATGGCCCAGTCCGGCCAGATCGCGTGGGTCGAGGATCTTGCGGAGCGCTTTGATGTCGTGGACGAGCATGGCAAGCGACCGCCGGGATACGACCAGAAGGAAGAGTTGATGGCCGCTTTTCGAGCTGGCTAAACCGCAAAGAGCCCGGGTACCAGCTCAACGCTGGCCAGCCGGGCTCGAATCGGGTAAAAACAATCAGCGCTGACGGCTTTTGGTCTCGGCGCTTGCTGCAACCCTCTTCTGGCGGGTTCGGCCGGGGAGACGATCATCGACAAGCGAGGAGAGAGCTAACGTGGCGACGAGCGTGGCCAATCAGGTGCCCATTGCGGAGGGGTTGTTTACCTGGCCTTCCAACGATCCACGGCTGCTGGGCAGCAAGTGTAAGAATTGCGGAGTGGTTCTGTTCCCCGCCCAGTCCAGTTGTCCGGCCTGTTGCACGGAAGACAGCGACGTTATCGAGCTGGAGCGACGCGGGAAGATCTGGACGTTCACGATCCAGAACTTCCTGCCGAACCGGCCGCCCTACGAGGGTCCGGAGACGGCGGAAACCTTTAAACCCTATGGCGTCGGTTACATTGAGCTGGCGGACCAGACGCGGGTAGAGGCGCGAATTCAAACCGACGACATCAGCAAGCTGCACATCGGCCAGGATGTTGAGCTTGTGGTCGAAAAGTACATAGAGCGCGATGGCAAAGACATCATCTCGTTCTTCTTCAAACCTGTAGACGAGGTGTAACTATGGACGTAGCAATCATTGGGCTCGGTATTCATCCGTTTGGTCGCACCGATGACATGAGCGGCCTGGATCAGGGGGCATTTGCCGCCCGCAAGGCCCTCGAAGACGCCGGCGCATCCTGGGACGACATGGATTTTGCCTACGGCGGCAGCGCTGCTGCTGGTAATGCCGATGCGCTGGTGAACAAGCTTGGTCTGACAGGCTTGCAGTTCATCAACGTCGCCAACGGCTGCGCAACGGGCGGCAGCGCGCTGCAGTCTGCGACCGGGTCGAAGTTCGTCTGGCACAAGAAGGG
>CAYGQC010000254.1:1899-3708 GCA_964351875.1 uncultured Pseudomonadales bacterium
CTGCAGTCTGCCTACATGGCCATCAAATCCGGCATGTTTGATATGGGCATGGCGGTCGGCTTCGATAAGCACCCTCGTGGCGCGTTCACCGTCGATCCCGAGAAGTCCGGCCTTGGCAAGTGGTACGGCGATGTCGGCATGGCGCTGACACCTCAGTTTTTCGGCATGAAAATTCAGCGTTACATGCACGAGTTCGGCATCACCGAGGACACGCTGATTAAGGTAGCTGAGAAGAATTTCAGAAACGGTACGTTGAACCCTAACGCGTGGCGCCAGAAAGCGATCAGCTATGACGAGATCAAAGCCTCTCCCATGGTGTGTGATCCGCTGCGTAAGTATATGTTCTGCTCGCCGGCAGAAGGCGGCTGCGCAATGATCCTGTGTCGCGCGGACAAGGCCAAACAGTTCACGTCCAAGCCGATCTATCTGAAGGCTGTAAGCGTTAAGACGCGCAACTTCGGTTCTTTCGAAGTCTTCACTCAGGCGCAGGCGCTCGACCGCGCGGACTCGCCGACGGTGAAAGCCTCGAAAGCGGCGTTCGAATTGGCAGGCATTGGTCCGGAAGACATCGACGTTGCCCAGCTGCAGGACACTGAGTCCGGCGCTGAAATCATGCACATGTCGGAAAACGGCTTCTGTGCCGATGGTGATCAGGAAAAGTGGTTCGCTGAAGGGCATACGGAAATCAACGGCAAGCTGCCGGTGAATACCGACGGCGGTTGCCTGGCGAACGGTGAGCCAATTGGCGCGTCGGGTCTTCGACAAGTGCACGAAGTCGCTCTGCAGCTTCGCGGTGATGCCGGCAAACGCCAGGTGCCGAATCAGCCGAAAACCGGTTACACCCATGTCTATGGTGCGCCGGGTCTGTCCGGCGTGACGATTCTGTCGGTCTAGTCGCGCGTTTTCGCTCGGCATCAGTTCTTGGATCGATTCGCGCTTTGCGTTTCGCGATGAAGAGCGACTGCACTCAGATGGCGGCTTCGGCCGCCATCTCTCGTTCTGGCTCTGAGTGGCCGCTTTCTAAGGGATCGACCACGTGGCAGCAACTAAGTGCAGCTTCTCTGTTGAGTAGGTGTTTCTTAACGACTACGTGGCAGATAATCACTGCGCATGCCAAGCGAATGACGTTGCGATAAGGGCTCTGTTTTGGGTGATGAAGTTTCACGGCGGTTTTTTGAGGCTGAAGATTTTTCGCGTTTTCGTGATCTCCTGGACGAAGAGACTGCTCTTTTAGAGGAGCTGTTCGAGAGTAACGGCTTCTCCAGCCGGGGCGACATTGCCGGCTTCGAGCTTGAAGCCTGGCTAATCGATGAGAAGGGCTACCCGAGCGCCGACAACCAGCGTTTCCTTGAGGCGTTGCGCAGCCCGCTGGTTGTTCCGGAGCTAGCGAAATTCAATGTCGAGCTCAACGGCAGCCCCACCGCGCTGACGGGTCGAGTCTTCGCGCGGCTACACGATGAACTCGCTGCGACCTGGGATCGCTGCCTTGGTGCCGCTCGAGACCTTGGCGACCGACTGGTCACGATCGGAACGCTACCGAGTGCGCCAAGCGACATATTCGTTGCAGACAATATGTCCGGCATGGTTCGGTACCAGTCGGTCAACGATCGCATCATGGCGCTGCGAGACGGTCGTGATCTGCATATTCAGATCGATGGCGATGAGTCGCTCGACATCTATCACGACGACGTCATGCTGGAGGCGGCGGCGACGTCGTTTCAGATCCACTTGCAGTGTCGGCCCAGGCGCGTCGTGCGTGATTTCAATGCGTCACTTGTCGCCGCGGCACCGCTCGTTGCGGCGTCGGCC
>CAYGQC010000255.1:0-3623 GCA_964351875.1 uncultured Pseudomonadales bacterium
ATCTATGGCGGCCAGGAATACGGCGGCCAGATTCGCGCCTTGAAGCGCGGCGTCGCCGTCGTGGTGGGCACACCGGGCCGCGTCATGGATCACATGCGCAAAGGCAATCTGAAGCTGGGCAACCTGCAGGCGCTCCTGCTCCATGAGGCTCACGAGATGCTGCGCATGGGCTTCATTGACGAAGTCCAGTGGATTCTCGAGCAGACCCCAGAGAAACGCCAGATGGCGCTCTTTTCCGCCACCATGCCCAAGCAGATCGAGCACATCGCCCGCAAGCATCTGCACGATCCCAAGCGGGTTTCGATCAAGGCAAAGACGGCAACTGCCGAGACCATTCGCCAGCGTTACTGGCAAGCCACCGGCGTGCACAAGCTGGACGCGTTAACGCGGATTCTGGAAGTCGAAATTTTCGATGCCATCCTGATCTTTGTCCGCACGAAGATGGCGACAACCGAGCTCGCCGAGCGGCTCGAAGCCCGAGGCTACGCCACCGGCGCGATGAACGGCGACATGCTGCAGAAACAGCGCGAGCAGATGGTCGAGAAACTGAAGCGAGGCAAGATCGACATCCTCGTTGCCACGGACGTCGCCGCGCGCGGGCTGGATGTCGACCGCATCAGCCACGTCGTGAACTACGATATTCCCTATGACACCGAAGCGTACATCCACCGAATTGGCCGTACCGGTCGCGCAGGTCGCACCGGCGAAGCCATTCTGTTCGTCGCGCCGCGCGAGCGGCGCATGCTGTCGACGATTGAACGTGCCACCAAACAGAAAATCGAACTGCTTGAGCTGCCAACCAAAGAAGACGTCAACTTACAGCGCATCGCGAAGTTCAAACAGACGATCACCGACACCCTCGCTGATACCAATTTAGATTTCGTCCGCAACATCGTTCAGCAGTATCAGCAGGAGCACAACGTACCGGGTATTGAGATTGCCGCGGCTCTGGCGAGCATGACTAACGGCGCTCGCCAGCTCATGGACAAGCCCGGCAAGCGAAGCACGGTTAGCCTCAACCCCAGCTCATCTGAACGGCCGCGCCGAAATCGGCAAGAGTCGGACGACGGATTGCGCGTTCGCAAGCCGAAAGATCCGAACGTTGAGATGGTGCGCTATCGCATCGAAGTGGGCCGCGATGACGGCGTGGAGCCATCGAACATCGTTGGCGCCGTTGCGAACGAAGCCGGGCTGGAAGCGAAACACATCGGCCGAATCGAGATTGAAGGCGATCACAGCACCGTCGAGCTGCCATCAGGCATGCCTCGCGAGTTGTTCAAGCAGCTAAAGGAAGCCTGGATATGCGGCAAGCAGCTGCGTATCTCGCGCGTCGATCAACCTGGCCGCGAGGACAAGTCAGGCCCGCGCTTGCGCCCTTCGGCTTGCTGCGCGGGCAGCAAGAAAGGCAAGCCGAAGCGCAATGCCAACAGCAGCAAGCGAGCGACCTGGGGCGATCGCAAGATCAGCAACGGCCCGCCGATCAAAGGCCGCAAGAAAGCCAAGAAGAAAGACGGCTGACATGTTGAGGGCGGCTCGTCTTCATGAGCTGACCACGACCCGAGCAACTGCGTACGACAACGATCGCTTGATCGCGAGTGCTCGGAGCCGCGGTTTCTACAGCGAGTACAGATTCGCGACGTTAGTACGGGTGATCTTGTCGCGGCTCTCAGCAGAATAGCTCTCAAACATCTCGTCGAGCACCTGAGTCGAGCACGGCCAGGTTGAGTCCGTGTGCGGGTAATCAGACCCCCACAAAAGGCTCTCCTCGCCGATCAGGTCTCGGGTCCGTAGCGCGGCTGTATCGTCTTCGATCGTGGCAAAGAATTGGCGCTTCCAGATCTCCAGCACATCGACCGGCGCCAGGCTTGAGGAGTCTTTCGCATACTCACGCGCCCAACCCTGTTGCACCTTGTCCAGCCAGTGTGCAATCCAACCAGCATTGAACTCCGCCAACACGAACTTCAGGTTCGGAAACTTGGCGCAGACACCTCGCACCATCAGCTCGACCATCGTGTCATGGATCAGCGCAGGGCTGCCGGCGTACTGAACGACCGGGTCTCGGCTTGCCGATGCCTTAAGCCAGTCAGGAACGTGCGACATACACGCCACGTGGAAGCCGACAGGCAAACCTGCCTCCTCCGCGAGCGCCCACATGGGCTCGTACTCTTCATCACAGTAACGGCGGCCGCGAGGCGCGTTGCTTGGTATGACGATGCCTTTGTAACCGAGCTTAATGACGCGCTCGAGCTCAGCGACAGCCACATCCGGTTGTTGAACCGGTAGCGCTGCCAGCCCGACCAGCCGCCCTTTGGACGCGACGGATTGAGCGTGCATCCAATCGTTGTAGTTGCGTTGAAGCGCCACCAGCAGATCAAGGTTGGTAAGGCTGAACATAGGGAACCAGCCGGGGTAGAGAACCTCAGCAGACACGCCATCGATATCCTGGTCGTCCGGCCGCCTCGCGCCATCAGTCAAGCCCGCGCGCATCGCTGCATAGCCGCCGGTGAAGTACGCCTGAATCTCCGGATCTTCGATCGAACCGGCGCCGGGCTTGGAGGCATGTTCTCGCGGCAGCGGCGTCGCGTAGTCGAGGCGCGTACCAGCCAGGGCCATGACGGCGACATTGCGGGTGCGCTTCGGGCTATTGGGAATGGTGATGTAGTCACCGGCGCCCTCTTTGCTGACGACTCGCGGCGCGTCATCACCGAACTTCTCGGGTAGGCCGGCAAACACATCAGGACCCTCCAGCGCGTGCGAATCAGCCGATATCGGTCGTGGATCGTTGAGGAGTGTCATGGTCTTTCCTTGGTAGCGATCAATAGAAGTGGCGGCGGGGAGCGCTCTGCATGCTTGTACTCGCCTGCGCGGTAGCTGCGAGCACAGACTATTTTATGAACGTGTTCATAAAATAGTCAAGGGCAAGAGGAACCAGCCAGCACATGACCTGCGCGAAACGTTCATGGATACAGCGGCAGGGAGTCTCTAAGACCGCACAAGTACACACCGGGAGCGACCGTCGTTTGCTGCGAGAGCCTCGCTTGCGACGCGGCTAGGAATCAGCGGGTAGCCGCAACCACTCAAGTTGGGCAGTGATCGCGTGCTCGGCAGCACTCACCCCATCAATGAGCGCCAACCGGTGCAGATTTATCGGGAGAGCGAGCGCACCGTGCACGGCGCTGAGTACCAATTGCGTGAGGATCGCTGGGTCGCCAGGACGAAATTGGCCCTCGGCTTGCCCTTGCGCTATCGCCCCATTGAACAACTGGAAAAACTGATCGTTGGCCAAAGCGACCTGCTGCGGCGGCGCAACGGATGCCGGCCTGACAAACAGAAACGCGCTTCTGAAAACATTCGGCTCGTCGACGGCAAAACGCACATAAGCACGCAACAGCAAACCAAGCCGCTCAGCCGGGTTTGCCGCTTCTTGCCCAAGCGCAGTCAATTCCTCAACAAGTTTGCGAACGGGTTGCCGCCATAGCGACTGCAGCAACTCGGTGAGGCTTGAGAAATAGGAGTACACGGTACCCACGGAGACACCGGCACGCTCCGCGACCCCACGAACAGAAACGCTGTGCACACCACTCTCCGCATACAACTTGGCTGCCGCATCACGGATATTGTGG
>CAYGQC010000256.1:0-3613 GCA_964351875.1 uncultured Pseudomonadales bacterium
TCGCTGTAGTCCGTGCTTTCAGCGGCCTGGCTGTCCGCGTTGTCCGCGGCGTCGTAGGCGTCGTCCATTGACTCGTCGTAGCCCTCTGCCGACTCGAGCTCCGCGTAGTCATAGGCGTCCTCGCCCATGTCTTCGGCGACTTCCTGCTGGTAGTCAGCCTCACTCAACACTTCGACGTCGTGCGCGTTCTCGTTTATCGCATTGTCGAGATCGCCGCCGTGCTCTTCGCTTGAATCGCGCAGTTCCTGCTGAACCTCTTCCGCCCGCTCGCGGGCAGTCTCGTAGTCGCCGGCATCCGCGGCTTCCACCTGCTCTTCGCGTAGCTCTTCCGCCTGGGCTCGATCTTCCTCGGCGAATTGCGCTTGCTCGATCTCGTTCTCGACGTCCAGTGAGTCCAGTTCGTTGTCGAATTCGGCCTCGGAAAGAGCCTCTTTCACTTGCGCAGCCTCGTTTTCGTTGAGGCCGGCCAGTTCCACCTCATACATGGCCTCTACGGCTTCGGCGGTATCCGGCTCTTGGTCGTCTAGATCGGTATATCTGGTCTCTGACATGACGTTGACTCCTGATTATTGCCTCGTCACTCCTATAGGCGCTGATCCGGCAGGAAGTGGGTCATTGCTCGCCAATTTCTCGATAGTCGCTCTATTCGCCTGGCGTGTATTCAAGAATGTCACCCGGCTGGCAGTTCAGAACTTCGCAGATCTTCTCCAGCGTGGAGAAGCGAACGCCTTTTACCTTGCCGGTCCGCAATAGCGACAGGTTTTGCTCGGTAATACCGACTTCCGCGGCGAGGGCTTTGCCCTTCATCTTGCGCTGGGCCAGGACCACATCGAGACGTACGCGAATGGGCATGTTCGGCTAAACAAACTGTCGGTTTTCGGACTGCAGTTTGCTGCCCTCAACTAACAGGCTGCTCATCACCCAAAGAACCAAACAGATACCGATGACCTTAAGTTCATTACTGCCGAACGATAGGGACAGAATTTTCTCGCCGGCAGGATGATTGCTGGACAGAACCAGGCTCGAAGCGGCGAAGTAGAGGGGCGTGATAAACGCCTGAACGCACAGCAAGAGGGAACCGCGTTTGAGGTTTTGACTGTTTGTCAGATTGAACATCTCGCCGCGAGCAAAGTTGGCGAATGCCCGGCGCAGAAAGAACAGCCCCGCCAGGCCGATTGATACGTAGGTCGCCATGAGGCCCCACATCACATGCCACTGCGCGTTTGCCACCGTCTGCCATTGAATAGGAATCGCCAGGCTGGTCTTTACTAGCTGCGCAAACGCGTCTGCGTCGATTAGGTAGTAGATGGCTGCAAGGGGGGCAATCGCCAGGACTGCTGTACATGCCCAACAAACCAGTGAAGCGGCGCGACGGTTCATAGATTGCTCTTTTGTTGCTGTTATGATTCTATAAATTATCGTTAAACAGTAATAAATACAAGTGAGCTTACATGAATCGATTGGTCACTTTGGTGCTACTCACGCTGGTGTGGCAGTTTTGGGCGAGCTCTGCGAGTGCCCTGACTCAGGAAGAATTCGCCAGAATTTGTGCCTCGCACGAGGGGGATTGCGCAGAAGTCGCGGTTCTACAGGCGTATGTAGGGGGTGCGCTCGACCTCATCGCCACGCTCGATGAACGGATGGACTATCTGGCGACGGTTTACTGCAGGCCGACGTCTGAGCTGTTCGATGTAGCCACGATCATTCGCTACATAGTTAAACGTGCGGAACGTGACCCGGAAGACAACGCAATGTTAGGGATGATTCGGTATCTGGAGGCTGAGGGAGGCTGTCCACCGGGGTAGGTTTGAGTGCTGAGGTGGGTTTTGTGCGTACAGAACCCGAGCCGAAGCGCTAGTCGTAGTAGCTGTCATAGCCATCGTCGGAGCGCTTTTCAGCTTCTTCCTGACGAGCTTCCTGTTCTTCCCGCTCTCTTTCTTCCTGTTCTCTCTCTTCGCGCTCTCGCTCCTCCCGTTCGCGCTCCTCTCTTTCTTTCTCCGCGCGCTCTTCCTCATCTTTGCGAACGGCCTCCGCTTCGATCGCTTCTGCCTTTTGATCAGCGGCTTCTTCGGCTTCGAAGCGCTCTTCCTCTTTCTTCTTGTCCTCGTGCGCGGACACTTGATCAGCGTGAACCACTTCTTCAGCGACGATGGACTGCTGGGTTTGCGCCGCCTGTGTGGCCGCAGCGTTTTGGGCCGCAGTTGCGGACTGGTTCGCGGCCGCGTTCTGGCCTGACGTGAAGTCTCTGGCGCTCATGCCGGCGGCGTTGCCGCTCGAGCGCGCTTCTATCCCGCTGAGATCTTCTTCTCCGAACGCCTGTTCTGCCTGCACTAGGGGCGACTCGCCTGGTTCTTTCGCGATGTTGATTTCGAATTCCGGGTCATCATTGTTCTCGGCCATCGCTTATCTCCTCAACCTGGCGCAGCGGCTAGTCGGACGTCAAATCTGGACGTTCGGGTTTGTTGTCTTTCTTGGTCTTGTCGTCGGGCGTCGATCCGCGTGGCTTGATACTCAGTATCTCGCCGCATTCCTTGTTTGGACATCGCACGTTGATAGGCGCGTCGCCTTCCAGCTCGCTACGATTGATATACATGGGCTGTTGGCACGAGACGCAGGTCAGTTTCGCCTTGGTTTTTGCTTTCTCAGCCCGCAGCTCTTCCTTGGCTGCATTTTTGTTGGTTGGGTCAGGCTTTGGCGGAGCTTTCGGCTTCACTCGCAGCACCTTCCGGCAGTCTTTGTTCGGGCAGCGAATATTCACCGGCTTGTCGGTAGCGAGCACTTTGCTTGGAACGCGCATGGCTTCGCCGCACGCGCTGCAAGTCAGTTTTTCCGTGTCCGGCGGCGGCTTCTTTTTCGGCGCGGGCGCTTCTGGATCGTCAGCAAGCCCGGCATCGGTGTACCAGTGATCGATGTATTTGTGCCACTCCTCGAAGCCTTCCGAGCTGTGGTACTCCGACAAAATTCTCAGTCGGGGCGCTAGGTAGGGCTCTGTCGACATCGTCCACTCAGAGAGCTGTAAGTAGGGATCATCCGCTGCTGCTTCCTGCTCCAGCCATGCCTCCAGATTGATCTTGCCGGCCACGGGAAAAGACTTCATGGCCCATTGAGTAAGTACTCGCCTGGCGCAATCGAGATCGCCTGTGACGAGGGTTGCCGCGCGATCTGCGGTAATTTGCGAGTGGCGTGCCCAGCGCATGAGCGGCGCTTCAACGGCGGACTCAAGAATCTTGGTGGGATTCAGAAACTGCATGACGCCTTCACCGAGGATAGTGCCCTGGCTTCTGGACTGGCCCATCAGGAATTGCATGGCCGTGCTCCAGTAGACGTGGCCGGCGCGAACATGGCCCATTTCGCGCGCGATCAGGAACAGCAAATCCTTCGGCTTGAAGTTGATCAGCACGCTGCCGATCGAAACGAAGCTGCCGCCGTAACCGCCGAGAGAGTAGACATCCCACATGCGCTCACCGGATACGTACACCTCCGGCAGGTGCGTCAGCGACAGCAGTCGTGCTGCGCGAACGGCCATGTCGAAGATGTCCGGCATCTGGCGTTCCGACAGCCGGATACCATTGGTCGCGGCTTCGAAAACCGGACGGCCATAGCGCTCAGCGAT
>CAYGQC010000257.1:0-3598 GCA_964351875.1 uncultured Pseudomonadales bacterium
GTCCCTGCTGGGACAGCCCGTCCAACAATGCCTCTGACGGGATCGCCTTGTTGCCATCGATTTCGATCGACTCAATGGCAGGCCGCTCGGAAACCGACACAATCAGAACGTTGCCTTCTCGAAGCAACTTGATGTCGTTGAAGTAGCCGGATTGGAAAAGCGCTCGCACAAGAGCACGAGTTGCTAGATCGTCCGCTTCATCACCCACGCTAACGGGGAGAATATTGAACACGGTTCCGGCTGAAACTCGCTGCAATCCCTGCAAGCGGATATCACCGATAACAAAGCTCTCAGCAACCGCGACCGGCGCGATTGCTGCGGACATAGCGATCAGCGCTAGAGCGATGGCCGGGCGTAGCGCGGCGTGCAAACGCCGCATGAGGGGAATATTCGAGAAACGCGACATTGACTAAAGCAACCTGACTACATCGTTATAGAGCGCGAGCACCATGAGACCGCCGACCAGAAACAGGCCGACCTGCATTCCAAGCGCCTGGGTGCGCTCGGACACCGGGCCGCCCTTGACGATCTCGGCGAGACAAAACAATATGTGGCCGCCATCCAGAATCGGAATCGGCAGCAAATTCAGCACGCCAAGCGAAACCGATAACAGAGCCAGCACGTAGACGAATCGGTACCAGCCGATCTCGGCCGAGCGTCCGGCGACGGTGGCGATCGTAATCGGGCCGCTGAGATTGCTCATCGACACCTGGCCAGTCACCATTTTTCCGAGCACGCCCAGCGTCAACGCGGTCGTTTCGCCGGTCTGCCTGAGCGCAGGTCCGATGGCCTCAAGCGCTGGGTACTGAACCCGCTGCAAAAGCGGCGCAACCCCTACCTGGCCGACGACGAGACCGTCACGATCGACTGCATCCGGGCGCACGGTGATATCCAGCAGTTGGCCGTTCCGTTCAACCAAAAGCGGCAGATTCTGATCGGCGGCGGCTTGCACGGAGGCTACCCAACCGGCCCAGGTAGCCACGCTTTCGCCACCCGCCTCAACGATGCGATCGCCAAAGGCAAGCCCCGCTCGCTGGGCAGCACTGCCTTCCAGAACTTCACCCAGCACGGGCACTCCAACGGCGGGATTGATGCCCAACTCGGCAAAGAAGTCCGGCTCGTCCGCGCCGCGTAGCCAATCGCGGATCGGAATGCTCTTGGCCACCGGCGTACCGACGCCAGTGATCGATTGTGTGGTCAGAGTGATCTCACCGGTCTCACCCAGGCGTGCTGCGAGCGCGAGATTGATTTGTTGCCAGGTTCGCGTCTGCGTGCCGTCTACGGCGACAATCTGACGCCCCGGTTCGAGACCTGCCAGCGCGGCTGGAGAGCCTTCGTCCGGCTCGTCAACGAGTGGTACGTACTCCATGGTGCCCGCAACGAATACGAGCCAGTACGCGAAGATCGCGAGCAGGAAATTCGCGATAGGGCCGCCGAAGGCGATGGCCATACGCCACCAGACGCTCAAGCGATTGAAACTGTGCTCTGCCAGTGCCTCAGGCACGTGTCCCTCACGCTCGTCGAGCATGCGAACGTAACCGCCTAGTGGGATCGCGGCGACGGAGAATTCGGTGCCGCGCTTGTCCGTGAGCGTGAACAGGGGGCGTCCAAAGCCAATCGCGAAGCGAGTGATGTGGACGCCGGACATTCGAGCAATCACGTAGTGGCCGAGCTCGTGAATCGTCACGAGAATGCCCAGGGCAGCGAGAAACGACAGAAAGTAGAACAGCATTTGCATTGTCGTTAGTTCGGTTTCCGCAGTGACTTCGTGCGCGCATCGTGCGCAAGGGTTTGCAACAAGGCCGGCAAATGCCTCCCAGGGCGCGGCGCATCATACCCGATCGGACTGGCCACTGAAGCAGTGTCGTCAGCGCAGGTTGAACAATCCTGCCAGGACATAACGGCGCCCGCTGGGCCTGCGAGCGCGGCTGCCACCTTGCTATGCCACGCCCGTCAGGGCCGCGACGGCCAGGGCAGCGAGCGGCAGCGTCGTGAAGAGAGAATCTATCCGATCGAGGACGCCGCCGTGACCCGGCAGCAAGCCACCGGAATCCTTAACGCCCGATGAACGCTTGAGCGCACTCTCGAAAAGATCACCCAATACGGAAAAGCACGAAAGCGCGAACGCCAGCGCGGCTACAGTTGCGAGGCTGGTAACGGAGGGTTGCCAGACGGCCACAAAGACCGCCGCCACAACGATCGCTAGCAGCAACCCACCGAGCGCGCCTTCCCAGGTCTTGCCCGGGCTCAGCGCAGGAGCCAGTTTGCGTCGGCCGTAACGCCGACCCGCGAAGTACGCCCCGATATCCGCCGCCCAGACAATGCATAAACTCCACAGAACCCAATGTGGGCCATCCGGCAATGCCCGCAAAGCAATCATGCCGGCGAACCCTGCGAGCAGTAGAGTCTGGCCAAAGAGAAAGACGATCAGACGGCTGCTGAGCACCGGTGCAGATCGGGGATACGTCAGAACAATCAGGCAGGCAAGTGCCCCGATATACAAGCCGAGCCAGAGAACGGCGCGTAGCCAATCGGGATGCAGAACCAGCGCCAATGCCGCGGCAGTGTGCAGAAGCACAAATCCCGCGCGTCCGGGCAGTGCATTCAAGCCGGCGAGTCGCGACCATTCCCAGGCCCCCGCAGCGGTCAGTAGACCGACGAAAAGCGAGTAACCCATGACGGGAAGGAAGTAGATCGCTGCCAGCACCGCAGGGATCAGAACGAGGGCCGTCAGTATTCGGGTTTTCAGCATGGCTTGCTCAGGAGAGATTGCTCATTTGAGGGTGGGATCGATTTGGGACACACCGGGCAAGCTGATCCTCAGATCAAAGATATGCCGATACCAGTCGCACGTGACCCGTGGCGCGTGGGCTATCGTTTGGTCGCCACCGACGGGGACAATACTCCGCGCACGAGTTAAACCCCAGAAACCGCGAACACCTACGATCGGCGGCCAAAACGACGATTGCGCTGAGCAAACTCGTCGAGCGCGCTTTTGAGCGCCTGCTCGTCGAAGTCGGGCCAGTAGGAATCGGTGAAATAGAATTCGGTGTAAGCGAAGTCCCAAAGCAGGAAGTTACTCACTCGACGGTCGCCACCCGTGCGTATGCACATGTCGGGCGCGGGCACGTCGGACAAGGCCAGATACTGGGCAAAACGATCTTCATCGATCTGATCGGACGTCAGGCGCCCCGCTTCCACTTCGATGGCAAGTCGCCGCGCCGCGTCCGCAATGTCCCAGCGACCGCCGTAGTTGACCGCGATGCAAAGCGTCAAACGAGTATTGTCGCGCGTAATCCCCTCGGCCCGCTGCATGAGCATTTGCAGATCAGGAGCAAAGCGAGATCGATCACCGATGATTCGCAGACGCACACCGCGCTCACCAAGCTCTTCTATGTCATCCGTCAGCAGGTTACGCATCAGATCCATCAGCAGGTCGACTTCGCGGCGCGGGCGCTGCCAGTTCTCTGTGCTGAACGCAAACAGCGTCAGAATCTCAATGCCGGTGTCTGCACACGCTTCGGCCACGGGTCGCAGGTTCTTAGCACCGGCGCGATGTCCAGCCGCGGCAGGCATCAGTCGGCGCTTTGCCCAACGA
>CAYGQC010000258.1:0-3580 GCA_964351875.1 uncultured Pseudomonadales bacterium
GAACGCTCCGATGGTTTGGCCTTCCCAGCGGTCGTCATTGGAGGTGGCGAGGCTCTGCGCGGACTCGGCGATTGGTCGATGCAGCATATCGTCGTCGGCTTCGTCAGCGGCTAACAGGTCAGCTACTTTCGCGGCAAGCGGTTCGTCAAGCGTGGATAGGTAGCGCTCGCGCTCTTCTCCTTGAAGCTCCGCCGCTTGCCTGAATGCGGATTCAATGTCCTGCCAACTCGGTGGCATGGTGCCTCCTGATTAGGGCTGTTTGTGGTTGCTTGTAGGCCTGTACGCGCGCGGCCCAGCCTATTGGGTTGGGCCTTTCACGGCAAAGACCGCGAACACCTGATCACGGCCAATGGTGTCGATGTCAGCCAGGCCGTCGCCGTTACCGCTTTCGATATCTTCCCCGCAGCTACCTCACCACTCCAAGCAGAGAAATGGTCTGAATTTGCCCATTTGAGATGGATTTTTTCCTTTTCACTTTTTGTGGGCAATAGGGCGCGCCGATTCTGCTTAAGGAGGTGAAGTCACCAACAGGGCCATTTTGATGCGGCATCTGATCCTCTCTGAACACCGCCACGTAAGCGTTTTCAAACGAACGGCGTGTCTGCGCCACGTGTTGGTGAGCATCGTTCTTGCCATGCTTCTCGCCGGCTGCCCGGCGCCGTTATCATCATCTAACTCCCCAACTGGCTCGTCGATACCCGTTCGATTGGGCCCTGCCTCGGCCGAGGGGCAACGCTGCGTAGCTCAGTGTCAGGCTGATCAATGGCGCTGCGAAACGCGTCAGCAGGATCGATTGCGCTTGTGCAAAGGCGAGGCTCGGCTTGCTCTTCGAGCCTGCGAGGCGGACGCCTACGACAAGCTGCACAACTGTTACGACAGGCTACGGGCGATTCACGGTGATGCCTGGCGTGATCATCAGGGCCAGTGCCACACGCTGGCTAACAAGCGTTGCTACCTGCCCGCGTGCCAGCAAGCTGTGTCCTGTGACGGCGCATTCGAGTACTGCTTTGAGCGCTGCGGCGGGTCTATCACCGAACAGCCTGTGTCCTAGCGACCAAACCCCAACCCACCATCAACCAGCATTGAGAAGACTATGAAGACCAACACTTTGCTTGCCTCCCTACTTGCCGCGTTTATTTTTCTCTCGGGCTGCGTCAGCTCGCCCACGGTGCCGATACAAGACATCTCGCGGCCCGCATTGAACGTGTCCACGTCCGCTTATCTCGGCGAACGACTGCTGATGCAGGCTCAGGGGTTCTACGCTCCGGTGGTTCGAGTCAATCAACTGCGCGGGAGTTTTGTGCGGGTGAACGATGAGACGTTCTGCCAGCGGGAGCGGGGCGCGCAATCGTTCTACAGTTTCAACGGTGATGCCGTGACTTACTTGAACCTCTTGGGTGGCTGGCGCGCGGATAGCAATCGCATCGAGTTTAAGGCGGATCGCGGTGAGGTGTGTTTCAAAGACATGTGGTCAGGCTGCTTTTCCGCATCCGAGGCAGACTTCAGCTTCGAGCCGAATGGCCTGTGCTCTCAGCCCAACGCCATGCAGAGAGTGATTGAGTACAACGGCAAGTCCGGTGACACCCTGAATTTTACGTACCGCGAGTTCCGAGGCCAGCGGATGGATTCTCAGTTCACACAGAACTTCACCATGGATCTGAACGAGGGCAGCGTCATCAACTACCGCGGCGCGAAAATTGACGTGCTCACCGCCACTAACCAGCAGATCGAGTATCGAGTGCTGCAGAACTTTGCGAGTCTCTAGCGCGCTTCCCGTCTGGCTGCTGCGTGCGTTGAGTGGCCGAGTCTGCGGCGCTAGTATCGGGTCTGCCACTAGAGTGCGGATGCGTATGCATGAGGAGCTGACCGGTTTGTTACGGGCCTGGAGTAACGGCGACGAGGGCGCGCTCGACGCGCTCACCCCCGTGGTCTACGGCGAGCTGCACAAGATCGCTCGGTCTCGTTTTGCAGGCGAGCAGTCTGGCCACACGTTGCAGCCCACTGCGCTAGTACACGAAGCGTTTGTGAGCCTCATCGACAACGATGTCGCCTGGCAGGACCGCGCGCACTTCTACGCGTTGTCTGCACGCATGATGCGCCGAATTCTGATCAACCACGCGAACGCCAAGAACGCCGAGAAGCGCGGCGGCGGACAGGTGAATGTGACCTTTGCCGATGACGTGGCGGAGCAACAGGATCCGCAGCTCGCCGATCTCGATGAGGCGCTAACGGCGTTGGCGGAGAACGACAAACGCAAGGCGGAACTCATTGAGCTGTCGATGTTTGGCGGCTTGACCTACAAGGAAATGACAGCGGTTACCGGGCTATCTAGCAGCACGATTGATCGCGAGCTGCGCTTCGCGAAGGCATGGCTTAAGGATTATCTGCTGTGAGCAGAGGCAGATCGATAGCTGCCCGTTAGTCAGCTAGGGATTCGCTTTCCCGGCACCTCGCGAAGCGTGTACGCGGCCTTGAGCTCTGCGTCGGTGGAAACTGGGCCTAGCTCTCCAACGCGACTGTATTCGCCCCTGTCAGCCACGAGTCGACAATCATTGGGGACAGAATCATTGGGGACAGGACCAAGTATCAGGTCCAGTTGGTTCCGGCACGTGGTCCTGACCCCTGGTTCCCTGAGGCGCAGGGCTAAAGCCAATGCTCAGCACGCCGCGTGTGCTCGGGCGAAGGGTTGTATTGGATGGTTGGGTATTCTCAGGAAACACCCGGATGGTGAGCAAATATTGCGCCGCTCCAACCGGGTATCGTTCGGGGGCTGGCTAAGCCGGTAGGATCGACCCACCGGAAGGCTTTGTTTTGGCTCGCTTTAAAGCCCGCTTCTCCTTGAGCGTGCTTTGCGCCTTGGTTTTGTCGCTCTGCTTCTTCTTGTCCTTTCCTTTGGCCATTCGATAGCGCTTCAAGTTTGTGCGGATGATCACTGTACGCTCTATCGTCGGAGATAGTCGGTCGCCATTTCGCGGCTAATCTTGGAAAGCGGGTCCTGACCCCAACCCTGCTGCTGGCGAAGTGGCGATGTTCACGGTGAGCTAGCGCTTGTTCTCGCCCTCGTGTACTTTTAACGTTCGTTTGAAGTAGTAGCTATGGCCAGCGTAACCAAACCCATCCGAGCGGACTCCCGCCAAACCCGAGATGACATCGTGCAAGCGTCGATACGCCTGTTCGGTGATCGCGGATTTTCTGGCACGTCTATGCGCTCCATCGCTGATGCCGCCGGGGTTAACCTCGCGTCGATGAACTACCACTTCGGCTCTAAGGCGCAGCTTTTTGCCGAGACGTTTCAACACTGTGCAGCGCCACTTAACGCCGAGCGCATTCGGCGGCTGGATGCCCTTGAAGGTAGCGATAACGAACCGTCCGTTGCTGGGATCGTGCGAGTGTTCCTCGATGTTGGTGTGATCGGAGATGCCACCTGGTCTCGCTTCGCCGCCCACATTTTCGTCGAGCCGGATGAGTTCGCGAGACCTCTGCTCAAAGAGACGTTTGCGCCAACCGCGGCGCGTTTTCTGCAGGCGCTGGCGAAGGCGTTGCCGCACTTGCCTCGCCAAGTGTTGGCACTGCGTTTTCA
>CAYGQC010000259.1:0-3549 GCA_964351875.1 uncultured Pseudomonadales bacterium
CGGGAGTGGCGTGGTTGATACCCGTCAGCTCGGCTATGAGTTGCTGGATCAGGACAAGGGCTTCGGTGTCAGCCAGTTTATGGAGGCTGCGAACCATCGCCGGAGCGTCGAGGGCGAACTCGCGCGAAGCATCGCGACGATCACAGCGGTGCAGCAAGCGAGAGTACTGGTCGCCTTGCCTAAGAGCAGCAGCTTCCTGCGCGACACGCGTAAACCGTCAGCGTCCGTAACCGTCATGTTGCAGCCAGGCAAGCGGCTTGGACGAGACCAGATCAGTGGTATTACGAACCTCGTCGCTGGAGCGATACCCGAGCTGGCAGCCGACCAGGTTACGGTCGTCGATCAGAGTGGTGAACTCCTGTCCAATCAGGAAGAGGATGCCTCCCTGGCTCGTTCAGAGCAGCAACTGCGCTATATCGATCGTCTGGAGACCTCTCTGCATGAGAAGGTGAACGCTCTACTCCGTCCGATCGTCGGCAACTCAGGATTTACTGCGCAGGTGAGTGCAGATGTAGATTTCACCTGGATCGAGCAGACGGAAGAACTCTACAACCCCGACCTGCCCGCGTTACGTAGCGAACAGCGACTTGAAGAGCAACGCTCAGGCAGTGCCGCGGCGCGGGGTGTGCCCGGAGCGCTGACGAATCAACCCCCGGCCGTCGCCGCCGCTCCTGAGGTTGTCGATGGCGTCGGCGGTAACGGGGACGGTGGTAGTGCAGACCCTTCGCAATCTCGAGTTGAATCGACACGCAACTTCGAGCTCGACCGCACCATCTCCCACACTCGCCAGAGCGTCGGCAAGGTTCAACGCCTCTCTATTTCTGTCCTGCTGGATGACCTTCCTGCCGGTGCGAGTGAGGAGGGGCAGGCGCTCTTTGAGCCGTGGTCTGAAGCAGAGCTCGTCAGAATTACCGAGTCCATTAAGAGTGCCGTCGGCTACAGCGCTGCTCGCGGGGACAGCATCAGCGTCATGAATACGCCGTTTCTACAGACTGAGATTGAAGAGATTCAGGCGGTACCGATATGGCAGCAAGCATGGTTGCTGGACCTGGTCAAACAGGTCTTCGGTGGGCTCGCGCTCCTCACGCTTCTGTTTGTCATTCTCAAACCGATGGTGAGAAACGTGAGTGCCGCGGCGAAGACAGCCGCCTCTATGAATAACCAGACTCTGGCGATGGCAGGCGCGAACCTGCTCAGCGATGAGTCCGCTCATGGTGGGTCAGGCGAAGAGTCGGCGTTGCTGCCGCTTGGCAGTACGCCTTACAGCGCGAAGCTGGATACCGTTCGATCTCTGGTCGCTGACGATCCGGGAAGGGTTGCGCAAGTAGTTAAACACTGGGTGAGCGAAGATGGCTGAAGCAGTAGGCGAAGAAGTAGCACCTCTCGACAAGGCGGCGATCCTGTTGCTGGCGCTTGGTGACGAACAGGCGGCATCGATACTCAAACATCTTGAGCCTCGAGAGGTACAGCGGCTTGGTGCAGCGATGGCCGCTCTGACGGATGTCAGTTCCGAACGAATTGGCACCGTGGTGGATACGTTCCTGGATTCGGTGTCGGGCCGCTCGGGTCTGACCATTGGTGCTTCTGACTCGATCCGGAAAATGCTTGTTGGCGCCCTGGGTGAAGATAAAGCCAAGGGCGTGCTGGATCGGATTCTGGACAACAACACGGATGGGCTGGACAAGCTGCGCTGGATGGATCCGCGCAATATTGCTGAGTTCATTGTTACCGAGCACCCGCAGATCCAAGCCATTGTACTGTCGTATCTGGAAGCCAGTCAGGCAGCGGAAGTCCTTGACTACTACCCATCGATCGAAGCTCGCACCGACGTGATGATGCGGGTTGCCGCTTTGGACTCTGTGCCTCCAAGCGCGCTTCAGGATCTGTCCGCCGTTCTGGAAGAGCAGGTTCGTGGTGCTCAGGCGACCCGGTTTGCGTCGCTCGGCGGCGCGAAAGTTGCGGCGGAGATTATGAACAATCTGGACGGCGCCGTGGGCGAAGAAGTGCTGGATGGCATCCGCGAGTCGGATGAGAGCCTGGGTGAGAAGATCCAGGAGATGATGTTTGTCTTCGAGAACCTTCTCGCACTCGACGATCGAGGCGTGCAAACGCTGTTACGTGAGGTGAACACGGACATTCTGGTGATAGCACTGAAGGGTGCGGACCACGAACTGCGCGAGAAGATCTATTCGAATATGTCCAAGCGGGCTGCCGAGTTGCTACAGGATGACCTGGAGGCGAAAGGCCCCGTGCGCGTTAGTGAGGTGGATGCCGCTCAGAAAGAAATTCTCACGATCGCTCGGCGCCTGGCCGAAGCCGGAGAGATCATGCTGGGTGGTTCAGGTGACGAAATGCTATGAGCAAGCCTGATTTTGTCTGGCCTGCGCTGGATCAGGCGGCGAGCGACGCACAGGATATTGAAAGCCGTCGAGAGAATGCGGTCAAAGAGGGGTATGCAGCGGGGCACGCCAAAGGCCTGTCTGCTGCCCAGGCCGAGCTGGCTGGCCACTATCAACGCCTGGCCGATGCGCTGCAAACCCTTGAGCGCCAATGTTCCTGGTTGCAACGGGCGAACGCCGAATCTCTGCATAGCGTTGTCAGCGAGGTGCTTACCAGAGTTCTTGACGTCGAGCTGTCGGGCAATAGTGACGTCTATCGACACTTCCTGGAGCGAGGCGTTCAAGCGCTTGCTGGGGAGCCGCCGAAATTGCAGCTTAACGAGGCCACGCTGGAGCGTTTGCGCGCGTTAGAGGTTAACTCGGAGCAGTACGTAGTCGACGTGGAAGCGTCTCTAGGCGATGGCGCGATTCGCCTGGTTACAGCAGACGCGATAATCGATTTTGATCCAAAGAATGAATTGCAGCGCTTGCTTGCCTTGGCAGAGCCAGATGATCGCGCTGCCGCTGCCGGCCCACTTGAGGAGGGTTCGCCTGCTGAGGCCTCGCGCGCTGAGGTACCGGATGTTGATTGAGGCCGAGGTGGCTCGATTGTCGGCGGTCGCGCCGAGTATTCAAGCGCGCCGGCGATACGGTCGCGTAAGTCGGGTTGTGGGCAACGCGTTGCATGTCGTCGGCGTCGATGTCGGCGTTGGTCAATTGTGTGAGTTCCAGCTCGGCACGAACTGGCACGCAGCGCAGATCGTTGGCTTCTCTGACGGTATTTCGTTTGCGACGCCGCTTGTAAGTATCGATGGCTTGAGGCCGGGTGCAGCGGTTCGACGGTCCGCGTCAGACGCGCTTCCCTGCACCGATTCGCTGGTTGGCCGGATCGTTGACGGCCTGGGTGTGCCTTTGGATGGCGGGCAGCTAATCCCGCGCAGGGACGCGGTAGTTGATCAACCGATCAATCCGTTACAGCGGGGATCGATCGATGAGCCAGTGGATGTCGGTGTACGAGCTATCAACGGGCTGCTAACGATCGGTCGCGGCCAGAGGGTCGGCCTGTTTGCTGGAAGCGGGGTGGGTAAGTCGGTGTTGCTCGGTATGCTCGCGCGCTACACGGACGCCGATGTAGTCGTGGTTGGGCTTATTGGCGAACGGGGACGAGAAG
>CAYGQC010000260.1:0-3529 GCA_964351875.1 uncultured Pseudomonadales bacterium
GTCGGTATCGTCTCGCTGGCGGAATTCTGTCCTTGCAGGTGTGGCTCAGGCTGTGTAGATCTAGTTCGACCCCCATACATAAATAAAAAAATGGGATCGTCAAGCAGGGCAGCTTCCTCTTTGAGGACCAGGTTCTCGATGGCGTTGCTTGCCTCACTCATCTCTTGTTGAGCAGAATCGATACCGCTCGCGTCAGCGACAGCCGCGATGTCCGCCGGCGATACCAATCGAGGCGTGATCAGCACGATCGTCTCGGTATTGACGTTGCTGCGCTCCTTGTTTCGGAACAGAGTTCTGACTCCTGGAACGCGGCCCAGTACCGGCACGCGTTGGTAGGATTGGGATTGGGTGTGTTTGATCAGGCCGCCGATGAAGACGGTTTGGCCATCCGGGATGAGCAGGGTCGTCGTCACTTCGGTGGTTGTTTGCGACGGGATACCGTTTGCGTCGACCGTACCCGTGCTGACCTCGGGATGTATGTCCATCAGAATGTTGCCGGCGGCGTCGATCTTAGGGGTGACGCGCAATATCACGCCAGATTCCAGAAACTCGATGCTCTCTGAAGTGACCTGATTGATGGTGGTCGTCACCTGATAACCCCGACGATCTCCGATAACGACTGACGCCTCCTGGCTATCTAGTGCCACGAGCTTCGGGCTCGACAAGGTCCGCACTCGACCTTCCTGTTGCAGAGCGGATAGCTGGATGTCGACATTCGGTGTAAGCAGCTCGAACAGGAAGCCGGTATTGCCGGAGTTGCCAGCGCCGAGAAAGCCGCGCGCGCCGACCCGACCCTCTCCGCCATCGCTATCGAAAAGCTTTGCCCAGTTGATGCCGTAGGAATCCTCTTCGTTCAGCGTGACTTCCAGTATCTGCGCCTCGATCAGAACCTGTTGTGGCGCTGCGTCGGCGTAGCCCACCAGGCGAGAAACCCGACTGAGGAACTCGGGCTTGTCGGCGACGATCACCAGATTGCGCTCTGGCAGCACGGTCACGGAGCCGTACTGGGAGAGATGACCTTCGATCATTTCGGAGACGGACTCAGGATCGGCGTAGTTGATATGAAAGCGCTGGACGTTGGTCACGCCGTTGGAAAATCGACCGACGTTGTCCGGGGGCAGGATGAAATAGCTGTTGCGGCGTTTCTCGACGGCGTAGCCAGCCGCTTCGGCGATCGCGCTGATGGCGGCGTCGTGGGTGACGTCAAACAGGTTCAGAGAAACTTCGCCTTCAACATCGTCGCCCAACAGAATGTTGATCCGGTATTTTCGGGCGAGCATCTCCATGACACTGGCAATGTCCATGTCCTTGAGGTTCAACGAGATCCGCTCGCTGTCTTCGTTCCCCGCGGAGGCTGAGGCGCAGGCGGCGAACAGCAATCCCGCGAGCAGCCATCGAAGCAGGGTCGATGAGGAATGGCGCATTGTTGATCGGGCAGGAGTACTCATCAGCGTGTCCGTTTCTGTTGCTGAGTGTCAGCCAGGGTTAAGCGTAGTTGGGATTCACGGCCCGCCAAGGTGACAAAGTCCGCGCCGATCTCTTCGATCCGCATGCCGGCAACGTTTTCGTCGATGCCATACAGAGTGCCGCTGATGTTGGCGAGGGATTCGGTGTCTGCCAGCAACACGCCGCGCAGGATGAGTTTGCTCTCGCTGGCCGCTGCCATCGGTTCGGCGTCGTTGGCGATAATCATCGGTGGTTTGGCGAATGGATTTACCGGTTCGGCCGTTGCGATGTTGGCTGAGCCGGCCGCGATAGCAGCACAAATGCTGAACAAGGCAGATCGCCGGAACACGCGAGTCAAGGCCGTTGCCATCATTGCTCACCCTCTCGCATTCGGTAGGACGCGAGCAGCATCCGCGTGCGCAGGATGGGAAGCGCGTCATCACCGCCGTGAATGGAGATCTGGTATTCGCGAATAACCACGAAGCCGAGTTCGGTGCTGAGGTCAGAAAGCCAGCTATTCAGACCGAAGTAATCACCGCTAATTTCCACCTGGAACAGTAGTTCCTGGTAGTCGTCAGTCGTCTCGCCCTTGGTTGGCTCGACCGCAACCAGATCCAAGCCGTGTCGCCAGGAAATGGTCTGCAGGCGGCCGATGACAAACGCCTCGATCTCCTGACTGGGGAGGTTGGCGCTGTCGCCCTCAAGCAGTGTCTGCAGGCGACGTACCTCGCCTCCGAGGGCGTCGAGCGCGCGCTGGCCGCTCGGATCTTCACCGGCGAATTCTGACAAGAGCTCATGGCTAGCGAGCGCAGCCTGATAGCGCTCCCACTGGGGCTTGATGACGTACAGCGAGAGCGTTGCCGTCACAATGACGGCGAGGCAGCCAGCGGCGATGGCGAGTTCTCGAGGGCTGCGACTCGCGAGGAGGGCGTTCATGTATTGCCGACCTCCGCACGAATGTGTACCGCGAGCTCGAAATTGATCAATCTGGGCTCATCAAGGCGAGCCTGTTTTGTGGACGTTCTCTGCACGGCAACGTCCGCAACGCCGGGTTGGCTTAGCAGGGCGCGAGCAAAATCTGACAGCGCCGCGTGGTCCCGGGCTTGCCCGGAGATGCGCATATGGGTGAGCGCGCGCCACTCATCGATTGGCTCAGCGCTGTCGAGGCGAATGAAGTAACTGGGTGGCTGCGGGTCTGGCTGTTTGTCCGTCACGATGCCGGCGCGCAGAAAACGCCACTCCGTGAACCACACTTCGTCTGCGGGCAATGCGTTCTCGACTGAGGTCATGACCATTGCAGCCGGCATACCGCTGCGTAATCCCTCCAGCAGATGCCAGCGCTGTTGCAGGTTGGCAAGCTCGTCATTGAGCGACGCGAGCTGGCTTTGCTGCTGGCGCGACAGCGTTTGTTTGCGCTCCAGCTCAGCGATGTCACTGTTCAGGCTCGATGTCATCCAGCTCAGATAACCCCACGCACCTACGCAGCACAATCCGATGAAAAGCGCACAGGCGCTGAACGCACGCAGCCGTTTTCCTGACTGTTGCCGGGCGCGATAGGAATCCGGGATGAGATCGAAAGACGTCGCGCTCATGCGGCCTGCTCTCCGGTTTTGGCGATGGCTTCGTCGAGCCCGTGCAGTGCCAGTCCGGTGGCTACGGCAAATTCAGGGCCGACCACCTGACGCTCGTCGCCGAAGGCAGTGACCGGGCTCGGAACCACGGACACCGGAATGCTCAACAGTGACTCGAGCAACTTGTCTGCACCCGGCCAGCGGGCGAAGCTGCCTAACAGGTAAACGCAGCTACGCCGGCTGCCTCGGGATTCGGAGGTGGCGTAGATGAGTCCGCGCTCGATCTCGGATGCGAGGCGCTTGAATTCCGGACGAACGATTTCCCGGATTGCTCGATGCATCTCGCTGGTGTCGGCGTTGGCGTTGGTGGCGTCCGGGTCGAGGTCGGCGCCCAGTGCGAGCTTGCGTGCGAGGGTGGTGTCGATGTCGTGGCTGCTGGGAAGGCGTGCGAGTTGGTGGTCTTCGCCTTTGCTGACTTCATACTTGTATGATTCACCGCCCACTTTGCTCCA
>CAYGQC010000261.1:0-3521 GCA_964351875.1 uncultured Pseudomonadales bacterium
ATTGGTCAACTACACGACGCTCACGATGGTTGGTCTTTACCTCATCTATGAGTCTGTGATGCGTTTTATAGAACCGCAGGGCGTTGATGGATGGCTTGTCGTCATCATTGCTGCCTTCGCCCTTATCGTGGATTCGATTACCGCGTTGCTGACCTATCGTCTGTCGAAGGAAAGCATCAATATCCGCGCTGCATTTTTGCACAACGTCGCCGACGCTCTAGGGTCTGTCGCGGTCATCATTGCTGGCACGGTGATCATCGTATTTGGTTGGAATTTGATTGATCCACTCATCACGTTGCTCATTGCTGGATACGTGCTTTTCATGTCGCTTAAAGAAGGGCGGGGCGTTGTACGGATGTTGATGCTTGCCGCCCCGCCGGGGTTTGATCGCGATGCGGTCATCAATTCCTTGAAGGAGTCGGATGGGGTCGTCGACGTCCACCATGTCCATGTCTGGGAAATTGATGAGCGGCGTATCTCACTCGAGGGGCATGTTGTTGTCTCCGATGAATACTGGCCCAGCGTGGCCGAGCTCAAAGCGAGCATCCGAGAACGTCTAAAAGAGGACTACCAGATTGAACACAGCACGATTGAATTTGAACAAATGGACGAAGCGGATAGCTGCCGGGCCTGATTGATCACTTAGGGCGTTGGTAACTTACAAAATAACAATTGAATATATGTTCATATATTATGATAATTCATTTGTTATTGAGATCATGGAACCTTCAAAATGCTGCCCACAGTTGTCTTTTTAGTTGGATTTACCGCTGCATTCGTCATTGTGGTGCTTTCAAGCGCACGGTTCATAAAGCGCGGTTTTGAGTTTTGGCCACCGCCGAGCGCTGATTCCTGGCAGCATGGAGCGTTCCGGGCGCTTTTTCGGGTGTTCTTTCTGAGCCTGCTCGTTCTCAGCGTGGCGGACTTCCATCCAGGCAGTCCCTGGCGCTATCTGCTCGGAGCAGCGCTACTTATCGTCGGATTTGGCTTCGCTCTGAATTGGACAGGCTTTCTCGGCTGGAAGAATGCGTTTGGGGAAGCGACCGGCCTCAAAACGAAAGGCCCATTTGCCGTTAGCAGAAATCCGATCTATGTGGTGTCGATCGTGGGCATGGTTGGTTGGGCGATCCTCGTGAGCTCATGGTATCTAGCCGCATTGCTGACCTTTTGGGCCTGTCTGTACATCGCAGCGCCATTTCTCGAAGAGCTCTGGATGAAGGAAAACTACGGTACTGAGTTTGAAGACTACGCTGCCGATGTGCCTCGGTTTGGATCGCTAGCTGCGCTAGCTGGGTTTATCTTGTCTCAGCTTGAGCTGAAACTCCCACCCGTGATGATCATTGTGGTGTGCGCCGGGGTCATGTACGCGTGCTCCCAAGCCATACAGCATGACATGGTGCTCGCTACGTCCATACGAGCGGCTCTTGGCGTAGCAGCGGGGGTGATAGCAGTCGCCATATTGAGCGCTGCGCTAATCGCGTTCCGTCGACATCAAACGACGGTGAATCCGCTTGATCCCAACCAAACCGAGAACATCGTTTCTTCGGGTATTTATGGGTATACACGTAATCCAATGTACGTAGCCATGTTCATGGCGTTGCTAGGATGGGGGTTGTTCTTAGGACAACTCAGCGCAGGTGTTGGCCTAGTTTTATATTTGGTCGCAATAACGCGGCTGCAGATTATTCCGGAAGAAAGATTATTGGCCGGCAAGTTTGATGATCAATATCTGGACTACTGCGAGTCGACAGGTCGATGGAGCAATTTGATTCGTTAGGGATACTCTGATCAACCTCCGAAGGCTCGTAGGTGCTGGCGCTAGCTCACGAGGCAGAACTCGGCAAAGAAAGATTTGGTTAACGCGATGAGTCGACACTGGTCTCGCGATATCGCCAGACTGTAGTGGTCAAGTAATCTTGGCCGCCGATTTAGAGGAGATCCAGTAGATTTCCTCGGTTTTGTTCGGCGGCAACCCGCCGTTGTGTTGGTGCGGTCGCATTGAACTGTAGTAACCGCGCATGTAGTCGAGCATGGATCGTTTGGCCTCTGCGAAGGATCGATAACCTGTTTCGGGCACCCATTCTGTTTTCAGGCTCCGGAAGAAGCGTTCCATCGGCGCGTTGTCCCAACAATTTCCTCGTCGACTCATGCTTTGCTGCATTCGATAACGCCAGACTCGCTGCCGGAACTTCAGGCTCGTGTAATGACTGCCCTGGTCGGAGTGGAACAGCACGCCATCCGCTGGGTTGCGCGACTCGTATGCCATCGTTAACGCGCTTGCCGTGAGCTCGCTGTTTGGTGAGTTAGACAGCGCCCAACCCACGGGCTTTCTAGCATACAGATCAGGCACCACCGCCAGGTAAGACCATCGCTGGCCTGTCCAGATGTAGGTGACGTCGCCACACCACACCCGATCTGGTGCAGAAGGGCTGAACTCGCGACTCAAGGTGTTCGGGATTGTTGTGTGAGGCTGGGATGCCTTTCTGTAGCGATGTGTCGGCAACCGTGTACTCACCAACCCCATACGCTGCATAAACCCTCGAGCCCGATAACGGCTAAGCGGAACACCCTGGGCTGTGACGATATCGGCGATGCTGCGAGCACCGGCGGAACCGTTGCTGATAGCGTGTGCTGATCTGACCATGGCGTTTAGCTTTACCGTTTCGGGGTTGAGCCGCTTTGCAGCAGCTCTGCGATACTTGAACGTACTCCGATGCAGCCCGAAGGCTTCACAGAGAATCGTGAGGGTGTAGCTCTCTTGAAGCGCTTTAACAACGGTTACTTGTTCAGCGAGTCCGACATCAAGAGAGCGGTAGCCTTTTTTAATATCTCGTTGTGCTCCTCGACACGACGCAGCTTCTTCTCAAGCTCCTTGATCCGACGATGCTCTGGCGTCATTGCCGACTGTTGCGGCGTGACTCCTTGGCGCTCTTTGCGCAACTGCCGAACCCATTTATCCAGGGTCGAGTGGCCTACCCCGACAGCTGCGGCGGCCTCGCGGACACTGTAGTTTTGGTCAACGACCAATTGTGCAGACTCCAGCCGGAACTCCGGGCTGAACGTGCGTCTCGTTTGCTTACTCATCATCTGACTCGCTTTCCCTTAGGTGACAATATCACCTACGTTTAAGCGGCCAAAATCACTGTGCCACTACAAGGCACGTACGATGTATCGAAGATAGAGGCGGTTCTTGATCTCGTAATTTCGGAATGCACCTCCATTCCGGTTGATCGATGGGTCGAGTCGGATATGAGTTCGGAATTCTTTTATTGAGACCGGTAGAATATTGATTGTATGTTGATCTGTAGGTAGAATGTTGACCTACTGTAAAAATTTATAAATAACAATAAGTTGTGATTGTTCGCGGCGGACGTCCGCTCCGCCACACAGACACAACTAAAGGGCCTTTGGCCCTTTTTTTGTGTCTGTGTGGCGGAGCGGGTGGCCAAACGAGAATGCGCGGTTCGCCAAATCGGCAGGACAGCCGATTTGGGCATCCTCGCCCTTAGGCGAGGTTGGGT
>CAYGQC010000262.1:0-3420 GCA_964351875.1 uncultured Pseudomonadales bacterium
GATGGAATTCTTCGTCTACGAAACCGGCGAAACCATCAAAGCCACGAACCGGCCTGTCGTGATCATCACCTCCAACAACGAGAAGGAACTGCCCGATGCATTCCTGCGACGCTGCTTCTTCCACTACATCAACTTCCCTGATCGGGAAACGATGCAGCAGATCGTTGAGGTGCACCATCCGGACGTGAAGCAGACCCTCGTCAAAGAGGCGATGGAGATTTTCTTTGATCTTCGCAAGGTCCCCGGGCTGAAGAAGAAGCCCTCGACCTCCGAGCTCATCGATTGGCTGAAACTGCTGATGGCGGACGATATTCCAGACGAGATCCTGACCAACCGTGACACCACTAAAGCAATCCCGCCGCTCTATGGCGCGCTCGTCAAAAACGAACAGGATGTCCATCTGTTGGAGCGCCTCGCGTTCATGAACCGCCGGGACTCTCGCGGCTGAGGCCGCATTGCTGAGTCCACTCACACTTCTAACCAAACATAGAGTGTTGGCATGCTGATCAATTTCTTTCTAACACTGCGTCGCTACAAGGTACCGGTCACCATCCGGGAACTGCTGGATCTGCTTGAAGCGCTCAAGCAGAACGTGGTCTACGCCAATGTCGATGACTTCTATCTGATTTCACGCACGTGCATGGTGAAAGACGAAAAGCACTACGACAAATTCGACCGCGCGTTTGCTGCCTACTTCAAAGGCCTCGATGACTTGCACGGTTTGCTCGAGTCGATGATTCCTGACGAGTGGTTGCGGCGCGAGTTCGAGCAATCGTTATCACCCGAAGAGCTGGCAAAGATCGATTCGCTGGGCGGCCTCGAAAAGCTGATTGAAGCCTTTAAGGATGCCAAGGAGGCTGCTGAAAAGCAGGCCGCCAAAGAAGGCAAGAATGGCGAAGAAGGTGATGAGGGGGACGACCCGAATCAGCAAGGCAAGAAGGGTCCAGGCGGACAGGGCCAGGGCAAGAAGAAGAAAGCCAAGAAAGTCTGGAACGATCGTCAGTACAAGAACCTGGACGATTCGGTCGAGCTGGGCACACGTAACATCAAGATGGCATTGCGCAGGCTGCGCAAATTTGCCCGCACGGGCAGAGACGAAGAGCTTGATATCGACACGACGATTCGGGCAACCGCCCACAACGGCGGCATGCTGGATATTCAGATGCGCGCCGAGCGCAAGAACACCGTAAAGGTGCTGCTCTTCCTGGATATCGGCGGCTCGATGGACGCACACGTTAAGACGTGTGAAGAGCTCTTCAGCGCGTCACGAACCGAGTTCAAACACCTCGAGAGCTTCTACTTCCATAACTTTATTTACGAGTCGGTGTGGAAAGACAACCGGCGTCGAATGAATGAGCGATTGCCGACGCTTGAGATCCTCAACAAGTACTCAAGCGACTACAAAGTCGTCTTCGTCGGTGATGCCACCATGGCGCCCTACGAGATTACCCACGCTGGGGGCAGCGTGGAGCACTGGAACGAAGAGCCAGGCGCAGCCTGGATGGAGAAGTTCAGCCAGATCTATGATCGAATGATCTGGGTGAACCCGACCCCTCAGGAAACGTGGGAATACTCAGCGTCGGTGTCGATGGCGCGCGACCTTGTGGGTGGCCGCATGTACCCGCTCACGATTCGCGGGCTTGAAGACGGAATGTCTTTCCTCTCGAAGTAACTGTCTCGCCGTCGTGCCGTCGCGTGATTGCGTCAGCGCGTCATCGCGCGAGAAGGCGAACCTCGCGAGGATTTGAAGTGACTCGATAGCGAGATGCGCGGCCCGGACGACGGCACAGCTGTCCGGGCCACGCAGCGAGCCGACACATCGTGTGACGGCTCGAGCGCAGTGTAGAGAGCTGCCCGTGCGGAACCGAGACAAGAACGTAACGAAGGTGCAAAATCCGGCCCGCTCGTGTTCTTGGCGGCTACCGCGTCCGCTTTCATCGACACATTCGCCGCGTTCGTCTGCTGTCCAGATAGTCAGATCCGTCCGGTATGCGTTCCGCTCTTGCGGCTTGCATGCGTTTTCGATCGCTGGGCCCGGACAGGCTGCTGAGCCGGCTACACTTCCATCCCCCGGTCTTGGGCAATTTCGTGTCAGATAATCCGACGTCAGATTCAGCGCAGATGCCGCCGGGTGAGGGAATGGCTCCGATTCCCAGCAAGCTCGCAGCCGTCATGTGCCGGGACGTTAAGTGGCTCGGTAAGGCAGGCAGAGAACAGTCGCTAGTTGCAAGCGCAGCGCGGTTACGCGCCCGCACCGAAAGCGTGCCAGCTCTGTCAATCGACGACGCATTGCCAATTGCTCAGTTCAGCGACGCGATCGAAACCGCTCTGCGCGACAATCAGGTGGTTGTAGTGGCCGGCGAGACAGGCTCTGGAAAAACCACGCAGTTGCCGAAGATATGCCTGAAGGCCGGCCTCGGCCGGCGCGGCATGATCGGCCACACCCAGCCCAGACGACTGGCGGCGCGCGCGGTGTCGGCGCGGATTGCCGAAGAGCTGGGCGTTCAGCTCGGTGAGCAGGTTGGCTTCGCTACCCGCTTCTCGGACCAGACCAGCGAGCGAACGCTCGTCAAATTGATGACCGACGGGTTGCTGCTCGCCGAACTCCAACGCGATCGCAACCTGCTCGCCTACGACACCATCATTGTGGATGAGGCGCACGAACGCAGCCTGAATATCGATTTTCTACTGGGCTACCTGAAATCGCTGCTAAAACGGCGCCGCGATTTGAGGGTGATCATCACGAGCGCCACGATCGATGTGGATGCCTACGCGCGGCATTTCGGAGACGCACCGGTTATCGATATTCCCGGCCGTGGTTTCCCCGTGACCATTCGCTATGAGCCGCCTGAATCCAGCAATATCGATGAAGCGGTCGCCGCAGCACTTGGGAATTTGCCCAGAGGACGCGACGCACTTGTGTTTCTGCCCGGTGAGCGAGAGATTGCCGATTGCTCTCGTTTGCTAAAGCGCGAATTTGATGCGCACTGGGAAGTCGTGCCTTTGTACGCGCGACTCTCTGCGGCAGAGCAGCAGAAGGTGTTCGCGCCAACGGGTCGGCGTCGTGTGGTGCTGGCGACCAACGTTGCCGAAACCTCTCTGACCGTTCCCAACATCGAATTTGTCATCGACCCCGGTGTCGCTCGGGTGTCGCGGTATAGCTTTCGATCGAAGCTTCAACGGTTGCCCATCGAACCCGTGTCTCAGGCAAGCGCCAATCAGCGGGCAGGTCGCTGTGGCCGAATCGCACCCGGCACCTGCATCCGGCTATATGAAGAAGCCGACTTTCTATCCAGGCCAGAGTTCACAGAACCCGAGATTCGCCGCACGAACCTCGCCGGCGTAGCTCTGACCATGAGAGCACGGCAGCTCGGATTGCTGTCTGACTTCCCATTTCTCGACCGACCGGAAGGCAAGGCG
>CAYGQC010000263.1:0-2332 GCA_964351875.1 uncultured Pseudomonadales bacterium
AGATCTACACCAAGACCGGCCGCTCCGGGCGCATGGTTTTCTTCGTCAACCGTATGGAGCTGTTTGATGCCGACGAGCAGAAGCTCGCCGTGTCAGATTCGCGCATCGTGATCCGGGAGAAGCCCAGTGAGTGACTCGATTATCAAGACGGTCGGCGACGTCGAGTTTGGGGTGGAATTGCCCGCATTTTTGCCCGATATCGGCATCGACAACGTCAAGCGATTCGCGATCGCAGCCCATTGGGACTTTCCGCGCTTCACCGACCATGAGGCCGCCCGATCGGAAGGCCTGCCTGGCGCCCTGGTACCCGGCATCATGAGTCAGGGCTTCTTTGCCGCGATGATTCATCGCTGGGCCGACAGCGCCCAGATCAACAGCATCGACACGATTTTCCGCGCTCCGGTTCTGGTGGACTCAACCTGCGCGATCAACGGCGTGGTCACGGATATTGATGAGGAGTCCGGTCAGGTCGAAATTGACCTGACGTTGCTCAACGAGAAGGGCGAGACCCGAGTGTTCGGGACTGCCCAAATCACGCTACCTGTCTGAATGGTCAGCCTTTGTCGGCGTGGGCATTGCCCAGCCGACGGGTGGCGATCATCACAAGGCCGAAGGCGATCAGCACGAGAGCGGTCCCGGTGACGAGGGTGTAGCTCTCCATCTGGAGCAGCACGTACAGCACGCCATACAGCGCCACCTGGATGCTCGCCATCGCCAGTCCGGCTGCTTTGCTTCCGGCGATCGCTGCGGCGTAGAAGGCCATCATCAGCGTCAGTATGCTGGTCGCCACCGCGTACGCAGCTCCGAACGCGATGTGTTCGGACAGCGCCAGCAATACCTGGAAAAACACGGCGATTCCCAATCCCAGAACGGCGTATTGCGCGACGTGCAGGCTGCGTCCCGTCAGCATCTCAACAGTGACAACGAGCACGAACGTCAGAGCGATGAAGAGCAGACCGTACTTCATGCCGCGATCGATCAGCGTGTACGGCGTTACCGGATCGAACAGGCGCATTCCGACACCCGGCGCCGAGAGGTCGCGCAGCTCGCTGCTCGCGAGCCAGGCATCGGGCAGGCCCCGGGCGATACCGCCGGTTTGCCAGTTCGCGGTTACACCATCTACCCGAATATCGTGGTTGTCCGGCAACTGGTGACCGAAGAAGCTGGGGTGCGGCCAGGTGCTCTCGAGTGACAGGTTGCTCTGGCGGCCGATCATCTGAGAGGCGATCGATTGGCTGCCGCGCAGCTCGAAGCTGGTGCGGATCTCGATGCCGGATTCGGTCAATGCAACGGGCGCCTGCATGATGTCGCCATCGATCCCGGCCACCGGGCTGCCCGCTCGCAGTTGTTGCTCTGTTCTGATGCCATTAGCACTCACTTGTACCGGCTGAACGTTTAGTACCCGGCGAACGTCGGAGATACCCACCAGCAGTTGCGCGTCTTGCCAGTCGATGACCATGTCCGGAAGGTCCAGTCGATCGATATCAGGGCGGATGAACGACGCGTCGATGTCGACCGCGGCCCGGTACACGGGCACGTTGTAGACCGATCGCTGCCGCCACTCGTGATCGAGGGATATCGAAATGTTCTGGGTTTCCGGCGGAATGATTAAGTGGCGTCGAACTTGCCGCTCTCTAACGCGCAACTCGCCGTCTAGGTCGGTGTACTCGCGTCGATCCGTGACCATGACAGGTACAAGGGCGATGGGTCCGAGCAATTGCAACGCTGGACCCCAACTCGAGGCGATGTCGTCGCTCACCTCGAAGAAGTAGTTTTGACGCTCGTCGGCGACCCCTTCAACGAGCGCCAGCGGAATCAGTAGTAACAGCGACAGAATGCCGATGAGAAAGAGCCGAAAGGCGAGGCTGTTGCGTAGGCCGGTTAACGGAAAAGCGCGGTTTTGCGCGGCCAGGTTGTCGATGTCGCTCATCGGCCGAACCTCCTTTGTCGGGTTTCGAAATCTGCTAGAGCTCGGCGCAAATGCCTTGGACTGTAGTCAGGCCAATAGCAGTCTTCAAAGCGAAGTTCCGCGAAGGCCGACTCCCACAGCAGAAAGTCCGACAGTCGTTGCTCGCCGCCAGTGCGTATCAGGAGATCGACGTTGGTCGCAGAGACTGCTCGCGAGTGTTGGCTGCATCTCAACTGCTCCTCGAACGCGTCGGTGCTCGGTTCGACGCGAGACCCGCAGGCTGCCGCAGTGGCAATAGCGTCGCGACCGGAGTAATCGATGGCGATTCGCAGGCACCTTGAGGAGTGGTCAGTTACCTGTTCGAGTGCCTGCATGCCGTTCACCAGGTTGTGAGGGAGTCGATCACGTCGGCCAATGAATTCG
>CAYGQC010000263.1:2342-3407 GCA_964351875.1 uncultured Pseudomonadales bacterium
GTCGAGTATCAGCGTGAAGAGCTGTCCAACCTCATGGCTCGAGCGTTGCCAGTTGAGTTGGGAGAAGCCGAATACCGAGAGCGTTGAGACGCTCGTCTCGTCGATGGCTTCGATCACCGATTTCAGGGTTTGCGCGCCGGCCCGGTGGCCGTCGCTCGCCGGCAAACCTCGCTGAGCCGCCCAGCGCCGATTGCCGTCCATGATGATGCCGACGTGCCGCAGAGAACTTTGAAATACAAAGTTTATTTCCGTAGAAAGGTCGTCAGGCGGGTTCGTCTCGCGACGCGCGGGCGCTGATGGGCCGGCATGTCTCGGCGGGAATAACTTGGGAATCGTGATTGGCATCATGGGTTTCGCTCGTTTTCGTAGGTCGTTACTTATTGTTTGTCGTGGTCGCCTGGATCAGGGCTTCCATATGACTGAGGTATCGCTCCAACGCGGCTTGTCCGCGCGAGGTGATTGCGTAGTCGGTCTTGGGGGTTCGGTTGTCAAAGCCTTTGGTGCAGGTAACCAGGCTCGCGTCCTCGAGCTTACGCGCGTGCACGCTGAGGTTTCCGTCGGTCAGGCTCAAGAGCTGCTTCAACTCGGCGAATGTCATGCTGTCCGAAACGGAAAGGGCGCTCAGAATTCCTAGTCGAACCCGGTTTCCGATCAGCTTCTGATCTTGTGCGGCGTCCGCATCCAGGAAGCCACGGATCGCCGCCAGTTGCCCGGGCGCGGGCTTCGTTGATTGGGCTTTTCTCTGCTTGGCTGATTTGCTCATGCGTGCTGGCGCCTTAGAAATACAATGCCGAGGACGAGGTGGCCGAGCCCGAAGCCGCAGAGTAGGGCGAGCGCTGACAGATGCGGTAGCGCCAATGCTGCGGCGCCCAGCAGGCACATCATCACTCCGAGAAGCTGCAATGGGGCGCTGGCATATGTACCCGCCGCCAGAACGCCCGCGCCGTAGCTGAATAGCCAGATACCTGGGAGCAGGGCGGCAGCATCCGTGCCACTTATGCTGAGCGTGAGCGCAGCGCCGAGAGCCAGGCAGGGTGCCAGGCAGGTCGTAAATCGCCGGCCAGC
>CAYGQC010000264.1:0-3396 GCA_964351875.1 uncultured Pseudomonadales bacterium
TGCCAACCAGCCCCAGGCTCTTCAGCGAGAACAAATGGCAGGAGGCGTTCAAGCGACTCCGAGCCGAAGATCCGGTGCACTTCAATGAAACCGAGTCCGCTGGACGTTTCTGGTCGGTCACGCGCTACGAAGACGTCAAGCGGGTCGACACGGATTGGAAGAACTTCAGTTCGGCCAACGGCATTACCCTCGGTTTTCCAGTGGGTATGGAGCTGCCCGAGGGCGCGCTGAACATCAGCACGTTTATCGCGATGGATCCTCCCGTTCACGATGCCCAGCGCAAGACGGTTGCCGGATCTGTGGCGCCGACGAATCTCGCGAAGATGGAGGGCCTGATCCGCGAGCGCACGTGCGCCGTTTTGGATTCGTTGCCAGAGGGTGAGACGTTTGACTGGGTCGAAACGGTCTCTATTGAGCTCACGACGATGATGTTGGCAACGCTGTTCGATTTCCCGTTCGAGGACCGTCGTAAGCTCACCCGCTGGTCGGACATCACCTTCGCCGTACCGCAGCCCGGCGGCATCATTGAAACGGTCGATCAACGGCGCGATGAGCTACTGGAGTGTCTGCAGTACTTCCAGAGGCTCAAGCAGGAACGCATCGAAAACCCCGGGAGCGATCTCGTCTCCATGCTGGCGCACGGTAAAGACAGGAAAGACCAACCGGCCATGGAGTTTCTGGGTAACCTGCTGCTACTGATTGTCGGCGGCAACGACACAACCCGTAACACCATGTCAGGCAGCATTTACTCGCTGAATAAGTTCCCTGAGCAATACGACAAGCTGATCGCCAACCCTTCGCTCATCCCCAACATGGTGGCCGAGGTTATCCGTTGGCAAACACCTCTGGCTTACATGCGCAGAACGGCGACGTGTGACATCGAGGTGGGCGGGCAACAGATGAAGAAAGGTGACCAGGTCTTGATGTGGTATGCCTCGGGCAACCGCGACGATACGGTGTTCGATAACCCGGATCAGCTGGACATCGAGCGGTCCAATGCTCGGCAGCACCTTTCTTTCGGTTTTGGTCTGCATCGCTGCATGGGTAACCGGCTGGCTGAGCTGCAGCTGCGCATTCTGTGGGAAGAGATACTTGCACGTTTCGAGCGGATCGAGGTGCAGGCCGAGCCGGAGCGCACGTTCTCATCGTTTGTGAACGGCTACACGCATCTCCCCGTAAAGGTTCGCCGCAAAGCCTGACGACACGAAGGTTGGGCGGAAGGCTAGCCTCGACCTTCAGCAGCATCGCATTCGATCGGTTGCCGCGTGTGCGCTTGCCGCAGTGGGCGACGCATCGGTCAGAGACTGGGTGCGTCGCCTCGTTTGGCGCTTCTCGAGTGAACGTAGAAGTAGGTGTCTCTGTGTGGCCTTCCCTGCATGTTGGGCCGCAACATGTGGGCCTTAAGAATCTTCTTGCGAAGAAAACCGAGCTTTTTTAGCACTCTGGCAGAGCCGTGATTGTCGATATCAACCGTGGCGACCAAGCTGTCGATGCCTGCTTGCCGAAAAACGGCGTCTACGACTGCTTGGCCCGCCTCGGTGGCAATACCTTGCCCCCAGCAGCGTGCGAGCAGCACGTATCCGAGCGAGGCTGTTGAGCCCTTCTGCGCGACGGAGATGATCCCGCATAGCCCTCCCGGCGTTCGCAACTCAATAGCCCAGGCTGTTTCTGGTCCTACTTCGCTCAGCGTTTCCTGCAGCCATTGACGCGACTCGGAGATCGACTCGTGTCGCGGCCAATCCATGTAGCGCACCACCTCTGGATCGCTCGCGTACTCGAACACCTCAGGTAGATCGCTCTCTGCAAGGGGTCTGAGACGCAACCTCGCTGTCTCAAGATAGGACGGAAGCTGTTGCACCCGGGATCCGCCGAAGGGTCTAGTCGGCGTCAGGCAGCGGGTAGTGCAGGCCAGGGATGCCGCCTTCCAGGCCTTGATACCAATCGGGCCGCGGCTGCACAGGCTCGTACGATGTGGGTACTTGAGGTGTGTCGTTGTTCCATTCGTGGTGAATGGGCGGGATCTGGAACGTGCCGTTGCTCGCGTTGGTCCCGCCATCTACGAGCAGATCGATGCCGGTGATGTAACTCGCCATGTCGGATGCGAGAAACATCACGGCGTTGGTTACCTCGTCTGCGGTGCCAACCCGGCGCATTGGTGTGCGGCTGGCGATCCATTTGTCCATACCCATGGCTTCGAGCATCGGCGCGGTCATCTCGGTCACCACGAATCCGGGGGAGACTGCGTTGACGCGCACACCGCGATCCGCCCACTCGACGCCCAGCTGCTTGGTCAGATTGAGCAGGCCGCCTTTCGCGGCGGCGTAGCCAGCAACGTTGTTCTCATTGGCGCCGCTGGCGAGGATCGAGCAGATATTGACGATGTTGCCGCTGCCGCGCTTGAGCATGTGTCGGCCGCATTCGCGGGCAAACAGAAAAGCCCCCGTGAGATCGACTGATAGAATCCGGTTGAATGTTTCGGTATCAAACTGCTCAGCTACCACGCCGCGTGGGTCCGCGATACCTGCGTTGTTGATCAGCACGTCGATCTGGCCGTGATTTTCGATGCCTTCGCTGATGATTCGATTGACGTCGGCCTCAACGGACACATCGCCGGTAACCACGGTGACCTTGCTGCCGGAATTGCGACAGGTGGCCGCGACGTTCTCCAGCAGCTCGGTCGAGCGAGCGGTGAGAACCAGATCCGCGCCAGCCTTGGCGAAGCTATACGCGAACTGCTCGCCCAGTCCATAGGATGCGCCGGTGATCAGCACTGTCTTGCCGTTGAAATCGAACATGTTGATGTTGTCGCCTGATTTGGTCTAAATGATGAGCCTACCCGAAGGCGGTCCGCTCGCGAAGGAGTGAACGCCGGGTTACGCAACTTTCACGAGTGAGGACGCCGCTATCAGCATTCCTAAGACGTTCGACGATGTCACGCCCGATTGGCTGGGCCAGGCGCTGGGTGCGCCGGTTGACTCCCTGCAGTCTGTTCGCATCGGCGAGGGTGTCGGCATCATGGGCGAGCTTTATCGCGTCACGCCCGTCTACAGTGCGGGCGCGGGCCCGGACAGTGTCGTCGTCAAGCTGCCGTCCCGGTTTGAGGACAATCGCGCCCAGGGCGTGGCCTTGAACATGTTTGAGGCGGAGGTCCGGTTCTATAACGAGATGGCCAGCGAAGTGGGGGTCGGACTCCCGCACATCTATCTTGCCGATGTCACACCTGGCACGGCCGAGTTTGTCATCGTGATGGAAGATCTTAGCGATCTCACGATGGTGGATCAGAGCGCCGGGATGTCGCCAGAACAGGCCGCGGCGGCGGTGACGGTTCTGGCACAGGTCCATGCGGCCTGGTGGGGCCGCGCCCATGAGCCGTCGCTCGAATGGATCCCCTCGATG
>CAYGQC010000265.1:0-3367 GCA_964351875.1 uncultured Pseudomonadales bacterium
GATCACCCGTGGTGGCTGGCGAGCGACGTCGCCGCGGCCGCGAGCTCGGCAGGCGAGCGCGTCATTTTGCTGCTCGCCAGCGAAGACAACGACGAATGGCTCGGCTGGGCACTGATTCGGAAGGTAAGTGTGGTCGATCTGACAGCCGGAGGATTTCGCAGCCAGTGCGAGTTTGAGCTGCTAACGATGATGCCGGAGATCTTTCGCGACCTCGACAGCGTCTACGTGTTACCTGCCGAACATCAGTTGCAGCGGGAACAACGCGAAGGCCTGGCTGCTCACCGCAACGGAGTAACTCGCCGGGACCTGCATCCTTACGCGCTCTGTCTGAAGCCGGATTTCATCGCGACACCGAACTAGCACGTAGGCGAGCCCGGTCAAGGTTGAGCGTGCCGGCAATTCAAACGTGAGCAGAAGCTACGAAGTCAGCGCAGCAACGGGTGTGAAAAACCAGCGCGACAATCGGGGTAAGCCATCGGGAAGCTATGAGAGAACAGTAATCAGGGCGAGCAGAGACAGAGGGAATTGAGAAGAGAGGTAAAGGCTCGTTACCGAGCCTGACGAGGGGGTTGGCTACTGGCAGCGATCGGCGTTCCGTCTTCCCGAATTCGCAGCCACACTTCCTTTCGATGCACCGCCGCATTCTTGGGTGCGTCGATGCCGAGATGTACCTGGCTACCACGAATCTTCAAGACCTTAAGCTCGATCTCGTCATCAATCATGATGGATTCGCCAGCCCGGCGGGTAAGCACCAGCATCGTATTTCCTTGCTGTCCGTTTCGAGCGCCTAATCTACCTGCGGGCAGACATGGGTTTCTGTGACGCCTATGTAAGTTCTTGTATCGGCTCTCACACCGTATGAGGCAGGGTGAGAACCAGGTCACATGACCGTTTCAGCCACGCCGCAGCAACCGATTGCCTGCCCGAGCCCGATTCCACCGACCGACATACCAGGTAATGCGCCACGCAAAATTCTTTGACCGAGTTCCTGAGTAGCGGTTCCGTCGGGTGCAGCTATCGGATAGAGATTTAGTCGTCTGCTTTGTCCGGCGACGAATCGATGTCTGGCGCGTCAAGGCTCGCCGGTTCCTCGTCGTCATCATCCAGGCTGTCAAGCACGGATTGCGGCATCGGCTCTTTCACCCGGGCCCCAAGCGCGCGAAATGATTCCACCTGTTTAACGACATTGCCGCGGCCGCTACTGAGGCGACTGCTCACCGTGTCGAAGCTACCCTGAGCGTTGTCTAGGTGACGCTTAAGAGTGCCGAGCTCATCCACCACAAGGCGTACTTTGTCGTAGAGCTTACTCGCCCGATCTGCGATTTCCTGAGCATTTTTGCTCTGATTCTCGTAGCGCCAGACGTTAGCAATAATGCGCAAGGTCAACATCAGGGTCGTCGGGCTGACGATCACTATTCGCTGCTCAAAAGCCTGATTGAAAAACTCCGGCTCGGCTTCCAACGCCAGCGTGAAGGCCGATTCGATGGGCACAAAGAGCAACACAAAATCGAGTGAACGCACGTCAGCCAGATCTTCGTAGCCCTGATTCGCAAGCCGCTTAACGTGCGCCTTGAGACTGGCTAGATGCTCCCCCAGATGACGTTCGCGCTCCGCGTCGTCATCTGCGGAAATTGCTCGCTCGTAGGCAGTCAGAGAGACCTTCGCGTCCACCACAACATCCTTGCTCTCCGGCAGCCGAATAATGACATCGGGGCGTTTCTGGCTACCGCCACCGTCGCGAAACGAGGCTTGCACAAGGTACTCCCGGCCACGGGTCAGTCCGGATTGCTCCAGAACGCGTTCCAGGACCATCTCCCCCCAACTACCCTGCACCTTGCTATCGCCTTTCAGGGCCTGGGTCAGGTTGGCAGCCTCCTCGTTGATCTTCGCAGACGCAGATTGCAGCGCGCGCACCTCGCTGAGAATGCTCTCCCGGCCTTTCACATCTTCCAGATGTACCGTCTCCACGCGTTGCTTAAACTCTCCAATCTGCTCGCGAAACGGCTTCAGCAGCGCGTTGATCTGCTCGTTGGAGCGAGCGGCAAAACGCTCACCATTTTGCTCGAATAGCCGGGCAGACACGAGTTCGAACTCCCGACGCAGCTCATTGCGAGCAGCCTTCATGGCCTCGTCTTTGTCCGCAATGCCTGCCTGAAGAGCCTCCAGTCTGGCAGCCGATGCCGAACTCTCCGCGAGCGCCGTGCGTCGCTGTTCCTGCTCAACGTCGAGACGACTCTGCAACTCAATTACCTGTTCCTCGGAGCGCTGCGCACGTTGCGACGCCAGCGACGCCTGGTGCCGACTCTCCTCTATTCGCTGCTGGCTTTCTGCCAACTGCTGCTGACCTTCCTCGATCCGCCGATGACTTTCTTCTATCAGGTGATGATTCTGTTCAAGCTCGCTATTGAGGCTACCGAACTCCATCTGGAACTGTTCAGTCAGCTCTACCGTCACGCGTGCGATTCGCCTGCGCACCGCATAACGATGCCAAAGCCAGCCAATCAGCACCGCCAGCAGCACACCTGTCGCGAGTGCGATCAGTACGTCCGTAAACGGTTGCAGCGCGCTCAGGCTCAAGACGATGTCGACCGGCTCATGAAGCTCGCGACGGCCGCTTTGTGTTCGTCGCTGGCCTGGGCTTCGCGTAGCAGGGCCAGTTCCCGCTGTTGCACCGCGGCCAGGTTCGTATCGCTACCGTTTTCCGTCAGAAGCTGTTTTACCCAGCGCAATTGACGGCTCGGGTTCGCCGCCATCGACTCCGCAAGCGCCAGCGCATCAGCGACTAAGTCCTCATCGGCCACCAGTCGATCCGCAAATCCCATGGCAACTGACTCAGACGCGCTGTACAGCCTGCCCGTAAGGCACATCTCGCTGGCTTTGCCAAAACCCATGCGCTGGACGAGAAAGTGAGAGCTGGCGAGTTCCGGCACAAGGCCCATCTTGATAAACGCCATCGCGAACCTGGCCGACTCGCCCGCCAGGATCACGTCACACGGCGCGATCATAGTCGCGCCGATACCAACGGCGGCGCCATTTACGGCGGCAACAACCGGCTTTGAATCACGGATTAGCTGAACCCAATCGTTAGGGTTCCGACGCGCCTGTTTCGGGTCCGCGTTGAAGGCCTCGGAACTTCGTTGATCAAAGGTAGCTTCGATATCAGCACCCGCGCAAAAGCCGCGGCCTTCGCCCGTGATGACAAACGCGCCGATGCTCGCATCCGCATTTCCGGCGTCCAGTGCCTGGCACAGTTCATCGGACATCGTGTACGTCCAGGCATTAAGTCGCTCCGGTCGACTCAGTGTCAGGACTGCCACTCTGCCTCGCTGCTCAGCTTGAATCTGGCTGAATTTCGGCAGGGTTGAAA
>CAYGQC010000266.1:0-3350 GCA_964351875.1 uncultured Pseudomonadales bacterium
CGAGAAGGCCGCTGCACTCCGCTTCGCTGACAGCTTCCTGCAGGGTTCGCCATCGCGGTTGAACGGCGCGCTCGGTGTGCCGTTTCGACGGCCGTTCCAGGCAGGCCGATTCACCCCGGACGAGAAGTTCGAGCGCAGGCTGCCAGGCCTGCCCCTGTTCCTGGATAACGCTCGTACGTATCTGACGCTGGCGCCAGACGGCGCACCGATTTCCGTACATGCGCGTCTTGAACAACCCGATCCCGGGCTCGCCGAGCGCATACGAATGGCCCTGTCAGCGAAGTACCCGGTTCTAGTCAAAGATACGCCAGCCCACCGAATTCACAGCGCCGGCGCGGATTGGGCCGTCATTCGTTCGCTGGCAGACGGTGCCCTGGAGCTCTCGTTCATCGACCGACGCGCACACATGGCGATGCGCAGCCGGGCGAACAAAGTTGAGCAGGCCCGCGATGCAGCCCGTACAGCCGCCGAGAAGCGTGCGTTTGAGGAGGCAAGCCGTGGGCTCTAGCAATCGAATACCCAAGGGACCAGCCAGGTCCGGCGCGGGCCCACTCAAGGAGACTCGGGGTATCGAAATGCGTGTGGCTGAGCGTCGTAGAGAGAGCGTGTGCACGTACTCTGGCGATGAACGACGCAGCGGAGACAGGCGCAACGTAGCAGGACAGGCATTTCTGTGGAGTTGGCTAAACAGCGCACAGCGCTAGCATTGGCCGCCAGCAGGCCGCCTAAACCAATCTAGCGCGCTCGCTCGCTAAGCGGTTGATGCGAAGTCGAGTTCTGCGGCGGTTTGGCAACCTGCGGCTTCAAGTCGTTCGTTGCACTGGGCGTAGATCCCACCCAGGCGTTCGAGCACGAATCGCCTGAACAGATCCTGCACAAGATCCACCGCGGCGCCGTCGAAGCGCAGCGCCAGACAAGTGCTGATGAACGCCCGAGCCACCATGCGCGGTGATATCGGCATCTCATTCGGATCCAGCTCACTGCCGATGGCGAGGTTCACCCGCTCACTGATCATGCCGAGCAGCACCTGAAAGTGATCACTCACCTGTTCAGCGGCTCTGGCAGAGAGCAATTCGGCCTCAGCTGAAATCTCTTCCAGATTCGGGTTTCCGAACCAAACTCTTTGATATTTAGTCAATTTGTTGGCAAATATCTGCACAAGCTGGTGTTTGCGCAGGCGCATTTCGCGCATCAGATCAAAGCAGCGCGAGCGAGCCTCTTCGGTGTCCTCCCGAAAAGCCAGCTCAAACAGCCCGTCTTCGATGTTGAAGTACAGTCCCTCAATCAGCTCCACCAGTTGTCCAGTGACATCCTGGTGCATTGCTGTTACCACGTTACGCGGTTGCATAGGCGGTCGTCTCTTTTATGTCCCGAGAGCCAGTCTATGCTGGCGCTCGGCGCACTTCGGTGACGTGGCCAGCGGTGAAAAGGAGAACGTGTTCGCGTTAACGAAGGTCAACGCCAGGGTCGACGCGCTACTGAAGCGCGAAACGAGCGTTCACGTAACCTGGTGTGGAGTCTGTACTGACGGATGCATCGCGAACGACGATACCGTTGTTTGCTGACAGGTCTGACAACCACTGAAGAATGTCGTTAAACGGCTTGCCCTCGAACGTCACGCTATACGTTTCACCGCCGCCTTCCGGCCGCGCGCGCGTGATGTTCAGGCCAGCGCTCGCCGCAGAACGAGTGATGATCGTCAGAGTTGGCCGGCTTCGGCCCCGCTCCGCCTGACTCGATTGCGCCTTGCCACGGGCACGGCTCGCGGTCCTTTGCATGAACTCCAGGTCGGTTTGCAGACGCTGGTGGGTATTGACCGCACTGTCACGCCACTCGGACACCGGCTGCCATATCGCGAGCCAGCCAAACACCAGAAGCAGGAATCCACCCAGCACCATCAGCAGGCTGCGATCTCTAGGCGTCTGCGCCTGCAACCAGCGCCCGGCGGATGAGGCGGAAAAGCGCTCTGCGGCAGTCTCAAACATACTCACGACGATGACTCCGGCCCAGATAGCCGTAGCCGCACGTTAACCGCGCCACCGCTTTCTTCGGCGTTGATGATGTCCACAGTGTTTCCGGCATCCTTGAGAGATCGCTGTAGGGCATCCACGCGATCGAAACCGGGAAGCTGCAAGTCGAGCGTCATGTCGCCACGACTCGCCGAGAAGCTCACGGAGCGCAGCGTAATCGACGCATCGCTCGCGGCGGCAAACCGGCTCAACAGCTCGATGAAGCTTTCTCCGGCCACGCCAGACTCACCCAGGGCAAGCCGCCACTCCCGGGCCGCACTGCGGGGGGAGCGGCCAAAGACATCCTTAAACAACTCGTTCTGACGCGCTTGTAAATCATTGGCCTGCCGTTCCGCCCACCAGGCCTCGCCGGCCATTGCCAACAGCGCGACAACCACCCACAGGCCAGCCAGCAATGCGACCGAGCGCCAGTAGGACGAACTGCCCGAGGAGCGCCGGCGCGGAGCAAACTCACCCTGCAAGAGATTCAGACCTCGGTGCCCGGCAATCCATCTCTGCGCAAAGTAGGTCAAGCCTCCGCCATCGTGCCCTTCTGCACGAAACTTGGCGGAGCCGAGTTCCGCTTGTTCAAGCGCGCTCAGCTCGTCGTTGATCTGCAAAATGGTGATGGGAGACTCTGACTCATCATCCACCAGGGCTGACAGCGCAAGGGTCACATTGTCGCGGTCAACAGAAGCTAACTGATCCTCAGTCGCGACGAGCACCTCACCGGCGTCAAACAACAGCGCGACGGTGTTTGCGGCCTGGGGCAGACACTGCGCATCCGCGTGCAGATACCCAGGCGACAACCCGATCTCGGCCAGACACGCCAGCCAATCTCGCAACATGCCTCGGTCGACCAGGTTGCAGACGGTGGGCTGGGAACGAACGATGCTGCCATGGGCGAGGTGCATGCCGTCGATGTCACCAGCGGTAAATTCTTCCACGGCATATGGCAGCGCCAGACGAATCTGCCGTGCGCTGCTTGCCGTCACACTGACCCGGACATTGAGGACGTATTCGGTAGGCAGGAAGACAACCACGTTCTCAGGGTTGGATAGCCAGTCCGCATCGAGATCAGTCAGCTCAGTCAGGCCGCGGTAATCGGTCACACCATGGCCCCGATGGCTGCCGTCATCCTCGAGCAGCAGCCATTCCGCGCCCAGACGAGGCTCGCCTTCGTCGTGATCGACGGGCGATATCAAACGGATAAATAGTCGCGGCATGCTTCGCTACTGTGTCCTGTTCTCGAAGGTGCGGCCACTGCTGGCAGAAATTGCGCAGGCGACGGCATCAACGGGCCGCACTCTACCGGCCGAAGCCCGGCTCGTCATCCGTAAC
>CAYGQC010000267.1:0-3343 GCA_964351875.1 uncultured Pseudomonadales bacterium
GAGCTCTGCGCCCGGTACTCGAACGCAAGGGCTGTGATCTGGGCGGTATGTAGCAAATGCCTGCAAACGCGTTCCGAGAAGAGCGGCCCTATCACCACGGTGCACTACGAGAAATGCTCCTCTCCCGCGCAGCCGAAGTTATCGGTGAGCACGGGATCGAAGCACTAACTCTGCGCGGCCTCGCACGTGATCTGGGCGTGTCGCATGGCGCGCCCAACCGCCACTTCCGCTCCCGCGAAGACTTGCTCACCACGCTCGCGACAGCAGCCTGGACTCAGGCGCGCGACGCTACGCTCGAGCGCGCAAAATTGGTGGGCGAAGATCCGTGGCTTCGATTAAACGCAATGGGACGTGGGTATCTCACTTGGGCGATATCGAATCCCGCTTTGTTTGCGGTGGTGAGCCACCCAGATGTGAACCGGTATGCAGATGACCCACTGCGTGATTCCGTCGCCGCATTCCAGGCGGTGATCAGCAACGCCGTAGCAGACACTCAAAAAGCCGGGCGCTACCCCGGAATCGATCCTGTGATATTGACGCTCTACACCAACGCCGTTCCATTTGGGGCAGCTATGTTGCTGGCGAACCCTTTTCTGACAGCCAAGACAGACGAAACGAACCTCGAAGAGCTAGTTGCTCAGGTCATAGAACTTGTTGTGCCCGTTCGCGATCGACTTCCGGAACGCTAAACTGACTTAGAATGAAATGCTGCGACTCTAAACCGCAGCACACTACATATTTTCAAGGAAACCATATGAGCCTTCAGCGCAGCTCGGATGCAAGCAGCACAAAGCTCGGAGACATTGACGTCAGCCGGCCGGAATTGTTTCGCGACGACAACTGGCAACCATGGTTTGCACGTCTGCGTGAAGAAGCACCGATTCACTTCCTGGCCGACAGCACCAACGGCCCGTTCTGGTCGGTAACCAGCCACGAGCTGATCAAGGAAGTCGACACAAACCACACGTTATTCTCTTCCGAGAAAGGCGGCATTGCCCTGCCTGACCCTGTTGAAATCGAAGGTCAGATGCAGGCCAGAAACTTCATCGCTATGGACGAGCCCGAGCACGCTCGCCAGCGCCGCGCGGTTTCACCCACTGTAGCGCCAACGAACCTTGCTGAGTTTGAGCCGCTTATCCGTGAGCGCGCCGCAGACATTTTGGACAACCTGCCTATCGGTGAAACATTCAACTGGGTCGAGCGAGTCTCCATTGAGCTAACTGCTCGAATGCTCGCCACTCTCTTCGACTTCCCTTATGAAGATCGGCTCAAGCTCGTGCATTGGTCCGACATCACCACCGCCGTACCCCAGGTTACCGGCGATGACTCTATCGACATGGATAGCCGCTACGCAGAACTTATGGAATGCGCCGGCGCGTTCTACAAGCTGTGGGCCTCGAAAGAAGGCAAGCCGCCGTCTTTCGATCTGATTTCCATGCTTCAGAACAACCCGGAAACCGCGAAGATGAACGAGGATCCAGAGCTATTCCTCGGCAACCTACTGTTACTCATCGTAGGTGGTAACGACACCACGCGTAACAGCATCAGCGGCGGCGTCATTGCTCTAAATCAATTCCCTGAGGAATACGAGAAGCTGCGTAACAACTTTGATCTGATCCCGAACATGGTGGCGGAGATGGTTCGCTGGCAGACGCCGGTGATCCACATGCGCCGTACGGCCATGCAGGATACGGAGTTGGGTGGCAAACAGATCAAGGCCGGCGACAAACTCATCATGTGGTACCTATCCGGGAACCGAGACGAGGCTGTTTTCCCAGAGGCAGACAAACTCATCATCGACCGGCCGAACGCTCGCGCACACGTTGCCTTCGGGTTCGGCGTTCACCGATGCATGGGCAACCGACTAGCGGAGTTGCAGCTGCGCGTGCTTTGGGAGGAGATTGTGAAGCGTTTTCACAAGGTGGAAGTTGTCGGCGATATCGAGCGGCTACCGAACAACTTCATTCGGGGAATCAAGAACGTGCCTGTACGGTTGCATCCAATCGAAGCGGCTTAGCCGACTCGCGGCTCACGTGCCCAGCACATCGCGCTGAGTGATCTTGTACGCGCGCCAGAAGTGATAGGCGGTCCAGAGGTTAAATAAAGAAAGCGCGGCTATCGCGCCGCGAATGCCATCGCCTTCCAAGGCAGGATCGCCGCCTGAGAGAGCATCGGACACAACGCCAACAAAGATGGGGCCACAGCCAAGGCCAATTAGGCCGCTGAAGAGCAAATAGATTGCGACGGCCATCGCTCTTGTTCGATCGCTGGCCAGCGATTGCAGCAGCGAGAAGTTGGGTCCGTAGTAGAACGTTGATGCGAACGTCATTACACCGAGTAGCACGATCGAAAGATTGACGTTGGCTACGTTCACCGCCGCAAAGGTACTCGGTACGCCGACCAGGAACACAAAAGCGACGAGCAGGAGCGATGCCCCAGGCCGACCGCCGCCGAATTTGTCTCCGATCCGCCCGCCGAGCCAAGCGCCCGAGACTCCAGCAATCGCCACCATCAAACCTAGCTTCAAACCGAGTTCCGCATAGCCAATGCCGAACACTCGCACGTAGAGACTGCCGTAGAAAGCAGCTGTGCCATAGGCAACAAACTGGATCAGCACGCCGGCCATCACAAGATGCCAGTACGTGGGTTTTAACCAGAGCTCCTTGATAGCATCAGAGAACTTGAGCTGGCTGGGGTCAGGCTCGAAGGCCTGCCTCAGAGTCACGCTCCCTCGCGGGTCTTTAACCGTCCACCAAACGACGAGAGCCACCACGATTCCCGGAACGCCTGCAATGAAAAAGGCAACTCGCCAGTCGAAGCTTTCGACAATCCAGCCGCCACCGGCCAGCGCGATAAACGCGCCAAGCGGCACCGCAGCGCCATAGACACCCATAGCGCCCGAACGTTTTTCTGGCGGAAAGAAATCCGCAATCAGCGAGTGCGAAGCTGGACCACTCGCGGACTCACCGATCCCCACGCCGACGCGGGCAAGGAAAAGCTGCAGAAAATTCTGGGCTGCTCCGCTCAACATCGTCATCGCCGACCAGATGGCAATCGCGATGGCAATGATTCGGCTTCGGTTCCACCGATCCGCCAGAGCTGCGACGGGAATGGCCAGAGTCGTATAGAACAAAGCGAAGGACAAACCGCTCATCAACCCGATCTGCTTATCGCTGAGATCCATCTCACGTTTGATGGGCTCTGCCAGTATCGAGATGATCTGGCGATCGAGGAAATTCAACATAATGACAACAAACAAGACGCCGAGAACGTAGTTGGCTTCCGAAGATGTCGCGTTGACCGGGGACTTAAGATTCGCGTTCGATGACATTAGTTTTGATTA
>CAYGQC010000268.1:0-3335 GCA_964351875.1 uncultured Pseudomonadales bacterium
GAGCTGGTGCCAGCCGGCGTAGACAGCCCGGAAGACCTGGCAAGGGTTTTAGCCGTATTAAATCGCCAGTCCCAACGCTGACGATAGGCGCGGCCAGCGGTTCTAAGTGAACGTTTGTGACACAACCGGAATGCGAGCAGATCTATGAACAAATGGACGATTGTTCTCGTCATTCTCGCGCTCGCCGCGCTGCTGCCGTATCTGCTGGTTGACGTAGGGAAAACGCGGCTGTCGGATTCGGTTCGCGATGCCTTGCCTGGAGAATTCGTTCAGCTCTCCGACGGCTACTTGCATTACCGCATCAGTGGGCCGACTGACGGCCAACCGGTAATCCTCGTTCCCGGTTTTTCCTATGGCGGTTGGATGTATGAGGACATCGAGCCGGTGTTGGCCGATGCGGGCATGCGGGTGATTGTCATCGACAGCTTTGGGCGCGGTTATTCAGACCGCCCCGATGCTGATCACAGCAGGGCGTTGTACAACCGGCAGTTCGATGATTTGCTCGATGCGCTGGAGGTTACGGTACCGGTTGATCTTGTCGGGAACTCGATGGGTGGTGCGCTGGTGACGGACTACGCGACGCACAGTCCGCAGCGTGTGCGCCGAGTGGTTGCGATGGTCCCGGCGGGCCTTTCGCTTAGCGAGGGCAGTGTGCCAGCGATCGTCGGCGTCCCGATGCTCGGAGATTGGTTTTTCCACCTGTTTGCACGGCGCGGCATTGTGCAAGGTGGCGGCCTAACGACTGACGATACGGCTCTTAAAGCCTGGATCGATGAGCGTATGGCGGATCAGGCGCAGTACACGGGTTACTACGCTGCCTTGCTGAGCACGCTCCGGCACTATCCGATGGGCGATCTGCGCAGCAGCTATCGAGCGCTTGGCGAATCCGGAAAGCCACTACTTGGCATCTTCGGGAAGTTGGACGAGCTGATACCGGTGGCCGCCGCCGATCGACTGGCGGAGATCGCGCCTGGCGCCGAGATTGCCGTGCTTGATGGCGCTCACCATGATGTGGCGCTTGAGCAGCCGCAATTGATCTCAGAATTACTCCGCGAGTTTCTGCAGCGTCCCTGAGCTCCGCAAAAAATCGCAAAAGGCGGGTTGGACGAATTGGACGGGGAGGATGGGTAGGCCGAAGAGAGAAATCTCCGGCCAGACCAAACGGTCTAACCGGATGTCTTCAGCGTTAGAGCGTTAGAGCGGCTACTTGGGTTGCATACGGATGCCGCCGTCGAGGCGAATCGTCTCACCATTCAAGTAGGGGTTTTCAACGATCTGTTGCGACAGCAATGCAAACTCCGGTGCTTCACCCAGACGCTTTGGAAACTGCACCATGTCGATCAGCGGCTGTCGCACCTGGTCGGGTGCGCCCATCATCATTGGAGTCTCGAAGATGCCTGGAGCGATCGTGCAGATTCGCACGCCGATGCGGGACAGATCTCGTGCTATTGGCAGCGTCATACCAGCGACGCCTGCTTTACTCGCGCTGTAGGCGGCCTGGCCAATCTGCCCATCGAAGGCAGCAACTGACGCGGTATTGATGATGACACCGCGCTCGCCGTCTTCGTTGGTTGGTTCGTTCTGTTGCATACGAGCCGCACACTGGCTAAGGGTGTTGAAGGTGCCGATCAGGTTCACTTGAACCACAAAGTTGAAGTAATCGAGCTTCATCGCGCCATCGCGACCGACGGTGCGCGCTGCGGCGCCGATGCCTGCGCAGTTGACGTTGATGTGAATCGCACCGAAGTCTTCCATGACGCGATCCAGAGCCGTGACGACAGACTCCTCTTCGGTCACGTTCACCGCGTAGGCTTTGGCGGCGCTGCCGATTTCGGCGGCCGTTGCGTTTGCGAGGTCTTCATTCAGATCCAGCAACGCAACCTTCCCGCCGGCTGCGACCAGCCGTTCCGCGGTTGCTCGGCCCAGGCCGGATGCGCCGCCGGTAATGACCGCGACGGTGTCTTTTATCTGCATATGTGATTGCCTTTTTCGTGAGTGTATTCGCGCTGGTCGCGCCTCGCGGGTACGGACAAAGTTAAGCGGCGAGAGCGCTTGTAGCAGTGCTTACTGCGTCCAGCAAAGTTAGCTGGCGTATTATACAGAGCTTGTCTGCCCAGGCGGGTTTGCCTGGATAGTTGCACCGGAGTGCATAGCCGCTCGCTCAGCAGGTGATGGAGAAAGTCTTGAGGACTGGAGACGGTTTGTTTGCTGCGGCCGATGTTCCCATGCGTGACGATTCGGAGCTCGGCGCGCTGTCGTTGGACCAGAACTGGCTGTCAGAAGATCAGGCCACTCGGCTGTACAGCGAATTGCTAGCCGAATGTGCCTGGACGAGTGAGGAGATCTTCATGTACGGGCGGCGGATAACGGTGCCCAGACGTACGGCATGGTACGGCGATCCTGGCCTGAACTATCGCTACTCCGGTCGCGATCACATGGCTGCCGGCTGGCTTGACAGCCTGGTGACGGTGCGCGATGAACTCAGCCAACAGTTTTCCCAACCCTTCAACTATGTACTGGTGAATCGCTATCGCGACGGGCGTGACTACATGGGTTGGCACAGCGATGACGAGGCGGGCGTGTGTGGTGGCATAGCATCTGTCAGCCTCGGCCGGGAACGCCGGTTCACGATACGCGAAAAGCCCCAGATCGGTCTGGCGCAGGCGGACGCGAAGCCTGGGCCCATATCGTCAATCGTACTGGCTCATGGCTCGCTGCTGTTCATGCCGCGTGGCTTTCAGCAGCGATATCTGCACGCTTTGCCAAAGGCGCCGCCCCTCGCGCTTGCATCACGGGCATCCGGCCAAGCCTGCGAGAGGCTCAATCTGACGTTTCGATGGCTGGAGAATAGGCTGTGAAGTGGTTATCCAACGCGCCTGTGTCGAATGCGCTGGCGACGCCATGTTTTGCCGAGCGGCTTGTCAGCCTTAGTAGCAAGCAGGACCTCGATGAGCTTGCCAGCCAATGCCAGCGCGATGGCCAACGCCTGCTCGTTCTCGGCGAGGCTTCTAATGTAGTTCTGCCGGATAGGCTCAACGCGACCGTTGCCCGCTGGTCGTGTAGCGATGTTCGTTTCGAAGAGGTCGGCACGGACGTGCGAGTCACAGCCGACGCGGGACTCGGCTGGCACGAACTCGTGCGCCGTTGCGTCGCTCGCGGTTTGTGGGGTATTGAGAATCTCGCTCTTATTCCTGGCTCTGTCGGCGCAGCTCCTATCCAGAACATCGGGGCTTACGGCGTCGAACTGGGCGACCGCCTCGAGAGCGTCGATGTATTTGATCTGGCATCGGGGCAGTGGCGGGTGTTGGCTGCGAATGAGCTTCAGCTTGGCTATC
>CAYGQC010000269.1:0-3214 GCA_964351875.1 uncultured Pseudomonadales bacterium
GCGAGGCGAGTTACCGCTCTTTAACAAAGGCGGTGACATCGAAGACATCAAGGCGAGGGCGCTTGCTGAGACAGGCCTTGCGCCGCCGCAAGCGCCGAGCTTCGCGCGCCGCGGCCGCGGCATCGTCAGCGAACGCGGCGCAGCCTGAGGGTCATGCGCGAAGCACTCGATACGGGTGAGCTGGTTCTGGGTGAGCGACCAGCGCTACTCGTGATCGATGCGAGTTTGGGGTTCACCGACCCAGACAGTCCTTTGGGCGGCGACTTCTCGCCCGAGATTGAGGTCATCACACGCTTGCTGGGTTTAGCTCGCGAACGGGATTGGCCAATCGTTTTCACCAGCGTCTGGTACGAGTCGGACGAAGAAGCTGCGGTGTTTCGGCGTAAAATTCCGGCGCTGAATAGTCTTACGAAAGGCTCGCGGCTTGCCGAGATAGATCCTCGCCTGGACGTGACCGACCGTGATCGAGTCTTACGTAAACTTCACGCCTCAGCCTTTCACGATACTGGCCTTGATGCCTCGCTGCGCGAGGGCGGCGTTGATTCGCTGCTGATCTGCGGCTTCACGACGAGCGGCTGCGTCCGTGCAACAGCAGTTGATGCGCTGCAATATGGTTACCCCAGTCTCGTTGTAGCAGACGCGGTGTCGGACCGCGATCTAAAGGCACATCAAGCTAACCTCTACGACTTGCAGGCGAAGTACGTCAGCGTACTCGAGGCCGGCGAACTGACGAAGCAGCTTTCCTAGGATCCGGCCTCTATCTTCTGCTGCATACGGCGCATACCGGCCAGCCAGCGCTCGAGATCGTTGTTTTTGTTGTCCATCCAGGTCTTGGCGATTGGGTCGGTGAGGATGAGAAAACGCTCTGCTGCTACGGCCTCCATAACCATCTCAGCGACTGCCTCCGGTGTTTTAACTGGGCCGGCGACGTTAGCGGAAAACGCGTCGCCTGTTGATGCCAGCATTGGCGTGTCGACGCCGAGCGGCGCGAGTAGCGACGTGCGAACGCCGAGATGGTGGTAGGTAATGGACATCCATTCGGCGAATCCGACAACGGCGTGTTTGGTTGCCGCGTAGGTGAGATTCCCGTGGGTGGTTAGATAGCCCGCCATGGATGCCGTTTGAATCAGATAGCCGTCGCCCCTTTTAAGCATGGCGGGTAGCACGGCGCGGGTCGTGTAGACATGGCTCATGACATTGACCTGCCACTGTTGCTGCCAGATCGACGGATCAGTGTCGAGCAGATCGCCGCCGGTTGCGATGCCCGCGTTGTTGAACAGAATGTCGATCGTGCCCATGTCTCGTTCGACGTCGTCTATCATCTGAGTGACAGCGGCTTCGTTGCTGACGTCGCAAACATAACCCTTGCCACCTGTCTCTGCCGCCACTTCTTTGGCCCCTGCCTCATTCAGATCCACCAGCGCGACGCGCGCGCCAGCTTTGCTCAGTGCTCGCGCGCAGGCAGCACCGATTCCGCTGGCAGCGCCAGTGATCAGCACCAATCGATTATCAACATCCATTCCAGTTTGCCTGTGCTATTGATCTTGCTTACACAGTAAGCGCTCGTGTTTGATTTATCACTCGATGCCCTCTGGTGATTGTTGCCAGTTAATTCAGCGATTCACTACCAGTCCTCAGCTCGGCTGCGTTGCTACACGCGGACCAGCTCGATCACGCTGCCCGCCAACTCTTCTGTCCTGAGTGGCTCCCAGGCTGCATTGGCGGCATAAAATATCTCGTCCGGAACCACCATCGAAAACGTAGCGCCTTGCTCGAGGTTGCGTGTGCGCACTCGCTCTGCTCTCTCATCTGTCGGCGCATCGAGCAAGTGTATCTTGACGCTGCAACCCAGATCGTCGGCTCGCTGAAAGGCTTGGGCTCGCAAGGATGCGCTCACCAGACCGAGTTCCACGATGACGTCCCGTCCGATGTCGGCTTCGTGTCGAACCAGGCGCCAGATTTGCTCGATGCAGCGTTGTTTTCGTTCGCCGTACCACAGCCAAAGGCCTTCGCTTGGTCGGTCGGGCTGGAACAGGGTAACCATCCACTCGTCGAGGTTGAGTGCCAGTGCGGGCAAACGATGTGAGAGGGCATGGGCGTAGGTGGTCTTGCCAGCCCCAACGGGGCCTTCGATCAGGTGCAGGGTGGTCATTGGCTTTTGCTTGCAGTCACAGGGGTCGCAGTCACAAGGGTAGATGTGAGCGAGTAAGGCTACGGCGTTAGACCCAATGGTGGCAGTCTGTTACTTTTGTTGACGCTGTCCTTCGGGCGGTATTCCCAATCTGCGTTTCTGCAACCTTGCCTTGTTTCTACTGAGATACACCTCGATGTCGCTCGTGGCGATACTGTTAATCGCCACTTCCGAGTGTCGCCTCTAGCCAAATAGCTCCCGCTGTGCCCTGCGCATGAATACCAGACCAATTACTGCGTTAAACAGAATGAAGAAGTTGTGTTGGACAAGACCAAATGCTGACATCTCCGCCGGATAAGCTGGAAACAGGATGACCCACATAGAGACAGCAACCGCTCGGAATGGCCCTGGAATGGATGCGCCAAAAAAGATCACCGGGAGGATGCCCAGCATCTGCAGGTAGGAAATCTCAACGCCAAACAGCGATAGCGCTTCTGCGTACACGAATACTGCGGCGATTAGCGCCGGCGAGCGAAGCAGCAATATGAGCAGGTATTGGCCGATCTTGGCCTCGCGAAAGGCGTGCATGATGTCGCGATCGCGCAGTTTGAAGTTTGGCAGTATGCGGCCGGAAAAATACAGCAGCATGATGGCGAACAGCGCGACCAGCGCCATGCCCACCCAGGGTAGTGCTCTGAAGACTTCGGGCAGCGAATCCCATTGCAACGCCAGACCGATGTTCGCCCATGCGCACAGATACAAAAGCTCGCAGAACATGATGAACAGCATGCTCGAGCCGATTTTCCAGCCTGGCACGCCCTCCCTGCGATTCAGGTACAGCGCCATCGCGCCTTTGCCGAGCTGTTCGTTGAGGATTGACAGAACGTACGTGCTGGCGCGAACGGGCAGGATGTCGGCGTAGCTGACTTTGGCGTTGAACCAGTTGATCACGCGCCAGACGATTAGCGAATCGACGAGGAAGAAGAACAGCGAGTACGGAACCATCAGCCCTAGCCACGCCCACCAGTTGACGCCAGCGAACACGTTGCCCAGAAAGGCTGCCACGCTCATACCCTGGGCGGC
>CAYGQC010000270.1:0-3158 GCA_964351875.1 uncultured Pseudomonadales bacterium
TTTTGCCCTGGGTAAGCTGTCGCTCGACCTGGCGGCTGGTTCGTTGGCGGTTGCCCGTCTTGGTGGGAAAACATTTGAGTCAGGTTCTGCGAGCGAGGTTGATCCATCAGAAACGCCCGCCACTGCCCTGGCGATCCGCTCGGTGGTCGATGAGGGGATGGCGGCGGCAGCTCGCGCACACGCAGCAGAAACCGGCAGCGACCTGGCTGCGCGAACGCTGATCGCTTTTGGTGGTGCCGCGCCGCTGCACGCGGTCAGTCTCGCCAGCAAGCTGAACATTTCCAGGGTGCTTGTACCCGGTGGTGCGGGCGTCGGCTCCGCGCTTGGCTTTCTACTCGCTCCGGTGTCGTTCGAGGTCGTTCGCAGCAGGCTGGAGCGGCTTTCCGATCTCGCTGTTCGGCCGCTTCGGGAGTTACTTTCACAGATGTTTGAGGAGGCTGCGGCCGTTGTGAAAAGCGCAGCGCCGGAGCAGTCGCTGACCACGAACGTTCGCGCCTACATGCGTTACTGCGGTCAGGGCTCGGAGCTGTCAGTACCCGTAAGTCTTGACGGAGACGTCGCCTCTGCGAGCATCGAAAGAGGCGCACTGAAAGCGGTGTTCGAGGCTCAGTATGCGAGCCTCTTTGGTCGTACCGTTCCGGGGGTGGAGGTTGAGATCCTCAGTTGGACGTTACAGCTCTCGGCGCCGGGTGTCGTACTTCCCGTCGCGTCGGATGGATCGGTGGAGGCTCGCCGAGCATCAGCGCGCGGCAGTCGAGGCTGCCACCTGGCGGCCGATGGCAGCGTTGAGTCCGCCGAGCGATTGCCAGCAGCGGTATTTGAGCGATCGGCATTGTCGGTCGGTGACGTCTTCGCTGGCCCTGCGCTGATTGCCGAAGCGCAGACGACAACGGTGGTGCCTGGAGGGTGGGTTGCTCAGGCTGCCAGCGATGGCGCGATCGAACTACTGCGTGGTGAGCTGTCATGAGCGTGTCTCGAGATGACGGTGCTGCCCTCGGCGCTGAGCCTGGCGTGCCATTGCCGTTAGTTACGCAGCTTATGTGGGACCGCCTGTTGTCCATCGTCGAGGAGCAAGCCCAGGTACTTATGCGCACGGCGTTTTCACCGGTCGTGCGCGAAGCGGGAGATCTTTCGGCGGGCGTGTTTGATGTGCGCGGACGAATGCTTGCTCAGGCCGTAACCGGAACGCCCGGGCACGTAAACGCGATGGCGGAATCGGTGGCCAAGTTTCTCAACGTCGTGCCGGCGGCGAGTCTGCGCCAGGGGGATGCGCTGCTGACCAATGACCCCTGGGACGGCACGGGGCACCTGAATGACTTCACGGTTGTGAGTCCGGTGTTTCACAACGGAGCGCTCATTGCCTTGTTTGCATCGACGTCGCACATCGCTGATGTCGGCGGCCGGGGCTTTGGGCCCGATGCGAATGACCTGTTTGAAGAGGGCATGCGCATTCCCATCGGCTACCTTTTCCACTCAGGCGAGATCAATGCCGAGTTGATGCGCTTGTTGCTCGCCAATGTCCGCGACCCGACTGCCGCGCAGGGGGATCTGTACTCACTTGCTGCCTGCAACGACGCTGGCGGTCGAGCCCTTGTGTCGATGCTCGTTGAATTCGAGCAACCGAACCTTGAGTCACTGTCCGATGTGATTATCGACCGCAGCCGCGCGGCTATGGAGGCCTGCATTGGAAGGGTGCCGGCAGGCGTCTACTCCATGCAGATGACGACCGATGGCTACGATGAGCCGGTGCGCCTCGAGTGCACCCTAACGGTTTCCGAAAAGAAGATGAGACTTGATTACTCAGGCTCGTCACCGGCGAGCGATCACGGCATCAATGTACCGTTGCCGTATACCCGCGCGTACTCGAGTTTTGGCATTCGCTGTGTGATCGGCGGCGATATCCCCAACAACGCAGGCTCCCTGTCCTGTATCGAGGTCACAGCGCCCGAAGGCTGCATCGTCAATGCTCAATCGCCGGCGCCGGTTTCAGCTAGACACGCCATAGGCCAGCTATTGCCGGATGTGGTTCTGGGAGCGCTTGGTCAGGCGCTGCCGGACGAGGTACCAGCCGAGGGTGCCAGCACCATATGGAATCCCGTACTACTTGGCCTTGCTGACGATAGCTTCGTCATTAATCCGATCTTCAATGGCGGTACCGGTGCGCGTCCGGGCCAGCACGGTCTCGCAGCAACGGCGTTCCCCTCAGGCGTGCGCACGACGCCTACCGAAATCAACGAGGCCACATCCCCGCTGGTGATCTGGAAGAAGGCGTACCGTGACGGGTCAGGCGGTGCTGGCGCTTTTCGCGGCGGCGATGGCCAGGATATTGAGATAAGCCACCGGGAGGGGCGGGCGTTTGTCATCTCGACGATGTTCGATCGGATGCGATTTCCGGCGAGGGGACGGTTCGGTGGTTCTGCCGGTGCCGCGGGTGTTTTGCAGGTTATCAAGCAGTCGCCGGAGCAGACCGCTGATGTTAAAGACCTGCCGGGCAAGGGCAGGCATGTCGTGCCTGCGGGTGCTCGATTGCGCTTGCAGACGCCCGGCGGGGGCGGTTTGGGAGCCTCCGAATAGCCTAAAGATAAGTTTAATTATCAATAGGTTGAAGGGTTATTCTCGATTACTCCGGAAGTCCTAAAACGCGTTTGGCGATGATGTTCAACTGAATCTCGTTCGTGCCACCGTAGATGGTGGTCGCTTTGGTCGACAGCCATTCCCGAGTCGCTTCAATCTCGTCCGTTGCAAACGCATTGCCTTCCCAGCCCAGTCCCTGAACGCCCATGAACTGTCGCTTCAGATCCGCGCTGCGTTGCTGTTGCGCCGCGCCGATGTATTTGAAAATCGACGTGGTTGCGCCAGGAGTGCCCGCTTTGCTTTCTTCGACGGTTCTGCGAGCGGTCAGGGTAAAGGCGGCGCTGGTCATATTGTGATCGAGCAGGGTTCGCCGCAGCGCCGGATCAGCAATGGCGCCGGTGTCGTCAGCGCCGAGGTAGCGCTTGGCAATATCGATGAGCGCGGCTCCCGCGGGACCCCGACGCACGCTGCCGCCGGTGGACAGGCCACCGATGCCGGAACGTTCAAACTGCAGCAGTCGCTTGCCGACTGTCCAGCCCTTGTTCAGTTCGCCAACCAGGTCATCGCGGCGCGCAATGGCGTTA
>CAYGQC010000271.1:0-3123 GCA_964351875.1 uncultured Pseudomonadales bacterium
GGTCTGTGACATCTGGAACGTTTCCATGACCACACCCTGGCCGGCAAACGCAGCATCGCCATGCATAACGATGGGCACAACCAGATCACCGTTGTAGTCCTTGCGCCGATCCTGACGGGCGCGAACGGACCCCTCGACCACCGGCGAGACGATTTCCAGATGCGACGGGTTAAACGCGAGCGCGATGTGCATCTCGCCACCCGGAGTAGCCAGGTTCGACGAGAAACCCTGGTGATACTTCACGTCACCCGTCTTGTTCCCCTCTTCACTCAACGCCACCTTGCCGTCGAACTCGTCGAAAAGCTCCGCCGGATCTTTGCCGAAGATGTTTACCAGGACGTTCAACCGCCCCCGATGGGCCATGCCGATTACCGTTTCGACAACGCCGTGCGAACCCGCTCGCTGCAACGCTTCGTGCAGCATCGGGATTAGGCTTTCACAACCTTCCAGGCCAAACCGCTTGGTGCCGGGATAGCGCTTGTGCAGGTATTTTTCCAGGCCTTCCGCGGCTGTCAGCCGTTCGAGAATCGCCTTGCGCGCCTCCACGCTGTATTCCGGGTGGCAGCGAACAGACTCCAGGCGCTGCTTCACCCACAGTTGCTCGGCTGCATCGACAATATGCATGTACTCACAGCCGACGGAGCTGCAGTAGGTTTCTTCGCAGGCAGCGATAATCTCGCCCAGCGTCGCGGAGCCTTCGGCGAAGAAGAAGGTGTCGGTCTGGAACACATCCTCCAGGTCCGAATGCGTCAAATTGTGATACGCCAGATCCAGAACGGGCATGGTTTCCCGCTCCATCATGCCAAGCGGATCCAGATTCGCCCGCTTGTGGCCTCGGTGCCGGTAGGCAGCAACCAGCTCAGTGACGCGCATCTGCTTGCGTTCGTGGCCGGTGGCGACTGCGGTGCTGACCCGTTCGGGCTGCGCCTTGAAGCGATTGCGACCCAGCCGCTCAAAGTGTTCGATAACCGTGCTGTGCGGAACATCAGCGTTGATCGCTCCGGCTACGGTCGGAAGGCGATTAAAGTAATCGCGCCATTGCTCGGGAACTGCGTTCGGATCGGCAAGGAAGTCTTCGTAAAGGGCCTCAATATAGGCCACGTTACCGCCCGCCAAATGGGAGCTCTTGAGCATACGCTGGAGAAAAGTATCGGCCATCGGTGGCAAGGTGCGCTAAGCGCGTCCTGTAGCTAGTGGTCGGTCATGGCAATGGGACGTAAAAGACATCCCACCCGTGCTTGTCACGCTGCTACAGCCGATTGAACCCGAATACCGAGCCTGCTTCTGACAACACCCGTAACCGCTGCAAGCACCGCCAGGAACAGTAATCCGTGGCAGACGCAAACATCGGGTCCAGAGTGCTTCAAACACACCGGCCAGAAGCAGAAACAACAAAACCGAACAGCACCTTCAAAGACTAGCAGAAGCTTGCGCAGCCGCCCGCGGAGGTCGCGACGCCTAGCGGCCACCTATTCACCGCCTCTGTTGATCGCCGTTTGCCACTCCTGGGTCACTTCTTGGTGACGCACAGGCGCGCTGGGCTATCCGGCTAGCTGAACGGTCGTTGTCAGATCAGGTTCCCTGCTCCAGCAACATAGTGCGAATCTTACCGATTGCCCGCGTAGGATTCAGTCCTTTCGGGCAAACTGCCACACAATTCATGATGCCGCGGCAACGAAACACGCTGAAAGGATCATCCAGGTTCGATAATCGCTCGGCCTGCGCGGTGTCCCGGCTATCTGCCAGGAAGCGATAAGCCTGCAGAAGCCCCGCCGGGCCGATGAATTTGTCCGGGTTCCACCAGAAGGATGGACAGGCTGTCGAACAGCAAGCACAGAGAATGCACTCATACAGACCGTCCAGTTCTGCCCGTTCTTCCGGCGACTGCAGGCGTTCTTGAGCCGGAGCCGGTGTGTTGTTAATAAGGAAAGGCTGGATCTTCTCGTACTGGCGATAAAACTGGCTCATGTCGACCACGAGGTCACGCACGACAGGCAGACCAGGCAGCGGCCGCAGGATCAGCTTGCCGCGCTGAGCAACTTCGCTAACCGGCGTGATACAGGCCAGGCCGTTCTTGCCATTCATGTTGACGCCATCACTACCGCAGACGCCTTCCCGGCAGGATCGGCGGTAAGCGATCGTCGGATCGTCAACTTTCAGTGCTTCGAGCACGTCCAGCACCATCATGTCCTTGCCGTCTTCCATCTCCAGCGACATCTCACGCATTTGCGGCGCTTCGTCGGTATCCGGGTTGTAACGGTACAGACTGACCTTGAGAGTGCTCATCAGTACTTGCGCTCCATGGGTTCAAACGTAGGCACAGTCGTCGGCGCGAAATTCACATCCCGCTTGCCAACCCGTTTGTCTTCCGGGAAGAACATCGAATGGCACAGCCAGTTCTCGTCATCTCGGGTCTGGAAGTCATCCCGGGCGTGGGCTCCACGCGACTCCTTGCGGATCTCCGCAGAAATAGCGGTGGCTTCAGCCACCTCAAGAAGGTTGTCCAGCTCCAGCGCCTGCATGCGCGCCGTATTGAACGTATTCGTCTTGTCCGTCAGCTCAGCATTGCCGATGCGCTCGCGCAGCTCCGCCAGCTTCTTCATACCGGAGACCATGTGCTCTTCGGTGCGGAACACGCCAAAGCTGTTCTGCATCGTTGTCTGCAGCTCTTTACGCAGATCGGCCACCTGCTCACCGCCGGAGGATTCGTTCCAGCGATTCAGGCGCGCCATGGAAGCTTCGATATCGCTTTCGGATGCAGCTCGGTAGCTGACGCCCTGGCGCAGCGTTTCTTCGATTTCGATGCCGGCAGCGCGACCAAATACAACCAGATCAAGCAGCGAGTTACCGCCAAGGCGATTTGCGCCGTGCACCGATACGCAGGCCGCTTCACCCGCCGCATAGAAGCCTTCGACCGGCCGTTCAGCGCCATCGGAGCCGACGGTAATCGCCTGTCCGTTAACACCAGTCGGGATGCCTCCCATCATGTAGTGACAGGTCGGCACAACTGGGATCGGTTCTTTCACCGGATCGACGTGGGCGAACGTGCGAGACAGCTCAAGAATGCCGGGCAGCCGCTCGTTTAGAACCTTCTCACCCAGGTGATCAAGCTTCAGTTTGACG
>CAYGQC010000272.1:0-3098 GCA_964351875.1 uncultured Pseudomonadales bacterium
TTTCGAATCGCGAACCGTCGCCTCCGAAGCCGGCGCACCGGAAGCCCAGACGCTGGACAAGGAAGCAACCAATGAGCAAGCGCCGCGCGCTATGGCAATCCGACTGGCCCGAGCATGCGAGCCTGAAACAAGTCGCGCACGTTGTTGTGCCATTCCAGGACGCTGACCCAACAGGTGTCGCCTGGCACGGCAACTATTTTCGTTACTACGACACGGCCCGCGTAGCACTGCTCGAGAGGCTCAAGTTTACCTACCGCGATATGGCTGACGCGAACCAGATCTGGCCGATTGTCGACACCCGAGTGCGCTACCTGAAGAGCGTGCCATTCGGCGAGACGCTGACCGTCACCGCCCAACTCGTAGAATGGGCTTTTCGGCTGCGCATTCACTACGAGCTGTTCAATTCGGCCGGCGTGCGGGTTAACGAAGCGGTAACGGTTCAAGTGCCGGTGGACGCACGCGACGAGTCGCTCCTGCTCGGCACGCCCGCGGATGTTATCAGCCGAATCGAAGCGCTGATCGCAGACGGACCCGCGAGTAAGTCGTGAGCTTTCCACCTGGCCCGCTCTGTCCAGATCCATCTAACCTGTTGCCCCACCGCGGTGGTATGCGCCTGCTGTCGAGCGTGCTTGGATGGTCAGATACCGAGCTGTTTGGCCGCATCGACGTACGCCAGGATAGCTACCTGTCTGGAGTTGCCGGAGCCTCGGGCACGCTGGCGACGGAGTACCTCGCTCAGTGCAGCGCAGCATTATTCACCTTGCTCGCACTCTCGAGCGAGGCAACAGCGCAACCGCGCACCGGCATGCTGATCGCAAGCCGCAGCCTCAGCCTGATCAGGCCGACATTCAGTTTCGGCTCTCTACTCGGCGTCGTACAGGCGCAGTCTTCGCTCCCGGAACAGCACTCGAGCGATGCCATCCTGATACGATTCACCGGCACCCTGAGCACACTGAACTCGGACCATCCCGAGGATGAAATTATGATTCAACATGAGCCTGGCTCGTTGGCTATGCCGGCAGATGAGCTACGCGAGCGCGCCGGCAGCAACGTGGTCGCGCGGGCTGAGTTTTCGGTGTACCTGCCTGCGCTTGACTCAAACCAATGACTGAGCCTCGCGAATCCATTCTCGTCACGGGGGCGTCTCGGGGCATCGGCCGGGCAATCGCCCAACGAGTGGCGCACGACGGCTTTGAGATCGTTGTGAGCTACGGCCGCAACGAAGCCGCAGCCCAGTCCTGCGCCGCGGAGATCGAGTCTGCCGGTGGCAGCGCCCGGGTTCTCGGTTTTGACATCTCGGATCGAGAAGCCTGCAACGAAGCCCTGAGCCAGGACATCGAGCAGCACGGCTGCTACTACGGCATCGTTCTAAATGCAGGCATCAGCCAGGATCAGGCCCTGCCAATGATGACGGGCGATGAGTGGGACAGCGTGATCCAGACTAATCTCGGCGGCTTCTACAACGTCGTCAAACCCTGCGTAATGCCGATGATCCGTCGCCGCGCGCCGGGTCGCATCATTGCACTCAGCTCCGTTTCAGGCTTGATCGGCAACCGCGGCCAGACCAACTATGCAGCGTCCAAAGCCGGCATCATTGGCGCAGCCAAATCGCTCGCGCTTGAGCTCGCAAAACGCAGAATCACCGTGAATTGTGTTGCGCCAGGGCTCATCGAGACGGAGATGATCGAAGACGCGCCGGTTGATCTTATTCGCAACACCATTCCACTACGCAGGCTTGGGCAGCCGGATGAAGTCGCCGGGCTAGTGGCGTACCTCTGCTCTTCGGCTGCGGCTTATATCACTCGGCAAGTAATCGCCGTCGACGGAGGACTCAGCGGCTGATGGACACAACTGAAAACAGGCGCAGGGTCGTCGTAACCGGCGCGGGCGTTGTGAGTCCAATTGGCAACGCCTGGCAGCATGTCCGCAGCGCGCTGGAAACCGGAGTCTGTGGCCTACGCGCCATGGATGATTGGACAGACATTGACGGGCTCCGCTGTCACATCGGCGGAACGTGTGATTTCACACTCCCCAAGCGCTTCGGCCGACGAGCGACTCGCAGCATGGGGCGCGTCGCCCAGCTCGCCGTTACCGCCACCGAAGACGCCGTCATTCAGTCCGGCCTCGATCAAGCACACCTGACTGGCGGCCGCCTGGGTGTTGCCTATGGCAGCGCAACCGGCAGTCCGGATGCGCTACTTGAGTTCGTCTCGATCGTTCGAGACCGGAACGTCAGCGCTCTGAAGGCCACCAGCTACCTTCGTGCAATGGGGCACACCGCGGCCGTGAATATCGCAGTCACCTATGGCGTAACCGGCCGAACCCTGACCACCAGTTCCGCATGCACGGCTTCCAGCCAGGCGATCGGATTCAGCGTCGAGGCGATTCGCAGCGGAGCTCAGGACATGATGCTGGCAGGCGGCGCAGACGAGCTTACGGCTACCCACAGCGCAGTGTTCGATGCACTGCTCGCAACCTCCACCCGAAACGACGATCCCGCTTGCGCTATTCGGCCCTTCGACGTCGAACGTGACGGTCTGGCCCTCGGCGAAGGCGCCTGCACGCTCGTTCTCGAGGAACTGGAACACGCCCAAACGCGAGGAGCCTCGATTCTCGGAGAGATCATAGGCTTTGCGACCAACACTGACGGCGCACACATCACGGCGCCGAACCAGGCAACCCAGACACTGTGCATGCAGATGGCCTTGAGTGACGCGGGAATAGAGGCGGCCGCGATCGACTATGTCAGCGCCCACGGCACCGCGACCGACAACGGCGATATCAGCGAGGCTAAGGCAACGTTGGCGGCGCTTGGGTCGGTGCCCATCGCGTCGATGAAAGGCCACGTCGGCCATACGCTCGGCGCGTGTGGCAGCCTGGAGGCCTGGGCAGGGTTGAACATGATGGCCGACGGCTGGCTGGCACCAACCTTGAATCTTGAAACGGTCGATCCGGAATGCTCAGGACTGGACTATGTCCGCGGCGCCGGGCGCAGTGTTGATGCTGATGTTGTGATGAGCAACAACTTCGCCTTCGGCGGCATCAACACGTCGCTGATTCTTCGCCGCTGGAGCTAGCCCGTCACAGGCAGACTCAGA
>CAYGQC010000273.1:0-936 GCA_964351875.1 uncultured Pseudomonadales bacterium
CCCCGCCTCGACGCCGCCGTCGTCCACGATCGCCCCCCCGCCGGCCGCGGTGGTTGCATGCATAACCTCTCGGGATCGTGGGCGAGCAACCGGTCGACGTCATCATCTCTGATCTGCGTGTTCAAGGAATGTCAGGGCCTGAATTTTTCTCCAAAGCAGAAGCCATCGCTCCTACTTGCCAGCGAATTATTCTCTCCGGCCACTCGGATGCTGACGAGATTGTTGCCACGATAAATGGCGGTGGGATTGACGCGTACATCAGCAAACCCTGGAAAGACGATGCGCTGCGAAAGGCAATTGAGAAAGCCGGGCACCTTGCCACGCTGGAGCGTGAAAACCAGCAGCTCATGGAGCTCAACGCCAGTCAGAACGAAGCGCTCACGCTGCAAAATGAGGAGTTGGAGTCGACGGTACTTGAGCGAACTCAGGAACTCACCACCACTAACGAGCTACTCAGTTCCAGCCTCGGCGAGCTCGCAAGGAGCTACGAATCCATGGTTGGCTTGCTGGCTAGCGTTTCGATGCTCCCTGATACCGAAAGTGCGGCGACGGACAAGAAATGCCAACTAGCGCTGGCAATTGGCGAAGAATTTGAACTGGAAGACACGGAACTGCAGACACTGAACCGTTGTATGCGGCTGCATCGCATTGGCTGGGTAGCACTGCCCTATTCCATTCGAGCAATACCTCAGCGCGAGATGAACAACGAACAGCTGGAATCGTTTCATCAACACCCATTGTTCGCGGAAGCGCTGTTATTGAGCGTCGACAAACTGAGCGACGTCGGCAAAATACTGAGGTTCCAAAACGAACACTTCGACGGCACTGGTTTCCCCGATCGCAAGGTGGCCGAAGGTATCCCCATGGCGGCTCGGATCGTCTCCGTGAGTCGAGACTACATCGATTTGCAGCGCGGCCGAATCTACTCTGAAGCAC
>CAYGQC010000273.1:946-1516 GCA_964351875.1 uncultured Pseudomonadales bacterium
CGAGTATGGCGGCCGATTCGGATCGCCGCTAGGACCCAGCGATTATCGCAGCGCTATCCAGCATTCTCGAACGGGGAGACGTTTTCGACCCGGTTGTTCCTGAAGTGCTCGTACCAACGCACGCGCTGCAACCGGGTATGCAGCTCTCGCGAGACTTAACGACAGATCAAGGCGCACTGCTACTCAACAAGGGCTGCGTCCTGACGACAGATCTGATCACGACCCTGACGAATCTAGAGCGCCGCTCGGATGCGCGGCTGTTGATCTACATCTGTCGCGGCGATGATGACAGCGAAGACGAACAGGCAGCGTAGGCGAACACGATACGACGTCATATCCCAATGCGGAAAACAATTTCCCGAGCGCGCATCCCTCATCACCACTGCGTCGATATCCAACGCTATGGTAGCCTTTCGAGCCATATTGATCCGAGTCGCGAGCGGGAGTGCCGCATGCCAAACAGACTGTTCGACTACGACGATCCTGACGTGAACTCGTCGTTAGAATTCGACAGCGGCTCGATTCGTGGTGACATCGCCTCCAGCCATCGTGCTATCTGGCAGCAACTCG
>CAYGQC010000273.1:1526-3012 GCA_964351875.1 uncultured Pseudomonadales bacterium
CGGACGCGCCAACATCGCCGCACAGGACAACGACCGATCTGGCTGGCGTCGTTGTCGATGCGGTCCACCGGATCACATCCGACCCTTCTCGACTATCCGCCGCTTGGCTTGCGAGGCTCAACAATGACGGGCTCAGTACCGAGGCCTACGTGGAATTGCTTGGCATCGTCGTAGCTGTGATCAGCATTGACGCTTTCCATCGCGCGCTCGGGTTGCCGCTCGAAACACTGCCAGAAGCGATTTCTGGCGACGCAAGCGGTTATCGCCCGGAAGGCGTTAAGGACTCTGGAGCCTGGGTACCGACTATCCAACCGGAAGACGCCGGACCCAGAGAAAGCGACCTTTATCCAGGGGGCAGAACCGGCAACGTCATTTCCGCCATGAGCCTGGTACCCGATGCAGTACGCATGCTGATCACTCTTAGTGACGCACACTACATTCCAATGAGCAGCGTGCCCGTCCCGGGCGACAACGGTGGGCGCGCGCTCGCTCGCAGCCAGATCGAACTGATCGCTGGCAGGGTTTCGTCAATCAGCGAGTGTTTTTACTGAACCAGCTCGCACGCATTCATGCTCCGTGCGAGCAGCAAGGTTGAAGCGGGGGCCGCCGAAGTCGACCTCAACGCATTGGTCGACTCTCGCATCATAGATTCCGGCGTGACCGCGGGCCGGGATCTCATCGAATTTGCCGAGGCGGCTCTCGGCGACGATACAGCGTCCATTAGAGAAGCACGGCAACGGCTAAGCGAGTCACTTGGGGAAACCGCGATGGTTGATGCGGCCGGTATCATCGCCAACTTCCAGCGCATGGTTCGCATCGCCGATGGCACCGGCATTCCCCTGGATGCACCGATGGCGGCAATCACATCCGATCTTCGCTTCGAGCTCGGCATCAACCACTACGGCTCAGCGGGCAACACCCCGGCGCCATCTCTGTTCGCGAGGCTACTCGCCAGAGTCGCCAAACCGTTCCTGCCCGGGCTGCTGAAACGCGGAAAACAAGCGGGCGGCTAACTCGGCGCTTGCGGGCAATGGCTCTAACCGGCGAGCAGCTCGCGCATGGACAACCCGACCGCCAGCGCAACCAAAAGGCTGCCGAGGGTGCCCACGAGGTAATACTCACTGAAGCGGCGGTCGTCCAGCTCCTTGAAGCGGGCGACAGACTTGGCGGCAACCAATAAGCCAATGCCCGCCCAGGCGTGTTCCAGCACCATGGTCACGACGAGCAATCGCTCTAGCACGCCAATCAACCGGCCAAGGTTCGGGTCATGCGAGCCGCCAGCCGCTTCACTGGTATTCAGCTTGCAGGCCGCCAGCAGCATGGACATAAAAAACTCACCTCCGCGCCAAACCAGTATCCAGGCGCTGGCGTACAACGAGAGCACCGCGAGCCAGGCAACGGTTGCGACCGGCAGCACCCAGCACGGTGAAATTGAACTGCTCGTCAGAAAGAGAGCAGCACCGGCAAGCGTTAGGATGTGCAGCAC
>CAYGQC010000274.1:0-2988 GCA_964351875.1 uncultured Pseudomonadales bacterium
TCGGGAGCGCCGTATGCAACAAAGCCAGTTCGATTACGCCAATACCGACGTGAACGCGTCAGTCGAGTTCGACAGCAGTGCCATTCGTCCCGACATCGCAGACAGCCACCGGGAGATCTGGCGTCAACTCGCGAAGCCCGGCAGTTGGTGGCGTGGCGCGGAGCGAATCGCCATCGCTGAAGAGAGCCGCAACGCTCGTCATTGCGTAGCGTGCGCCGAGCGCAAAGCTGCTTTGTCACCTGATGCGCCGATACCTCCTCACAACACGACAACGGATTTGCGAGGTGTCGTCGTCGATACCGTCCACCGAGTTACGACTGACCCATCTCGGTTGTCCGCCAACTGGCTCGACAAAATCAGAGCTGAAGGCATCAGCACCGAAGCCTATGTGGAGCTACTCGGCATCGTGGTCGCGGTGATCAGTATCGACGCTTTTCACCGCGCTGTCGGCTTGCCACTCGAAACGCTTCCCACCCCAGTTAACGGTGAGCCAAGCAGCTATCGTCCGCCAGGCGCTAAGGACTCCGGCGCCTGGGTACCGACAGTGCAGCCGGACGACGCAGGGCCCAACGAAGTAGATCTCTATCCTGGCGGCAGAACGGGCAATGTCATCTCGGCGATGAGCCTCGTTCCCGATTCCGTGCGCATGTTGATCACGCTGAGCGATGCTCACTACATCCCCATGCGCTGCGTGCCTGTACCCGGCGACAGTGGCGGTCGCGCGCTCTCACGCAGTCAGATCGAGCTGATCGCTGGCCGCGTGTCGTCGATCAGCGAGTGTTTCTACTGAACCAGCTCGCACGCATTTATGCTCCGTGTGAGCAGCGAGGTAGACGACGGAGCGGCCGAGGTCGATCTCAGCGTATTGGTCGACGGTCGCACGCAGGATTCCGGAGTAGTCGCTGCTGAGGAGCTACTGGCGTTCGCTGAGGCAGCGCTCGGCAACGATGCAGCGCCAATCAAGCAGGCGCGACAGAGAGTGAGCGCGGCGCTTGGCGAAGCAGCGATGGTCGATGCTGCCGGTATCATCGCCAATTTCCAGAGAATGGTTCGCATCGCCGATGGCACCGGCATACCGCTCGACCCTTCCATGGCCGCGATCACATCAGATCTGAGATCCCAGCTGGGAATCAATGACTATGGTTCGGCGGGCAACACCCCAACACCGGGTCTTCTCTCCAGGGTTCTTGCCAGAGTCGCCAAACCGTTCCTGCCGATGTTGCTGAAGCGCGGCCAAAGTTCTGGTACGTGAACTGGGCCGTAAGGCTCCCGTAGCAATCTTATTGCGCAAGCAACTCACGAATAGACAAGCCCACCGCTAGAGCGACCAAGAGGCTGCCAAGCGTGCCCACCAGGTAGTACTCGCTAAACCGGCGATCATCCAGTTCCTTGAAGCGTGCGACGGACTTGGCCGCAACCAGTAAGCCAATGCCAGCCCAGGCATGTTCGAGAACCATAGTCACGACGAGCAAGCGTTCCAGTACGCCAATCAGCCGACCTAGGTTCGGATCTTGCGCGCCACCAGCGGCGTCACTCACATCCAGCTTGCAGGCTGCGAGCAACATCGACATGAAGAACTCTCCACCACGCCAAACCAGAATCCAGGCGCTCGCGTAAAGCGTGAGGACGGCCAGCCACGCCAAGGTTGCATGCGGCAGTGCCCACCATAGCGAGTGCTCAACGCTACTTAGATAGAGGGCGGCGCCAGCAATGGTCAGAATGTGCAGCGCCTGGTCCAGCAGAAAAAACAACAAGGGGCGGTGCCAACGCTGATCCGCAACAGACTTAGCCCAGTCCAGAACGACGTGCACGAGCACGACGAATACGACAACAAGCCCAGCCTCAACCGAAGCAAGCGGCGCGAGCGCAACGCTGTGACAAACAAAAAGAATCAGACCGTGCTGAGCCAACGCGCCGGCACGAGATCCGGGTTCCGCCTTGCGGGCAACGATCGAATCGCTTTGAAAAACGAAGTCAGCCAAGGCATGGCCGAGCAGTAGAAATGCAAACGCCTCGATCATGCCTGCGCACCCACCTTGTTAACCCACACAACCATCCGTCACGCTGGAAAGAAACTGGTCAATGCGCGTTGCAGCCGCGCTTCGTTGCGCAGAGCCAGCTCAAACCGCGCTGCTTTCAAGCTCTCACTCACCACAGACTGTCCGACCCCGGCTTGGCGCGCAACGTCGAGCTGTTTGGCGTGCCTGGCCGCCGCGATATAGGCAGCCTGTTTGGCTGTCCAACCACGACGAAGACTCCCCAGCAAGTCGGCAAGCCCCGAGAGCGCCGCGTCTTCACCTACGCCGAAGCCCTCGACAAGTAGCCACGTATCGTCGGCACTTGCCTGATTGAGTGCTGATCGAGCTCTGTGAAACACCTCGCCGTCCAGCTCACCCACGAACGTCGCCGAGCGATCGTCTTGCAACTGGGTTGTCAGCCCGCCTACACCAATACCGAATGCGAGCTGGTTGGGCAGCACAACATCGGCAAGCCCAACAATCATTTCAACGGCGTGCTCGGCGTTACCGAGCAGCAGTTCGAACTCATCACCCGCCGTCATACTGGCTGGTACGATCAAGTCGTTGGGATAACGGGAGTTTAGCGACGCCATTCCGGCCAGCAGCCGACGTTGCAACTCGGCGCGCTCAGGAATCGCCCGTGACTGCACCAGGTCGCCAATAATGGCCAGGTAGCGCTTGTCGCGACTATCGTGCATGTCTCTACCGCTACTCCTGTACCTCAAGTTTCTTGCCGGCACTGCTGCCCCAACATCCATCAAGCCAGAATATCGGCTTACAGACCGATATTAGACAATTATCGGCTTAAAATACAATATTTTCGGATATTCACCATAAATGCCGATATTACCGGTTGGGAAGCGAACGACAGTGAGGTCATTGCTGAACAAACGACGAGACCGGCACCCTGCGCAGACACGGCGGCCACGGGTCCGGTTGGTTATCGCTGCTGGAGCAATCTGCGCAGGTC
>CAYGQC010000275.1:0-2964 GCA_964351875.1 uncultured Pseudomonadales bacterium
GCGTCGTCCTGAGCGAAGGCAGAAGGGGTGGAGATTACGAGAGCTGACCCGAGGAGCACGGCGAAAAACGCCCGTGCACGCACGAGTAGATCGATAGACATGTTGTATCCCCCAACTAAGGTCTTGTGTTACTCACAGTTGGCGCTGACCGACAAGCAGTCGCGCAGTCTTGTGGACCGCGCCCCTCAGGCGGCCAACTCGCGAAAAGATCGCTACATGTAAGACGGTTGAGTTGGGACACCCCTCACTTTTTTCTTCATATTTATTTCGTGTGAAGAAAGATAGCTATATCATTGTTTTCTAACGAACTCTCTTTACACCTACTTTCCGACCAGTCGCATTGATCAACAAATAGTAGCCAAAGCGCTCTTTGTTGATCGTGACAGCCGGGCTGTCCGCTCGATATCGATAACGACCACCCACGCGTTGCTGCCAAACCTGGCCGTTATCCAGCGCGAAAACTGTCTTCCCGCTCCATCCAGAGAACTCACCTTTGATGAAGCTCGCGATGGCAGCGCCCTCATCGGGCGCTGCCGCTTGACGTTCCGCCTTGATCTGCTCTCGACCGAAATTGCGCTCCACCACTTCGGGTGGCAGTGCTTCCCGGCCCAACAGTGCATTCAACACAGCGAGCTCGTCTTCGCTGAGCTTGTTCAGCCCGGCAAGCTGGAAATCCTCCGCGGACAGCGACTCTTCCAGTAACTCCTCGGCCTGCCCGGGCGCCGCAACCGCGGCAGTCAGCGCAAGCAGGATAAATGCGCGCGTGAACAGGGCAGCCCAGCCGCGGTGATGAGCAGTGGCAGATGGTTTGTTCATATTCCGTTCTCTTTCTGCTGTGGCTGATTGATGACGTTCGGGCCGCGAGCGAGCATCTGCCAAGCAAAAACTCAAACTAGCCGCCACGCCGGGTCTATCCCGAGAAGCAAAAGCGCACCGGCATTATGCGGCAACGTGAGGAAGTAGAAAAACGCAGCCGAGATGAGGCCACGCGCAAATTCTCCCGGTGCCGCCTCTTTTGCAGTGGGTATGTCTATTCCTATCACGCAGAGCGCTTGAGTTGAGGCTGTCCGTGAGGAACACTGCCGGCGCACCACCGACAGCCCCAGGAATCCGACATTGCAGTTTCGCGGCAGCCACATCCTCAGCGTCTCCCAGTTTGATCGTGAAGCGATCAGCACCGTTTTCCAGGTCGCCAACGAAATGGCGCCCTACGCTGGGCGAGAGCAGACGTCCAGCGTTCTGTCCGGCGCGATTCTATCGAACATGTTTTTCGAGCCGAGTACCCGCACCCGCGTGTCGTTCGGGAGCGCATTTAACCTGTTGGGCGGTCACGTTCGCGAGACAACCGAGGTGAAAGCCTCCTCACTCGCCAAGGGCGAATCGCTCTACGATACAGCGAGGGTGTTATCCGGCTACAGCGACATCATCGTCATGCGCCATCCGAGCGCCGGCTCCGTTGCAGAATTTGCGGAAGCCTCCCGAGTGCCCGTCATCAACGCGGGCGATGGCACTAACGAACACCCTTCCCAGGCACTTCTGGATCTCTATACGATCTCTCGGGAGCTAGCCGCGCGAGGCAAAACCATCGATGGCATGCGCATCGCGCTGATTGGAGATTTGAAGTACGGCAGAGCTGTGCATTCGCTGTGCATGCTGCTGTCGCTGTTTGACAACCTGCACTTCAAACTCGTGTCGCCGCCAGAGCTGTCAGCGCCAGAGGACATCGTCCGAGAGCTCACCGCTCGCGGCCATGCAGTTCAGCACTACGATGAGATGAACAGCGGGATTCACAACGTCGATATTCTTTACGTCACGAGAACCCAGGAAGAACGCTTCCCATCACAGGAGGAGGCGGATCGTTATCGCGGCCTGTTCCGCCTGAACCAAAATGTCTACACCGAACACTGCGAACCGAATACGGTCATCATGCATCCCCTGCCCCGCGATTCTCGTGCGTCTGCACAGGAGCTGGATACCGACCTTAATCAGAATCCGAATCTGGCCATCTTCCGACAAACCGACAACGGCGTGTTGATCCGCATGGCGTTGTTCGCTCTGGTTCTGGATGTGGCCGACCAGGTGCATCGACACGCACGGCCGGTAACCTGGTACACGGAAAAGCGGGACGGTTGAAACTCGCGCGAGGCGAACCCGGCGGGTCGCTAATCGACCTCAACCGCGGGCATTTTCTTTAGCCAGGCTGACGGCGTGCGCGCAAGTCCGCGAGCGCGCGCCAGTGCCGCGCAGGCGTTGCGCCATGCTTTATCTGCACCATGTCGACGCAAAGCAAACTCTCGAACGAACGGTTTGCCGTCGAGAACAATCTGCAGCCGAAAAACAGGCGCCGGCCGATAGACGATATTGATGCCGCGAACGCCGGTGCTGTGATCATCACCGGCCGCCGCCTTGCGCAGGCGCGACTGTCGCTGTGCCTTCTGCTCTTCCGCCCACTGCTCGTCGAGCATCCGGGCCTCTGTCCTCAGGCGTTTCTGCTGCGCCGGCTTGTGACCAGCGAGCGCAAAGTACTGCTGCCGTACCACGCCGCCAACGGAGCGGGCAACTCGTAGCAATTTGCCATCATTCAGTTCGTAAACTGCCACCACATCACTCCTGCCGGATCTCGGCGCGAGTGCGTCCTTGCGGGGTAGTGCAATCCTTTTGGGAGGTAAAACAGTCGCGCACGGCACCGCCGTACGCGCTTGCTATGAGAATTTACCGCTAAAGAGCGGCCTCGAGTTCCGGCAGCGCCTGGAACAGGTCGGCAACAAGACCGTAGTCAGCTACCTGGAAGATTGGCGCGTCCTCGTCTTTGTTGATCGCGACAATCACTTTGCTGTCTTTCATACCGGCCAGGTGCTGGATAGCGCCAGAGATACCGACTGCAATGTACAGGTCAGGCGCGACGATCTTGCCCGTTTGGCCAACCTGAAGATCGTTCGGCACGAAGCCGGCATCCACAGCCGC
>CAYGQC010000276.1:0-2961 GCA_964351875.1 uncultured Pseudomonadales bacterium
GTGGCGACAAGCGGACATCGCCGCGGCCAACGGCCATGGCACGGCGCAATCGGTGGCTCGGTTGTATCGAGGCGCGTTGTCTGGCGAGCTGTTTAACGCAGACACAGCCGCGAAGCTGCAGCAACTCGAAGTGGGCGACGCCGACGACCTGGTGCTTGGCCGGCCGATGCGCCGCGGCCGTGGAGTCATCATCAACACCGACAATGGCTATGGTCCAAGCCCTGTTGCCTACGGCCATGCGGGCGCTGGCGGCTCCGTCGGCTTTGCCGATCCGGCCAATGACTTAAGTGTCGGGTACGTGATGAATCAGATGCAGCCGGGGATCGAAACGGACACTCGGGGCAAGCGGCTGATCGATGCGTTGTATTCGTGCCTGCCAACTAGTGGCTAAACGTTTTTACGGTTTGGCTGGTTGGATTGTGGCGAGTTAGCCGCCGCTAGCGCGGTTCGGTGATTCGGCCTCTTGCCGATGCTTGGTTGATGCCAGCAATGAACGCACGCATTCGAGCATCTCGCTGATGTGGAACGGCTTGCTGAGGATGTGTTTGATGCCCATTGATCTCGCCTGGTCCAGCTTGTCGTTGTCACTGTAACCAGTAATCAGGACGATCGGCAGAGACTCGCGCAGCGCGAGGGCATGGGTAGCGAGTTCGATGCCGTTAAGGCCAGGCATGCGCTGGTCCGTGATCATGAGGCTGATGGCGTCGATGTTCTCCGTCAGATAGCTCTGGGCGTTGAGGGAGTCGTTGAACACAACGGCGTCGAAGCCGTGGCTGCGCAGGACCTCGCTGATGAAACTCGATACCGATACCTCATCGTCGACCACAATGATCTGACCGTCGGTTTTGCGCACGGTCGGTTGCGTCAGGGAGAGGGCGGCGGGGTCGACATCGGATGCCGGCACGGCTGAGGCTCGCGCATTCGCCGATGCGGCAGCGCTTTGAGAAGCGTAAGGCAGATGAATCCGGAATTCGGTGCCCTCACCAACGGTTGAACGCACCGTGATGTGACCACCGTTGTCATGTACCAGCTTTTGAATCAGCCACAGGCCCATGCCGCTACCGCTGCTATGCCCCGGTTCCCGGGTCGTCATGTAACGCTCAAAAATTCTCGGCAGTAATGCCTGCGGAATGCCGTGACCGGTATCGCTGACACTCAGTACGCAGTGCTCGCCCTCCAGCCTTTCTCCGCAAGCTGCACAGGCGCTGACCTGCTGCCCGGGCCGACCTTCGATCGTGATCGCACCCGTACCCTCGATCGCATCACTGGCATTGACGAGCAGGTTCATCAGGATCTGCTGAAACTCGAGCTTGTCGATATGCACTGGCTCGAGCGAGTGATCGAGTCGTGGCGTCATCCGGATGGTGGAGGGGATCGCCGCTCGCAACATCTTGGAGACGTCCTCGATGACGCTGCTGACTGCTACGGCAGAGACTTCTTTGCGGCTGCCACGGGTGAACTTGAGCATTTGCGCAATCAGGTCGCGGGCGCGTTTGGAAGCGACGACAACCTCGGACAGATAGGTCTCCACCTGTTCCTCGGTGAGCATGTCTCGCGATTCTAAAATCAGCTCCGCGTAACCGATGATGCTGGCGAGAATGTTATTGAAATCGTGAGCGATGCCGCCGGCCAGGTTGCCGAGGGCTTCCATTTTGTTGGCTTCCTGCAGCCGGGACTCCATAGCACGCCGGTCCGTGGACGCTCGGTGTTCTTCGGTTCGATCGCGCAGGGACGCCAGCATGCAATCCACGCCATCGAGTTGCAGCACCCGGGCGGTGACGTTGTAGAGCGCAGGTTGCCCGGAGATCGCGCGCTCGATGTGGGTCTCGAAAAAAGTCGGTGATTGCCGCAAGCCTTCAATGAAATGGGCTCGTTCGACCGCGCTTGCCCATACAAAGGCATCGAACCCCGCTTCTTCCGCGCCGAGCTGCTGGGACAGGAGTCTGAAGTTGTCGTTGCCTTCGAGCAGCGTGCCGGTATCCAGCTCGGATATGAAAATTGCGTCCGGACTGTCCATGAACAGGCTGTAGAACTTCTCCTGGCTCTGGCTTAGCTGGCGGTCAATCAAACGGGCGTGGGTAACATCCCTGACCACCCCATAGGTGCCGGTGTAGATGCGCTCGTCCTGACCGTCGCCGGCCTTGTACAGGCCGCGAGCCGAAAAATCGATCACTCGCGGTTTTCCATCCGCACCGACGATGTCCATCTCGTAGTGACGCGTCGCTCGGTCACCGGTTCTTCGCTCGTTGAAACGCCAGGCGATCCGCTCGGCAAGCTCGGGATTCAAGACGTCCTGCCAGGGTTGGCCGTGGGGATCGGTTGTGGTGGCCAACCCGTCCGGCAGCGGTTGGTTGATGAACTCGAATCGGCCTTCCGGATCCAGCATGTAGATCACGTCGGGGGAGGCCTGCACCATAAACTCGTGCAGACGATTGGTCTCTCTGCGTTCGGCGGCGAGAGACTCGTTTTCGGCAATCAAGCGTCGTCGGGTTAGTGAGTTGGTTACGCTGTTGATCAGTTGCTGCGGTTCAAACGGCTTGTGCATGAAGTCGTCTGCGCCGAGGCGAAGTATCGGTGTAACGTTGCTGACCGCTTCCTCGCCGCTGAGCACGATCACCGCAACGTCCAATCGAGCTTCGCGGAGTGCTCCGAGCACGTCGATGCCGCTCATGCCGGGCATATTGAGATCGAGGATGATCAGATCGATGGCCTCACTGCGCGCGCGCTCAACAGTGCGACGACTGTCGGTTTCGATCTGGCAGTGGAAACGATGCAGGGACAGCAAATCCGCGACGCTGGCGGCGTGCCGGCGCTCGTCATCGACGATGAGAATGGACTGGCCGTTTGCCGAGCCTGTCACGCGCTGCAATCCCGTGTTTGGATGCCGCATACTAGCACAGGAGAAAGTCGGAATATGAGGGGAAAAACCGTGAATTCAGACGCTAAGGGGCAGTTTTCAAC
>CAYGQC010000277.1:0-2910 GCA_964351875.1 uncultured Pseudomonadales bacterium
TGGCACATCACCGGCGCAATCGTCGGCAAGTCCGAGGCTGCAGCATGAGCGCGGCGGACGACCTTCCTAGCCTGGACGAGCTCGATCGAGTTGGCCTGGCATCGACCAAATCAAAGGGCAAACGCCCGTATTTCTTTGACGATCCGAACGTCGAACGCGTGCTCTCAATTGCCATGGCGATCGCCGGCGAGGTTGCTGTGCTGCGCCAGCGCATGGACACGATCGAAGAACTGTTGGCCGAACGCGGCAGCATAAGCAAAGCGGATATCGAAGCGTTCACACCCAGCGAAGAGCAGGCTGAGGCGCGCGGCCGCTGGACGCAGGAGTACCTCAATCGAGTACTTCGTATAATCCAGCAAGAGCGCGAAGCGGTGAGCCAACCAGGCGAGCTGAGCTCGGAAGACGTTGGCCATGAGCTGGCCAAAAACTAAATCACACAACACTCCTGGGGGAGTCATGCACCTACTGAAATCTGGCACCGTATCTGTGGCCGACGTTGATGCCAGCCGCGCAACCTACGAGCAGTGGCTCGACTACAGCACAGTGGAAACTGGCACGGTTAGCGATGACCTTGCAGCAAGCTGGGGCGCACCGGGTAAAGCCGGCAGCCGCTTCGCGGTGCTGCAACCCCAATCCAAGGCGGACATCTACTTGCGTCTAGTTGAGCAGGAGCCCGTAGCGGAGTACGTACCGCTGGTCACGTACGGTTGGGCCGCACTCGAATTCTGCGTCGAAGACGTGCTCAAGGTTAACGAGCGGATGTTGAAATCGCCGTTCGAGATCATCGGACCGCCGAGGAAGATCGAAGGGTTGGATGCCATCCACCCAATGCAGGTGAAAGGCCCCGATGGTGAGATCTGCTATTTCACCCAGATCAACTCGGACCTTCCAGAGTTCACCCTGCCGCGCGCAGGTTGTTTCATCGACCATTTGTTCATCAACGTACTCGCGGCCTCCGATATGGAAGCGACCCAGCGCTGGATGATCGATCACATCGGTCTGGCGACTGGTCGCGAGCGCATGGAGATCGTCTACACCATGTTGGCGGGTGCTTTCGGCACGCCGATGGACGAGCTCCACGCGATCTCCACGATGATCCACGAGAAAGACGTGTTCTTCGAGGTTGATCAAATGCCTGCTGCAGCAACAAAAAGACCCATGCGCGATGGCGAATTGCCGCCGGGCGTTGCCATGACGACTATTCGGATACCGAACATCGACTCGGTAACAGCACCATTTATCACCCCGATCACGCAGCGTGAAGGCGCAATCTATGGCGGCCAGCGAAGCGCTACGGTGCGCGATCCCGATGGCGCCCTACTCGAACTGGTTGAATTGGCATGAGCACAAACATGCGCGTTGTCGTCGCGCAACGCCCCGACGGCGTGCCGACGGTAGATGACTTCGCCGTTGAAGATGCGAGCCGAGGAGACACCGGTGTCTTGTGCCGCACTCGCTTTATCTCGCTCGATCCATACCTGCGCGGTCGCCTATCCGGCCGCCATCTAACCGGCGTGATCGCCGTCGGGCAGCCGATGGAATCCGAACTCGTGCTGGAAGTACTGGAAGACGCCGCGGGTCTCACAGCGGGCACTCACGTGCGCGGTTTTGGCCACTGGCAACACGAGCAACGCCTTGATCCAGCGACTCTGACGAAAATCTCCAGCACCACCCAACCCACATCACTCGCGCTGGGCGTGCTCGGCATGCCTGGCCTCACCGCTTACGCCGGAATCCACCGAATACTCAAACCAAAGTCTGGAGAAACTCTGTTTGTCTCCGCAGCCGCGGGACCGGTAGGCAGTACGGTCGGCCAACTCGCGAAAGCGTCTGGTGCGAGAGTCGTCGGCATTGCAGGTAGCGACGAGAAATGCCAGTGGCTACTGAAGACTGCCGGCTTTGACGCCGCCATCAACTACAAATCCGAGGCGCTGCGCGACGGTCTCGACCGGGAGTGTCCGGACGGTATCGACATGTATTTCGACAACGTCGGCGGCGATGTTCTGCAAGCTGCCATGGAGCGTCTCGCGCTCAACGCGCGTGTCAACTTGTGCGGCTTGATGGAGCAGTACAACACCGATTCGCCTCCCGCCGGACCCAACCCCGCGCTGCTGCTGAAAGCACGAGCGACTATGACCGGACTGGTTGTCTACGATCACGAAGACCTGCGCGCCGACATGGAATCTGTGCTCGGGGAAATGATCACGAGTGGTCGGCTAGCCGTGAAAGAGGATGTCACCGACGGGCTGGAGAACGCACCCGCCGCGTTTTGTCGGCTGATGGCCGGGCAAAATTTCGGCAAGACGTTGGTGAGGGTTTAGGGGTAGGGCTTAGAGTTACTCGATGCTCCCGTCCTGACCGTCATCGCGAAGGAAGCCGAAGGCTGACTGCGGCGATCTCCGTGGGTCTTAGGTAGAAAGCAAGCTCCCACCCCTTTACTCTCAACCCACACAATCGAACCCACTGCTTTGAGGCATCGTCATGGTCCAGCCACTGAACCACGAACTGGAAACAGCCGGTGGACGCGAACACCGCGCCCGACAGAACTTCGTATCTAACCTGCGCGGCTTCATCCTGAACGATACAGCGGGCGCTCTGCAGAACGAGTACCAGTCGCGTATCGAACCGCAAGCAATCGCCCAGAACGGGCAAGCACCAGCGACGGGGGAAGAAGTTCACGCGGCAATTCAGAACAGCAGCACCTTTCGCTTCTACTCGTCCATGCGCTACAACGCCCAGGAAATGGTGTGGCGCAGCGTCATGAAGCCACTGGCCGAAGAGGCGGAATCGCTGAACGAGCGCATGCAGTCGCTGGCGCCTCGACAAAACGAGGTCGGCGGCTCACTGACACTGAACCCCGCCGTTGCGCTGCCGAAGAACGTCGCAGATCTGGACGTGCACCTGGCGCCC
>CAYGQC010000278.1:0-2895 GCA_964351875.1 uncultured Pseudomonadales bacterium
TTGACCTCGAACTCGGTGACTACAATCACCAGCGCATCAAAGGCATGCTGAACGTACCGATCGGCGACAACTTCGCCATTCGCGTCGCGGGCCTTAAGCTCGATCGTGATGGCTACATCGAAAACCTCGCTGCCGGCGCCGTAGGATCCGGTGGCCAGACCCTTCGCAATATCGACGATGACGTCGACGGCCGGGATCATTGGGCTGCACGCATCACCGCGTCCTGGGAAATCTCAGACCGCGCGAGCGCATGGATTCAATACAGCGAATTCGACGAAGATTCAGACCGAGTCCGCGTATCGAACCAGATCTGTGAGCGTAACTCACAACCACTCCAGGGCTGCCTCCCGGACGGTTTCGGTTTCGAAACGCCACACCAGGGCACGACGACTGGCGGCATCTTCGGCGGCTTCTTCGGCGTTCTGCCACTCGGCGCACCGGAATCAACGCAAGACTTCGTCCGACCAAATCTCGGTTTCCGCGAGATGTTCACGGACTACGAGCCGATCTTCCAAAACAACGAAACCATCTTCACAGCTGGCTTCAATTACGAGTTCGACGACTACTCGTTCGGCATAACAGGTGCGTACCAGGAGACTGACTACCTGGCTCGTCAGGACTACAACATGGACGTGGGCGCCACGTTCCAGAGCCTGCCAGCACTCGCTGCCGGCGGTGCTGTGATCTTCCCTCCTGGCTCACTGTTCCCGACCACCGCGCCAGCTGGCCGGGCGGGAGAGGACTGGACGAGCTCGCAGTGTAACTACAACGATGGCACCGCAGGCCTCATTGGCGGCTGCGTCACCGATGCTGATGAGACTCGAATCTTCTCCTACGACCAGGCCAGCTCAGTTACTGAGTACTGGACACTGGAAGCGAAGTTCGCCTCTCAGCTCGACGGCCCGTTTAACTTCCTCGTTGGCGTTAGCGCATACGATTCAGGTCAGAGCGGCGACTACTACGTGTTCTCGAACACCCTCGATATCCTCGGCACCGTAACCGGCGCCTACCCTGCCAGCTTCAACTCCACCAATGCCCCGAACAAGAAAGGTTTGGAGCAGGACGGTACGGCCATCTTCGGTGAGGTCTACTACGACATCAGCGACACCATCAAGCTGACCGCGGGTCTGCGCTCCAACAAAGACAACAAGCTCATTCGTGACGCCAACGTCTTCCTGGACGCTAACTTCATTGGCCTCGGTAGCGAGCTGTCTCGCGAGGCTGGCTTTGCTCAAGGTTCTGACACGTTCGACCCTGATCTGGCAGCACTCTATGGTGCAACCGATCTGTTCAACGCAGCAGTCGGCACGGCAGCATTCAGCGCTGAGCGTCTTGCTGCTATCCGAGCAATTCCGCTGGTACCGCAGCCGGGCGAGCGTCGTGCGCTAACCGGCAGCCCGAACGACTTCTCTTTCTCAGAGACCACAGGTCGACTGGGCATTGACTGGGCGATTAACGACGACACGCTGCTCTATGCCTTCTACAGCAAAGGTTACAAGCCGGGTGGCTTCAACCCGCCGGTTAGCTCCGCGTTCCAGGGCGACATCAAGTTCGATTTCGAGCCTGAGACGATCGATTCTTTTGAAGTCGGCACCAAGAACACCTGGCTCGACGGTCGCATGACCTTCAACGCCACCGCGTTCTACTACGACTACACCGGTCTGCAGATCACCCGTATCGCCAACAACAGCTCGATCAACGACAACGTTGACGCCAAGATCTTCGGCGCTGAAATCGAGAGCGTATGGCGTCCGGAAGCTCTGCCGGGCATGCAGCTCGACTTCGTCTATTCCTTCCTCAAGTCGGAAGTAGACGGCGGCGAATCGGTTGACCCGACGAACCGTACAGCTGACAACCCTGCCTGGATCACCCTGAACGAGTTCGTTCCAGGTCCGACCGCGGGTGTTAACTATGTTGCTGACGCAGCAGGTGTACAGGCCGTGACAGCAGCAGCAATCGGTGCAGGGGCAGCACTGCCTATTCCGGGCGGTAACTATCCGGATGACACGCCTTCCTACTTCAACAGAGCGTTCCTGGACGCAGTTGGTGTAGCCACCTCGAATGGCCTCAGCCAGAGCATCGACGGCAACTCGCTGCCGAACTCACCTGAGAACACCATCAAGATCGGTGTTGCGTACACGTTCCAAATCCCTGCAATCGCCGGCTCTCTCACGCCTCGCGTTGACTACTACTGGCAGGACGACATGTATGCCCGTGAGTTCAACACCAAGGGTGACGAGATCGACGCATGGGATCAGTGGAACGTTTCTCTGATCTACGAATCAGACGACGGTCGCTGGTCCGCTCGCGCATGGGCGCGCAACCTGCAGGACGAAGAGAACATCACTGGTCACTACCTGACCTCTGATACCTCTGGTTTCTTCCGAAACTACTTCCTGACCGAGCCGCGCATCTACGGTGCGTCTGTTCGCTACAACTTCGGCGGCTAACGCCGTTGAACAGCCCGGGCTCAAACCCGGGCAATAAGAAAGGCGCCCTAGGGCGCCTTTTTTTGTTCCCCGTTTTGCGACGAGCTTCCGGCAGCGCATCGGCAGAGCCGCATGCGCGACAGGAGACGCGACGCCTTAAAAAACCGTCATCGCGAGCCGATCGAATTCAAAGAAATCGTGAGGCGTGGCGATCTCCGTGGTGTGACGTGATCGCCGACGTCAGAAGATCGCGTCGTCGGCCTTCGGCCTCCTCGCGACGACGAGAGGGGGAACGTGGCTCCGCGACTCGCTTGCAGGTAACGACCGGACGCGACGACGATTTGAAACATCTCGTCATCGCGAGCAAACAGACGACGCAGTCGGCTGCGCAGCGTGGCGATCTCCCAAGGCTCGGCAATGATTCCAGGCGTGCGGAGATCGCCGCAGTCGCTTCGCTCCTTCGCGA
>CAYGQC010000279.1:0-2575 GCA_964351875.1 uncultured Pseudomonadales bacterium
CTCGAGTCCGGAGTAGACGAGTTGATGCTGACCGTCACAATCCGAATCGCTGCCGATCAGAAAAGCAGACTTAGCACCGCTCGCTCGAGCCGCCGCAACGGTCAGCAGCGAATCCTCACCGCCGCCCATCTGAATGAAAACTCGGGCGCGCAACTCCCTAGCCGTGTGCACCATCGACGTGAGGCGAGGATGCAGCAGGCGCACCTTTGGCAGCCCAGCTTCCGGGTCGTAGACCGGCACGACGTCGATACCGTCGCTCGTTCGGAAGCGTCGAGTGTTCTCATCGGCAAAGGTCAGAAAAGCGACGCGATAGCGCGACGCCAGAATGGACGCTATGCGAACGAGATCACGCTCGATGCCACCGATGTAACGAGCATCCGCTTCGCCAGCCAGGTAGCTGTAGCATTTGGGGCCAAACAGGCAGAAGTCGTAACCGGCGGCGTCCATGTCATCGATCCATTCGAAAAATCACGTGATAGGTGTCGAAGTCTGCCACAGTCGGAGAGTGCACACTGTGACCGAAGGTGGCCCAGCAACACGTCAAACGTACGCGCAGCTAACCCATGTCAGTGGTGATGGTTGTGGCCATGGTCATGATCGTGATCAGCCGGTCGCGCCGCGAACTCATCAGCACGCTCGCCCAGCGCACGCTCCGTCACAACGTCCAAGCCACCCAGCAGGTCTTCAAGCGCGCCGGCGAAGTGATCGAAGTACCGGTAGTCGTCTTCACCTGAATGTTCGCCGTCCCATTGGCCTACCCGCAGGATCAGCGCGTCTTGAAACTGCGGCCAGGTGAACAGGCCTTGCTCGCACAGCGTCACCGCCATGGCGAACGATCGCGCCTGCCACGGTTCCTGAAAAACCACTTCGCCGTTCGCCATCGGTGGCCGGTAGGCCTCGTCCAACGCCAGCGACGGATCAGACTCCCCGCTCATACCTCGCTACCGGCGAGCCGCTGGACCCCAATCATGCTGTCTCGGGTAATGCGCTCCGCCAGCTCCGCTTCACTACAGCCCGCCCACTCGGCCGGCATTTCCGGAAGAACCATGTAGCGGATCTCCGCCGACGAATCCCAGACGCGAACCGACATAGCCTTAGAAAGCTGCGTACCGAACTCAGCGAGCACAGCCCTCGGCTCACGCACGACTCGCGAGCGGTAGGCGGGATCTTTGTACCACTTTGGCGGCAGCCCAAGGACAGCCCACGGATAACAGGAGCACAGCGTGCAGACGACAAGGTTGTGTTGCTCGGCTGTATTCTCAACCACAACCAGCTTGTCGACCTGGCCACCTTCGAAGGCGAACTCGGCGATCGCCTCCGTGCCATCCGCCAGTAGCCTGGCTTTGAACGCCGGATCGCACCAGGCTTTGGCCACCACGCGCGCACCATTCATCGGGCCAACACGTTCGTTGTAACGCGTGATCACGTCGTCAACCTGGCTGGCAGTGAGCAAACCCTTCTCGATCAATAACGACTCCAGCGCCTCGGCGCGCAGCTTGGCGTCTGCTTCACTCATGATCTGGCTCCGTCACGAAATGCTGAAGGTAGGGTTCGAAGAGATCCAGCACAACCTCAACGCCGGGCTCTGCATCGCGCCCGTACAGCGCCTCGCCAGAGAAGCAGACGCTGTACAGCCACTGCGGTTGCTCGCCCAGGCCATGCGCGTTGGTATCCGGATAAACCCAATGGCCATGCCTGGCCACGACGACACCCGAAGCGCCACGAGCATAGGCTGGCAATCGAGTGTGCCCGCGCCAGTCACCCGCGTTACTCGCAGCCGGCGGCGTTTGCGAAAATGGCTCTATGCCAGGAGGCGCGGTTTGCACAGCATCGCCAACGGCAAATTTTGCGCTCGTATCTCCATCGCGCGCCGCCGTTCCCGGCGTGCCGGTTTGCCAATCATCAGCAACGACTGACGGACCCTCACGAAGGCCTGCAAGGGGTATGGGACAGCGCTGTAGCAACTCATCCTTTGTCAACACACCGGCTTCGACACACAACGATTCGATGCCGCCGAGCCAGCGACCGTAATACGTATCCGTGAGGTAACGATCGGGGTCGATGCGCTCAATGCTATGCCGGAACTGATCAGAATTACGGACTGCGCCCGCTGCGTAACCGGCGCGCATCGCCGCGAACACAACGGCATGCCAGCGCTCGGCAAAGCCGATGTGATCGTCCTCAACGTCCACTGGGCCGTAGCCCTCGCGACCACCCAGGTCATGAACACGTTCCATATCAGAGCGGCTCATCAGCGCCGAAGATCTCGATGGAGAAATCGTTTGGGCCACGCATTACCCCGCGATACATACCGGCGCTATTGAACGGCATCGCCACCTCTCCTTTTGAGGAGAGAACAATCACCCCACCTTCCGCGTCGATGGGTCTAAGCACGTCAAAGATGACCGCGTTGCTAGCCTCGGCAACCGAAGCGCCGACAAGGCGAGTTCGCGCGCAGATCTCATGGGCAACCGCGTAGCGGATGAAGAACTCTCCGTGCCCGGTCGCAGAGACAGCGCAGTGCGCATCGGCCCACGTGCCCGCCCCTATAATCGGCGAGTCGCCAATGCGACCG
>CAYGQC010000279.1:2585-2866 GCA_964351875.1 uncultured Pseudomonadales bacterium
TTTGTGGCTGTTCTCGTCCAGCGGCAGCGTTGAGGTCTTGCCCTGCCGCGCTCGCAACTGACGCAGCCGCCGCTCCGTGTGAAAAACCGAGTTATCGACTATCTCAAGCCCCACCTCCGTCGCGAACGCCTCCGCGCCGGCGCCAGACAACATGACATGGTCTGATTTGGCGAGCACCGCGTGAGCAGCATCGATCGGGCTGCGAATGCGGCTCACACCGGCGACTGCGCCCGCTTGTTGGTCATTGCCACGCATGATGGACGCATCGTGTTCCACCGTTG
>CAYGQC010000280.1:0-2801 GCA_964351875.1 uncultured Pseudomonadales bacterium
TCGTGATCGATAGGCATAAGGCCAACACCCGCCGGCTCGAGGTCTGCTTTGACACATCTGAGCTCGTCGAGCTGGGTTCCGATACAGAACGCCACATGATGAAGGCCCCAGAACGCTTGCGATCCGACATCTCCAAGGGGAGTAGTCATTCGAGCGGGACAGAGCAATAGTCGCGACTATCGAAGGGGGCTATCGACGGGGGCTATCGGTCGGGGATTTCTATAAGGGTTATCGAGAGGGGTTATCGAGAGGGGCTGCCAAGGCAGAGCCAGCAGACAGGTACACGTGCCAAAGGGCCACCCAGCGCGGGCGGCCCTCCCAGAGATAGAGTCGATTTACATCTTCTCGATCATGGCGTCGCCGAATTCCGAGCACTTCAACAGGGTTGCACCCGTCATGAGCCGTTCGAAATCGTAGGTCACGGTTCCCGCCGCGATCGCGCCTTCCGTGCCTTTGATGATCAGGTCAGCAGCTTCGCGCCAGCCCATGTGCCGAAGCATCATTTCGGCTGACAGAATCAGTGAACCCGGGTTGACCTTATCCTGGCCAGCGTACTTGGGCGCCGTGCCGTGAGTTGCTTCGAACAGAGCGATCGTGTCGCCGATATTCGCGCCAGGCGCGATACCGATGCCGCCAACCTGCGCGGCCAGTGCGTCAGACAGGTAGTCGCCATTCAGGTTCATCGTTGCGATCACATCGTACTCGTCCGGACGAGTCAGAACCTGCTGAAGCATGGCATCAGCAATCACATCCTTGATGATGATCTCTTTGCCAGTGTTAGGGTTCTTCAGCACGTGCCACGGGCCGCCGTCGAGAGGTGTCGCGCCAAACTCGCTGGCAGCCAGCTCGTAACCCCAATCCTTAAATGCGCCTTCGGTGAATTTCATGATGTTGCCTTTGTGAACAAAGGTCAGCGAGTCACGATCTTCCTCGATTACATACTGAATAGCCTTACGAACGAGGCGCTGGGTGCCTTCGAGCGAAATCGGCTTGATGCCCAGGCCAACATGCTGAGGGAAGCGAATGTTCTTCACGCCCATCTCGTTCTGCAGGAACGCGAGCAACTTTTCTGCGCCTTCACTGTCGGCTTCCCACTCAACACCTGCATATATGTCTTCGGTGTTCTCACGGAAGATGACCATGTCGGTCTTCTCGGGCGCCAGCACAGGCGACGGTACGCCGGTGAACCAGCGGACTGGCCGCTGACAGACGTACAAGTCGAGTTCCTGACGCAGGGCAACGTTCAGCGAGCGAATACCGCCGCCGACTGGTGTGGTCATTGGGCCCTTGATGCCCACGACAAACTCGCGCATTGCATCAAGCGTCTCCGTAGGTAGCCACTCGTCTTCGCCATAGACTTCGAGCGACTTCTCACCGGAGTAGATTTCCATCCAGCGAATCTGCTTCTTGCCGCCGTACGCCTTGCTGACGGCAGCGTCTACGACTTTCATCATGACGGGGGTAATGTCGACACCAATGCCATCACCTTCGATGAACGGGATGATCGGGTTGTCGGGAATGTTCAGTGAGTTATCGGCGTTGACGGTGATTTTCGCGCCGTCGGCGGGGACTTTGATGTGCTGGTAAGCCATTGCGGTTAGTGCGTCCTTGTTTTCGATGCATTCATTGCGGGAAATCCCGGCCGGTCAGACCGAGCCAATTGCTTCCTGGCGCCGTGGATCGCAACAACAGGTTGCCTGCCGCGCTCCGCTGGAGCGCTGGGGCATTGTTCGTCAAGCGACAACCTGGCGTTTGGCCTGGCTGCCCCTTTTTGCAAACCCTGAGGGGCATTCCGACTGCGCGTTCGTTGGACTGCGGATAACGCAGTAACTTTAGAAGCCGCGAACGACAGTAGCTGCGGCCGATTTTGCCGCGAGAACGGGGCGGCATTATACGGACGCGGGCGGTCTTACGCGAGTATAGACCCAACTAGCGCCAGCGCTGCTGCCTGTCGTGGTCGGAGTCTGTGGAGTCGATCCAGCGCCGCCCTTCCCCGTCTTCCTCCAGCTTCCAGAAAACTGCGTCCGTTTTGAGGTAGTCCATGACGAACTCACAGGCGGCGAACGCGTCCGGGCGATGGCTACTGCAAACCCCGACAAAAACAATCTGCTCGCCGACAGAAAGCCGGCCAACTCGATGAATCACAACGAGATCTAGTATCGCCCAGCGCTCGCAGGCGGTGGCGGCGATTACCTCGATGCTGCGCTCGGTCATGCCCGGATAATGTTCGAGGGTCAGAGTCAGCTTGTTCGAATCTGCCCCTTCGGCATCACCGTCGGCCGAGTCAGCACCGCGTACGAGCCCGACAAAGCTCGCATAGCCTCCCAAGCGCGCACCAGCGCGCTGCCGAGCTTCGGCCAGCTCCTGTCCGACGTTGAAATCCGCCTGTTCAACCCGGACGGCTATCGGCGAATTCCGCTGGCCGTCAGTATCGGATGGGTTGTTGCCAGCCATGATCAACCGCCCGTAACCGGGGGCAGGAACGCGATCTCCGTTGCGCCGCTGAGGTCTGCGTCGCCCTCGATCAACGCCTGATCGACCGCAATTCTCACATTGTCGCTGCGCAGTGAAGCGATCGCGTCGGCGTTCAGATGCGACGCCAACTCGACAAACAGCTCACCCACCGTGGCTGGGAGCTTGCTCAACTCGAGCTCGCCGAGCCCAACATCATCTTTAAGCGAGGCAAAAAAGAGAACTCGTGCCACGCTAGCTCACCTGCTCTGAGGAATCAGCGCCACCCTGGTTCGCGTCGTCGCGCTCAAAATCGCCGCTCGCACCACCGCTCTTGTGCAGCAGGCGGA
>CAYGQC010000281.1:0-2720 GCA_964351875.1 uncultured Pseudomonadales bacterium
CGTCTCTATGGAACGAACAACATCAGCAATTGCTCCTACTACTGCCACCAGGCGACGGGAGAAGCGTTGGGTGCAACCGTAGGTACCGGCACTTCGACCGTCGAGCTCGACGACATCGCTCGGTGTGATCTGTTCTTTCTGATCGGCGCCAATCCCGCGTCCAATCACCCTCGGCTTTTGCACAAACTCATTGAGCTGCGGCGGCGCGGTGGCACGGTGGTTGTGATCAACCCGATGAGAGAGGCGGGGTTGGTTCGGTTCGCCGCCCCGAAGATGGTCAGCTCGTTGCTCAAGGGCGGCGATGAGGTGGCTAGCCTCTACCTGCAGCCGCGTATCGGTACTGATATCGCCCTATTCACAGCTATCGCGAAAGCGCTGTTCGAGAATCACGCTGTCGATCAGGCGTTTGTGGCAGCGCACTGTGAGGAGTATGCGGCGCTGGAGCGGACGATAGCGGGGCAGACCTGGGATGCACTCGTTGCGGAGTGTGGCGTGGATGAAGCGTCGATCCGACAGGTGGCTGCGGCTTACGCGGCTTCCGAGCGCTCGATCTTCGCCTGGGGTATGGGCATGACCCATCACCAGCACGGCGTTCGAAACATCGAATGGATCAGCAACCTGGCGTTGCTGCGAGGCATGGTCGGCAAGACCGGCGCCGGGTTGCTGCCGCTGCGCGGTCATAGCAACGTTCAAGGCATCGGAACCATTGGCGTCAAACCCGTGCTGTCCCAGGAGGTCTTCGAGCGCATCGAGGATTATTTCGATGTTCGGCTGCCCACTTCTGCTGGCATGCACACGCTGGAATCCCTGGAGAGTGCGCATCGGGGTGGTATCGATGCGGCGCTCATGATGGGTGGCAACCTGTTTGCGGCGACCCCGGATCGTGATTGGGCTCGACAGGCGCTGGATCGGATCGGTTTTAAGCTCTATCTCACGACCACGCTGAACGCTGGCCATATCAACGGCGTTGATGCCGGCGAGTCGTTGGTACTGCCGGTTTGCGCGCGCGACGAGGAGCCGGAGCCGACCACTCAGGAGTCGATGTTCAACTACGTGCGGTTGAGCGATGGTGGCATTGAGCGCATCGCATCGGTGCGCTCTGAAGTCTCGATTCTCGCGGATATCGCGAGCGAATTGGTCACCGACAGCCCGATCGATTTTGCTGAGTTCAAGAGGCACCAGAAGATCCGGCAGGCCATCGCGAAGGTCGTTCCGGGCCTCGAAGAGCTGGCCGATATCGATGTCGCGAGGCGAGAGTTTCATGTTCGCGGCCGACTGCACGCGACACCAGAGTTTGCGACCCGTGACGGTAAAGCGCGCTTCGTGGCGGATACGGAAGCGAAGCTAGCCGCTAGACACGATCGTCCTTACACGATGATGACGATTCGCAGCGAAGGTCAATTCAATTCGACTGTGTACGAGGAGGCGGATACTTACCGTGGCGTCGATCATCGCTGGTCCGTGCTCATGAACCAGCAGGACATGCTCGAGTTGGGTATCTCTGATGGAGACAAGGTTCAGCTTTCTTCCGACTCCGGTGTGATGTCGGATGTCGAAGTCCGACGCGCGAGCTTGCCGGCGGGCAATGTCGCTACCTACTACCCCGAGGCGAATATTCTTTGCACGCGGACAACCGATCCGCGCTCGCACACTCCGCAATTTAAATCTGTACCAGTATCGATCGAGGTGATCCCGCCCGACTAGACGGGGATAAACGACCGTTGGGGGCTTTACAGTGAGGGGCGATTTCTATTAAATGAACGACGTTCAATATATAGAATCTACACTCGACCAGGATTTGCCGCCATGACTGACAAGCCCACCGTTGATCGGGACTTCGCTGAGAAGTTTCTGCAGGCTATCGATGACCCTATGAACTACCACGTTTACTTGCTGTTTCATGACTGGTGGGAGAAGGCGCCTGCGTCGGCAATTGACGCGTACCTGTCCGAACTGGCCACGCTAGATGGCGCGCGTGAGTGCATCGACGAAGGCTATATCTCGGAGCCACTATCGCTTGAGCGGTTAGCCGAGTGCGCGCCGGGAACGCTAGGGCACGGCTACGCCGAGTTCATTGTCAGCAACAAACTCGAGGCTAACCTCGGCAAAAACTACCGCACATTCAACGAGGAGCTTCATGCTTCTGGCAAGTTGAATCGACTACCTGCGGATATGAGCTACATGATGGTTCGCGGGTTTCAGATCCACGACTTTCTGCACGTATTGACGGGCTACAGCTCCGCACCGTTGGGCGAGCTGTCGTTGGCTGCGTTCTACCTGGCACAGCTGCGCTTCCCGTATCACGCCATGCGCCTTGCGGTGACACTTGGACACACCGCCTACATCAAGCCTGAACTCACCGTGCCGGTTATGGATGCGGTAGTGGACGGCTGGGCTTATGGAAGAGCTGCGCAGAATCTGAACTTCGCTCGGTGGGAAGAGGAGATCGATACGCCGCTCACGGTGCTGCAGGATCGATTCGGTTTGCATCAGCAACGGCAAGCCGCCTAGTTCAGCCAAGCCCGAGCCCCAAGCTTCGGGGGGCGACTAACAGGGTCTTGGCAACGCGAGCGACCGGCGAGGGGGCAGGTGGCGCTTAGCCACGTTTGGATCACCTTGTGGCACCATAGCTCGCGAAATCCCGCTAGTGGGTTCGATGTTCGGAGCGAAGAAGATGCTTAAGAAAGTTGCCTTCGGGGTTGTTGTGCTGATGCTGGCGG
>CAYGQC010000282.1:0-2668 GCA_964351875.1 uncultured Pseudomonadales bacterium
CTATACAAACGGCTGTTGAAAGATCCGTATTGGGAGGGCAGCGGTCGAAAGATATAAATCTTTGGGGACAGGACCAAGTGCCAGGTCCAGTTGGTCGTGGCACGTGACCTTCTCCGGGCCTCGTTTCAGCGATCGGAGCTCAAGGTTTCCTTTGGCTCGTCGATTGAGACCTCGAGTTCTGGAATTTCTTCGTCGGGGAAATCTAGCGGCCTAAGCAGAGAGCAATACTCGGCCATCTCGCCGGTTGAGTAAGCGCCCAATTCAATTGGCGTTATCGGTTCAATATCCGCTATCCATCCTTGGCTGAGTTTTCCGGTAAAGGTGCAGCTGATAACAGCCTCGTATGGCCTTGATTTGATGCGCAATACGGCGCCGTGATTGATGTCGTCAACCAGGGTGACGGCCAGAACATCTGGCTTGATCCAGTCGTAGCTCAATTTTGGCTTCCTCTGAGTCGTAGGGGACAATCATCGGGAACAGGACCAAGTGCCAGGTCCATTTAGTTATGCCGATTGTATTGTTGCTCCCTGTCCCCTGGCTGCCGAAGTCTACGCAGATAGGCGGTCTCGGATCGAGGCGCCGGCGACGCGCTTGATCAGCCGGAACGTCTTTCCGGCGAACACCGGTAGCCAGTGACCCTCGGTAACTTCAGCCGCTATGGATGGCCGGCTGAGCAGGCTGTGGTACCAGCGCTCGAGGTTTGGATGTCGCTCTAGCGGATACCCGCCTAGTGCCAGTCGGTGGACTGAGATGACCCAGGCGATATCCGGCAGCATGAAGCGGTCGCCGCACAGATAGAGTGTTGAGCCGAGCTGTGCGTCCAGTTTCTCGAACGCCGTGCGAAAGCGTTCAAGCGCTCCATCGATCATGTCATCGGAGATGCTCGGGCCGCCTTTCATCAGGCCCCCCGGCGCGACGAAGGTAAAGGTCAGCGTACGCAGATCGCTGTGCAGCTGGTCTTCGAGGTCTAGCCAGGCCTTTGCCTGTGCCTCGTCGGGTGCATCGACGGGGAGGTAACCACCTTCAGGTGATGGGTACTTGTCCTCCAAGTAAGCCAGGATGTCATTGCTCTCGACGTGTACCGCTCCGTCGTGCACGAGCACAGGAACGACCGCATTGGGGTTGATAGACGTGAACCACGGTTGCTTCTGTTCGCCCTTAACTAAGTTGATGGGATGGGACGTCCAATCCACCTCTTTCTCTCGAAGCAGGATCCGAACTTTCTGCGAGCACGATGACATTGAGAAGTGCAGCAGATGCAGCCCTCGCCAAGTGCGCACCTCGTCGTTGGTGACTTGATCAGCGTTTAGCCTCATCGTTTGATCTCTCCTGTGGCTGTTGACCTTGTCACGCGCTCGCGTCGACAACCCGGCAACGCTGCTCACCCAAATCGAGCTGTCCATCGCTACTGCACAGGCTCAAGCGCAGCTCGTCACCGGGCTGCAGGTAGCGCACTTTGCTCTGGGTTGCGACCAACTTGCGCTTGCGGCGCGCGTCGTTGGTGAAGTTGAGGACAATGGCGAGCCCCACTTTGGGGGATGCGTTGAGAATCACGCCGCCCGGCGTGCCGGTGAGCACCATGTCGCCGGTTTGCACATCGGTGAACTCAGCAAGCTCTGTCAGAGTTTCATGGGGTTTGAAGATGAGCTGATCGGTGGTGGCGTCCTGCCGGAGCTGGCCGTTCAGCGACAACCTCAGGCGCAGTCGGTCGAGCAGGCCTTGATCATCCTCGCCTAGCAGATACAGCACGGGCCCAGTCGGGCAGAACGTACGCTGCCCCTTGCCTTTGAACCACTGCATCATCGGCGCGCCGAACATCAGGTCGCGCGCGGACACATCGGTAGTGAGGGTGATCGCTCCGACGTAGTCGAGGAGGGTGTCGGGCGTCACGATGCTCGACACGGGTAGGTCTCGCTTCATCACCAGGGCGAGCTCGACCTCGTAGTCGAGCAGCTCGCAATTGGCCGGTCGTACGATGTTGCCGCTGGGCCCGGTGATCGCCGAGGGGGGTTTGGTGAAGATTAGATTCTCACCCCGGTTTGCACCCCGGGTCGCAACGCCACCTTCATCTCGGTGCGTCTCGTAGTTGAGACCCTGGCAGAAGATCTGCGGTGATCCCACGACCGGTGCTAACAGTGTCACGGCATCGCGCTCGATCCGCTGGCCTGTGTCTGCCGTGAACCCCACTGGGTCGTCAGCGTAGGCCTGCAGCAGTTCCCCGTGAGAGTCGTATTGGGTGGCTAGCCCATCGATGTGCGTGTTTCTGAGTATTCCCCAGCGCGCATCGCCGTCGGATGCGCGGAATCGGACGATCTTGAGTCCCATGGTTGCTCCTCGTGTTGGCCTATGCTCGTGAGCGGGCTTTTAGAAGCCGAGCGATGTTGCGAAACGCTTTCGTGTTCCAACGCGAAACGACAAAGCTTGGCGGTGGAGCGGGGCCCCAGTAGTCGACGACGTCAGCGACGCTGTTGTCCTTGCTGGGTTCATTGGCATTGAGCAGGTCAGTGTCCGTCCAGTGCTCGTGGATCACCCCCCACGGGTTGGCCCAGTAGTCGAAGATCTGACCGCCGAAACGGTGTCGGCCGATCCCCCACACGTGCTTGCGCTTGCGGCGCTTGAGGTGATCGTGACCAGCCATCAGAGTGTCGAAGTTGCTGACCTCGAACGC
>CAYGQC010000283.1:0-2657 GCA_964351875.1 uncultured Pseudomonadales bacterium
GCGAAGTGATGACCAAAGGCGAGGTCATCATCGCCATATCCGGCGCCGTTCGCGACTACATTCGAGACAACTACCCACGCGCGAAAGACACGCGCGTGAAACTGATTTACCGCGGTGTTGACGACAAAGATTTTCCCCGGGGCTATCAAGCCGCTGCAGACTGGGCCGAATCCTTTCACCAGCAATTCGGTATTCCACAAGAGCGTTTGATCCTCAGCCTGCCGGCGAGAATCACGCGCTGGAAAGGCGGTGAGTCGTTCATTCGTTTGGTCGCAGAGCTCGCGAGCAGCCACAACGTGCACGGTCTGATTGTTGGCAGCGCAGAAGAACGGCAGAAGCCTTTCGAGAGCGAGCTACACAAGCTGGCAGCGACACTGAACGTCGCTGATCGCCTGACATTTACGGGGCATCGGGACGACGTTCGAGAAGTCATGGCGATATCAGACGCCGTCTACAACCTGTCCACGCACGCCGAACCCTTTGGCCGCACGATGATCGAAGCGCTCAGCCTCGGTCGCCCGGTCATCGCCTGGAACTACGGCGGCGCTGCGGAGTCTGTAGCGTCTCTATTCCCGGACGGGTTGGTGGACGTAGGTGACGAGGCCGCGCTCGCGAGCGTCACCAAACGAGTACTCGCGGGTGAAGCGACACCGCCCCTTCCGAACACGTTTCTACTATCTACCATGTGTGCGAAAACGCTGGTGCTTTACGAGCAGCTCGCGACGCAGAAAGACGACAGCTAACCCGCGAGCAGATACTGGCTGAACCAGCGCCGCACGATCGCCTCGCCACAGCGAAGGTTCTCACGGATAGGGATACCTGGCGGGGTTTCGGGCAACTGTTCGCTGACGGACGCGAGCGTCACCGCCCCGCGCGCAACAAGGCCAGCGAGCGAGCGTTCAATCTTGTTAGCACCGGAGGCGAACGGCACATCGATCACGCCTACCTGAGCATTAGCCGCGAGCGCTTCATAAAGCATCGACACGCTGTCCGCAGTGACCCACACCTGCGGTGACGCACCGAGCCTCTCGACCAACCAGCTCGACTCGGTATCCCGCCAGTGTTCAGGCGCAGCACCAAGGCCGGCGCAAACCGCGCTTAAAACACCATCCGGCGTTCGGCGGGAGTCTCCAACCGTCCAAACGCGATCCGGGTTTGCCTGCACGACGCCACGAGCGCGAGCAATCACGTCCTCATCCTGCCAACGCACATGGCGACTCGGCCCACCCAGCATCAGCAGCGAGGCATCCGGCTCTTTGTCGGCATCGATGAACGGGCAAAGCGCACCAGCCGTGCGTTCAACGTTGCCGCCGAGCAACACCCGGTCGTGTTCCGGCACGAGGACAAGATCAAAAAGAAACGTCGGTAGGCTTGGCTTCATGAGAACCACCGCCTTGGCCTTCAGTGAGAATCGAGCGGCCAGCAAACTGGCGTGGGTCGAGTGACCGGCGCCAATGACAAGGTCTGGGTTGGCGCACTCCGCGCGCCGCGCCTGGCCAATTCGAGCTAACGGCTGATTGCGCACATCGACATCGACGACCACGCACTCCGCATGCGCTTCGAGTCCCTGGATGAGACCCGCCGTCTGCTTTTCATGGCCCGGAGTACCGTCGACATAGCGCCAGATAACGAGAGGTTCAGGCATCGATTACCCAGCGCAGCCTTTGCTGGCTATAGTGTCGCCCGCGCGCACGCCGACGCGCTCACACAAGCAATTCGACCAGGCGCTAGGCAAAATTGGACCCCCCGAAGCAAAACGATGTAGACGCGCCGAAGTGTACTCTGAACACAATGTTGTGCACGCAACAGCGCGATCAGTGACTGGCGGGAAGTGGAGAAGAGACGCAATGGCAGACGAAGTAAAACCACGGTCGAAGCTGGCGACCTTTCTGCGCTTTCTGAAGCTGTGGCACCACCCGGATTCTTACCTCGTCAAAAGCGGGCTGCTGCGTTCATATCAGGCACGAAGACCCGTCGGCCCGGACGGCGAGCCTCTGCCTTGGCTCAACTATCCGTTCATTGGCTTGCTGAAATCACGACTTGGCAAGGAACTGCGAGTCTTCGAATACGGCAGCGGCAACTCGACGCTGTTTTTCGCGCCGCACGTGGGCACCGTGGTCAGTGTCGAACACAGCCGGGAATGGGTAACCGAGATCTCCGCCCAGATGCCGGACAACGCGACGCTCGTGCACGCGGAACCGGGTCCTGACTACATCACCAAGCCAAACGAGTATGAGCCGTTCGATCTGATTCTGATCGATGGTCTGGACCGACCCCAATGCCTGGCTAACGCGCTGGGCCGGCTGACGGATGCGGGCGTTATCATCCTCGACGACTCTCAACGCTGGGAATACAAGGAGGCGATCGAAGCCGCGATACACGCAGGATTTAGAGCTCTCCCCCTGCACGGACCAAAGCCTGGCTCCATCATCGGCAGCGAGAGCACTCTGTTTTATCGCGATCAGAACTGTTTGGGACTCTGAGGCATGAGCCAGCGCATCCTGCACATCGCCCATCAGCAGCTACGTCGATACGGCGCCACGCGAGTTAGCTGGGCGCGCAAGTTAGACCTCGGCATGATCAAGGCCGGGTACGACGTACACAATTTCTCCGATCGAGACGTAGCCGCGTTCGAAGCGCCTTTTGGCTATCGGCCG
>CAYGQC010000284.1:0-2636 GCA_964351875.1 uncultured Pseudomonadales bacterium
AATTCGAAAAGCGAATGACAATGAGCGACCAGTTACGAGTTGTCATGTCGCTTTTCGCGTGGGGAGCAAGGAAAGCGTCGTCGAATTCTACCGGGCTGCGTTGATCGCTGGTGCAAAGGACAATGGCAAACCCGGTATTCGACCTCAGTACAACGAAAACTACTACGCTTGTTTTGTGCTTGATCCGGATGGGCACAACATCGAAGCAATGTTGGTCGTTAAGTAGCGAGGTTCAGCAGCTTCAGGCGGCAAGCAGGTCACAGCCTCGCTAAATGCTCAGCGTCCGCAAATTCGGATCCGGCTTTGCTCTTCTGGATAACTCGACAAAACGCTCGCTAAGATGCTGCGCCTGCACGGGATCAAAGGCGCAGGCGATACCTGTCGATTGCTGATAGTCAGGCAGAAGCCAATACCCGTCGCCATCCGCAACGATAAAGCTGCGGCGTTCGTTGCGTTCGTCGTCACCAACCAGCCGGATCGTAAATTTGCTGGATAGCCGTTGGGCCAGCGCGACGAGTTCGTGTGTTCGCGCGCGAATCTTCGAGCTGCTATGAATGAGTATCTCGACCTCGGCGCGAGCGTGGCTGCGAGCGAAATCTGAGAGCGCTGTCACTAGTGTTTTCTGGCCGAATATCTCCTGATCTAAAAGCTGGCTATAGATCAAAATCTCTCGGCGGGCGCCAGCGCACAACTTGGCTGCGGTCTGTGTAGCGGCCTCGTCACCGTCGAAGGGTGCCAGGTCGCGACCATTCAGCCGGCCGAAGGTTGGCTGCGTCGCATCAAGGTGCGTATCCGGGTGCGCATCGGTCGCCAAGCGCATGCTTTGGTGTTCGATGCCGGCTTCCATGAAACGCTCGCCAACCGACTTAAAGCCAAAACGCTCGTAGAACGGTACCACCTGAACCTGGGCGTGCAGATGAATGTCGGGGGCAGACAGCGAGCGTGCAGCCTCAACCGCCGCGAGCAGCAACTTGCCGCCGGTCCCCGTGCCACGCTGATCAGCAAGTACCGCCATGCGGCCGATTTGCCCCGTCGGCATAAGGCGTGCGCAACCGATCGCAATTCCGTCTATTTCGGCAATGAAATGCTGGCAGGCTTCATCTTGACCATCCCATTCGAGCGATTCCGGAACGCCTTGCTCGATGACAAAAACCTCCTGCCGAAGGGCGCGCAGCGCAGCGCTGTCCTCGGGCCAGCTCGCTTGTCTGACCAACAGGGTCAACGCAGCTCTACGCTCTTGGCGAATTCTGCAGCCAAACCGATATAGGTTTCCGGGCGAAGCTTACGCAGCACTCGGTCGGCTTCTTCCGGCAGGTTGAGTTGGTCGAGAAGGGCTGCGTAGCGTGCCTCATCGAGCTGTTCGCCGCGGGTCAGCCGTTTCAAGGTCTCGTAGGGTTCTGCCATACCCAGGCGGCGCATGACCATCTGCACCGGCTCCGCGAGTACTTCCCAGCTCCGCGTGAGATCCATGCTAAGCGCTGTGGCGTTCAGCTTCAGTTTGCCTATGCCTTTCAGGCTCGCTTGGTAGGCGAGCAGCGAGTGGCCGGCGATTACACCAAGATTGCGCAGCACAGTGGAGTCGGACAGGTCGCGCTGCCAGCGGGATACGGGCAATTTTTCTGCGAGATGGTTCGCCAGTGCGTTGGCGACGCCGAGATTGCCTTCGGAGTTTTCGAAATCGATTGGGTTGACCTTATGCGGCATCGTGGATGAACCAGTCTCACCGGCAATCTGCTTCTGGCCGAAGTAGCCGATGCTGATGTAGCTCCAGATGTCGCGGTCAAAATCGAGCAGTATCTGATTGAAACGTGCCAGGCAGTGCAGGAACTCCGCAACATAGTCGTGAGGTTCGATCTGAGTGGTGTACGGGTTCTGCTCGAGCCCAAGGCCCGTCAGGAAATCTGCCGTCAGTTGTTGCCAGTCGGCATTCGGGTACGACACGACGTGAGCGTTGAAATTGCCCACCGCGCCGTTGAATTTGCCGAGTATGGAAACACCCTTGAGCTGATCGTGTTGTCGTGACAGCCGCGCGGCAACGTTGGCGAATTCCTTGCCCATGGTCGTTGGCGATGCCGCCTGGCCGTGTGTGCGCGATAGCATCGCGGCGTCCGCGTACTCGTGCGCAAGGGTTGCGATTCGCTCTATCAGCGTGGTCATGGCGCCACTGAGCTCACGCCGCAGCGCAAGCAGCATCAGCCCGTAGGCCGTGTTGTTGATATCTTCGGAGGTACAAGCGAAATGCACAAATTCGCGATGCGGCGCGAGCGTTGGCAGCTCATCGACCGCGCCTTTGACGAAATACTCAACAGCCTTAACGTCATGATTGGTCTGCGCCTCGAAGTCGCGGATGACCTGGGCATCGGCTCCGTTGAACGCCTGATAGCGGCCGCGCAGCGCAGTTGCGTCAGCAACGCTCGCCGGCGCAATGTCTTCGATCTCATCGCTCGCGGACAGGTGCAGGAGCCACTCGATTTCAACCTGAACGCGGTAACGCTGCAGCGCCTGTTCAGAAGCCAGCTCGGACAGGGTCTCAAGTTTGCTGCGGTAGCGGCCGTCGAGGGGGCTGATGGCAGTGAGTTCGTTCAGGCTCAAGCGTCATCTCCGCACTGGGCTGGTTGCTTATTGGGGCTCTCTGG
>CAYGQC010000285.1:0-2631 GCA_964351875.1 uncultured Pseudomonadales bacterium
TCACAGATCCTGGTGCCCATCGACACCCCTGGGGTCGAAATACTGGAGGGCATGCAGGTGTTCGGTCAGGACCATGCGCCACGCGGCCACATGCACATTAACTTCAACAACGTTCGCGTGCCGAAGGAAAACATGCTCTTGGGCGAAGGCCGTGGCTTCGAGATCTCTCAGGTTCGCCTAGGCCCCGGTCGCATCCATCACTGCATGCGATCTATCGGTAAAGCTGAGAAAGCTCTGGAGCTGATGGTCAAACGCGGTGCAACGCGCGAAGCGTTCGGCAAGCCCCTCATCAAGCTTGGCAAGAATCTTGAAGTGGTGTCGCGGGCACGCATCGAGATCAACGCGATGCGGCTAGCAGTGCTGCAGGCCGCCAAGGCGATGGATGTGCTTGGCAACAAAGAAGCACGGGTGTACGTCAGCGCGGTGAAGGCGATGGTTCCGGAAAAAGTCTGCGAGATCATTGACGCCGCTATTCAGATTCACGGCGCCAGTGGCGTATCTCAGTGGACGCCATTGGCCGAGATGTACGCTGACATGCGTCACCTGCGTTTTGCAGATGGCCCTGATGAAGTTCACCACATGGTTGTCGGCCGCGCGGAAGTTCAGAAGCACAACCTCTGGTAGCAACTGACGCAGCACACGCAAGTAAAGTGGCAAACGCACGCCAAATTGACCCGAAGCCTGGCGCTTTGATTTGATTCCCCGTGCGGCTGTCGCTTTGCTGATTGCTGCCGGCTGCCTCACGCTGGCGGTGAGCTGCGTACTTCCCAAGGAGATTCGCGAGCACCAGGCGTACATTGAGTCTGAAGTCCAGGCGCACCCCGAAATCGAATCGCACGAACTGGTTTTCGGCGACTTCACGCTGCACTACCGCGAGGTTGGCCAAGCGAACACTGCGGTCGCGCTGTGGATTCACGGCACACCAGGTGGCTGGTCCGATATCGGGCGGCTCATGCGCAATGAGCGTTTTCTGGCCTCGGTGAAGCTGATCTCCATCGACCGTCCCGGTTGGGGCGAATCACAATACGCAGACCACCGCCCTGTTCCTACCTTCGCAGAGCACAGCCGCCTCCTCGGTCCGCTGCTCGCCCAGTTGCATAGCGATCATCCAACCTTGCCCATCATCGTGATCGGCCACTCCTGGGCTGCTCCCCTGTTACCGACGCTCGGTTTGGACTATCCGCAGTACGTCGACGGCCTGATCGCACTCGCCGGTCCGTTTGATGCATCGATCGCAGGGCCGCGCTGGTACAACCGCGCGGCGTCGCTACCCGGCATTAACACGCTCATTGGTTCTGAGCTGCGTACGTCGAATGAAGAGATGTATGCATTGCCCAGGGAGCTGGCCCGCGAGTCAGGCCGCTGGCAATCGCTGCGCGTGCCAATGTGGTTGCTGCACGGCGAAACTGACTCACTCGTACCTGTGGCCCATGCGCATTTCGCACAGACCGCTTTTGGATCAGCGCTCGCGCACACTGTGGTCCTGCCCCATGAAGGCCATCTGCTGCAGATTCGGCAGACGCCTCTCATCGCACGCTGCGTACTCGCGATGGCCGCCAAGCAACCCGGCGACTGCCAACCCTGAAAAGGCAGTCAGACGCTTAGCGCGCGAAGTGGCGACTAAGCGCATCAAAGGCAGCCAGCTTCAGGCTATCGTCCTTCGGTGTGTCAGCCTTCTCCCAGGCGCTGTGCATCGCGATAACCAAGCGATTCTCTGGGTCGATGTAGATGCCCTGGCCAAAGATGCCCGCGGCGCGGTAACGACCATCGCCGAGCAACCACCAGAAATAGCCATAGCCTTCATAACCGGCCGAGGGCTCTATTGAGCGTTCCATCCAGCCCTCGGGCAACACGCGAGTTCCATCCGGCAACACGCCATCTGCCATGGCAAACAGGCCTAGCCGGGCGTAATCGTCGAGCGTTGCATTGATGCAGCAGCCGCCGAACTCGCCACCATCGGGCTCGGTGAGATTCCAGGACGCATCGGCTCGCATGCCGAATGGCCGCCAGATCTTCGCGGATAGATAGGTAGACAGGTTGTTGCCAATCGCGGAGCGCAGCAGTGTGCCGGCGAGGTTGGTTTCTGCGGTGTTGTAGTTAAACCGCTTGCCAGGTTCAGCAACGGAAGGCTTAGCGGCGAGAAAGTCGTAGAGCGAGAGCGTTGCGTAGGGTGCAGAGGCAACATCCGATTTAGGATCGTCGTAATCCTCGTTCCACTGCACGCCGGAGGCCATCTGCAGCAGGTTACGCACGGTTACGCCATCGTAGCCACTGCCTTTTAGCGCAGGCAGGTAGTCGGTAACCAGATCTGCATCGCTGCCGATGTAGCCATCTTCAATAGCAGCGCCGATCAGCATCGAGACGACGCTCTTGGTCACGGAGAACGATATCCAGCGCGTGTCTACATCGTTTCCGTAGCGATAGCGTTCCAACAGGACCTTGCCATCCTGCACCACCATCAGCCCGGCAACGTTTGCCCGCTCGAGGTATTCGTCAAGGCTTAGCCCAGCGATTTCGAGACCGTCAATCTCAGCGGGTACACGTTGCAGCGGCAACGGCGTGTCGCCGGCAGCGATATCCCCTGTCGGGACAATCTGGCGCTCGGAGCCAAATGCCTCGAACTTCACCTGA
>CAYGQC010000286.1:0-2631 GCA_964351875.1 uncultured Pseudomonadales bacterium
GCCAGGTCCAGGTGCCAGGTCCAGGTGCCAGGACCGATTGGATCCTGCGCTGCATTAGCACGGCGAGCGAGTTTGCGCCCATTCGCAGAACACCCCACGCAAGAGAAATCAACACCTGCTGAGCCGAAGGTATAAACGTGTTGGGGTGGGCGCTCCGACCGGCGGCGCGTTCGTTTTCATGCCTCACTGCGGAGGGCACTACTGAACGCCTGCCGGAACGATCAGGAAACAATGCACCAAAGCTAGGCCATTGATCCCAAAAGAAAAGAATTTGGAGCGGGAAACCAGGTTCGAACTGGCGACCTCAACCTTGGCAAGGTTGCGCTCTACCAACTGAGCTATTCCCGCGAAGAGTGCGAATTGTATGCATGCGGCGCGGATAATCAAGTGTCATCGAGCAACAGTCGGCCTACCCCCGACCTTCAGCGGCTAGACGTACGCTCCTTGCCGCAGCGCTCACACCGTTCCAGCGTCACCAGCTTGCCCTGCTTCACATCGAACGGGCGTTCTTTGGCCACTTTCCAGCGATGAAACCCGCGTCCGCAAAGCGTTTTGCCTTTGGCTCGCTTTCCCCGCTCTGCCTTCGCCACGGCGATAGTCGAGCGCTTGCCAGGCCGCAGTTCGACTACGTTTTGGGGTGTCTTCGATCTGTCGTTCTCGCCCTTGCCCGAGCCCGAGCCCGAGCCTTCACTTGAGTCATTTGAGTCCGCCATCGCGCTCTCAGCGTCGTCGGCCCGGAGGCTTATAGATAGCCCGCAGCGCCTCAATGGCGCCAGGCTCACGTAGCCAGTGATGCATGCAGAGCTCAAGGTAATAGGCCGCGTCGCCCTGGTCACCCTCGCCGTAAAACTGTGCAGGGCCGGTCATGATGGGTCGCAGGCCAAGCAGCACATCGGCAATGAAGTGATTGGTTCGACAAGCACGTCGAAGCTCGCTGGCTGCACCTTGCGGTGTTTCAGCATTCAACAGTGCATGGAGCGCTTTGCTGTAGGCCCAGAACGAGCCCGACTCAGTTGCGAACCGCTCGAACAGACTCGAACGGGCTGGGGCGTCAGCAAGTTCGAACAGCGCGCTCATGAGCAGGTAACGAACGCCCTGGGAGTCGACGGTATTCAGGTCCAGCATCTGTTGAAGCACGTCAACGGCATCAGCAAACCGGCCGGCCTCCATAAGGCAATCTGCAATACCCTGCTGGGCTCGCATGTAGGGCCGAGTTTCGATGAGGCCCCAGAAGTGGCCACGATCCTCGTCGAACACCTTTGGGTCGAGGGTTCGCAGCGCCGCACCGGTCGCGTCCAGATACAGCTTGAGCGCCTCACCAGACGTCTGCGCCGATTCCTCTGCTAAAAGGCAGTAAGCGTCAGCGCAATCGGGTGACAGCTTCAGCGCCTGTTTCGCCATTGCGATCCGCTCCATCGGATCAGGGGTATCCCAGGCGTCATAGATGAGTTCCTGGGCTCGATGCAGGGCAGGCGTCGACGCGGCTAGCGCGAAGTCTACGACGGTGCCACCACCCTCGACTGGCTTGTCGGGCCCATCACTCTTACGAGGCACGCGAGGCTCCTGAATACGTCATATACCCAAACTCACCGCTATCTCGGCAATCTACAGCAACACTATCCATCGGGGTTCGGATTTGCTTCAAAGGTGGCGCCTTCTCATTCAGTCCAACCACTCGACGCGATAACGCCGGGCTGTCGCGTGGTCCGGAGCGAAGTCCAGCACGGAAGCAACGAGGGCCCGGGCGGCGGTGTTCTGGCCAGCCAGCCGCAAATCCACGGCGGTTGCTAACAACTTACCTGCAGCTTCATCCAGTAACTCCGCCGCAGCGGCGTTTCCTGGTTCATTTCTGAGCACCCGTTGAGCATACGCCACCGCGTTATCCTCGTACGGCTCTGTGACAAAGCCTGCCGCCATTCGTTCGCGCGCAAGGCTAAGCAAATCCGCCGTGCTTTGACTCGGCGACTCAGCGTCAACGCCAACGTCTGCCGCGTCAGGCAATACGGCCCCAGGCTTGTTCCCTCCCGCCTCGATCATACTATTGAGGCGAATCAGAGAGTCTTGTGCTGCGTCGGTATCACGCATATTTGCGATGCCAATACGCAACCGGTTCAACCCCCGTTGCGCTTTGGCGTTGTCTGGATCGAGTGCGAGCGCGCTGAGAAAACGCTCGGCCGCACTGCCGTCTTCGCCGCGCGTCCAGATTCCCTGTTGGAAAAACGATTCGGCTTGCTCCAGTAGTCGCTCGACTTGCTGGCGCGCCTCGATCGCAGTATCTGCACCCTCCTGAGCGGCGGCAAACACACTCGGACCATCAACAATCGGCTGCGATACCGCTTGCTCCGACACCGCTGGCCGAGCAAGCGAGTCATCCACGGTTTCGGAAGACAATGATGGCGCGTCGCCCTCTTCCGGGGTATCCGTTTTCTGAGAAGGCCCAGCAACCGTGGGCCGATCGTGTTTGGATGCGACGCTGTTGTCCGTGTGCTCGACGATAGGGCTATCACGAAAGCTCGGTGCTGATTCATCGGGAGCGCGCTCAGCAGTAATGACCTCATCAGCGGAATCATCGTCCCCGACAAGCCAGGCAGAAACGACCATCACTGCGACCACGGCCGCCAGGCCCAGCGC
>CAYGQC010000287.1:0-2615 GCA_964351875.1 uncultured Pseudomonadales bacterium
ATTCTGCAAAGAGCGAGTCGGCATCCTGGCTTTCAGCGCCGAGAATCTCGAGCAGGCGTGCCGCTGAATACAGGGCGTCATCAAAGCCATACCAGCGCTCGGCGAAACAGATGTGGCCGGAGAACTCTCCACCCAGCAAGGCCCCGGTTTCCTTGATCTTGGCTTTGATATGGGAATGGCCGGTCTTCCACATGATTGGCCGGCCACCATATTCGGAGATCAGCGCATTCAGGTGCCGCGAACACTTAACGTCATAGATGATGTCGGCGCCTGGGTTGCGACCCACGATGTCCCGTGCAAACAGCATCATCAGTTTGTCCGGCCACACGATCTGACCGCGGTTGGTGATCACGCCAACCCGGTCGCCATCGCCATCAAAGGCCAGGCCGAGATCGGCGTTTTCGGCCCCGACCACGGTGATGAGATCGTCGAGGTTCTTCGGATCCGCCGGGTCGGGGTGGTGGTTGGGGAAGTCTCCATCGACGTCGCAATACAGCTCTATGACCTCGCAGCCGAGTTCGCGCAGCAGTCGCGGCGCAACTATGCCGGCGACGCCGTTGCCGCAGTCGACGACCACTTTGAGCGGCTGCGCGATGGCCACATCGTCGAGGACCCGGTCGATGTAGTGATCGATCAGTTCGACTTCCTCCATCTCGCCTTCGCCTTCGCTCAGGTCGTGCTCGAGCAGTCGGCGCTTGAGATCCTGAATGCGGCCCTCGGCCAAAGTCTCACCGGCGATGACCATCTTCAGCCCGTTGTATTCCGGCGGGTTGTGCGAGCCGGTAATCATGATGCCGGTGCCCGTATCGAGGGCAAAGTTTGCGTAGTACAGCAGCGGTGTGGGCACCTCGCCAACATCTACGACGTCCGCGCCGCCTTCCATGAGGCCGCGAGCAAGAGCGTCGCGCAGCAGCGGGCTCGAGTGGCGGCCATCCCGGCCGACGGCCACCCGAGTTGAATTTTTGGACAGCGCCTCGGCGGCGAAAGCGCGGCCGATCCAGTAGACGACCTCTTCGGTCAGATTGTCGGTAACGATGCCGCGAATGTCGTATGCGCGGAATATGTCTTCATCCAGGTCGATGCCCACTGGGCCCTCCGATTCAGTTACTTCAATACCAAAGTTGTCATCGTCATCACGGACGTCGAGAAAATCGTCAGCGTTACTGTTTCTGGTCTTCGAGCTCGTCTTTACGCCTTTCGTCCCGGCGGCCGCGGGTTTGGCCGGCTCAGGCGCGTCGTCCAGGTCCAGAATGTCGTCGTCGGCAAACTCGTCAGCGAGCGCTTCGGCGTCGTTCGATGCATCGGAGGTGTCAGGCTCCGCCGGCTCAGCAGCGTTACCGGTCGACTGCCCGAGCACGTGGCTGGCGAGTGCGCTGAAGGTCGGCAGGTTGAATCGATGCATGCGCGCAGAACGGCCGGCCAGTCGCCGCTCGACCAACTCGCCGAGGGAGTCGGCGTCGTCTTCCATCTTGCGGAACAGGCGCGAGAAGGAGAGAAAAATACCGCCGAGTAACAGTGCGATGCCGACTGCGGCTGGGGTTAGTAACGCCATGAGGCTGACAACGGGTTCGATCTGCCCACCAGCAACCGTCAGGCTCCAGGTCTGGTTGCTCAGCGTGCGAGTTGCTTTTGCCGAATCCTCGGCGCCGTTGCCGTGTTCGAGAATGGTGTTCGCCGCTTCGCCCGCGAATTGCTGATTGATCTGCAGCTTGCTGGCTGATGGGTCGAAAGCGGTTATACCCGACAGCAGGTAGTCCATGGACATCGCCAGGTACAGCGTGCCAGCCACGGTACCTTGATGGGTGATGGGGCGCGCGACGTAGAAGACCTGGCGTTGGTTCAGGGCTACCTCGGGGCCGACGTAGGGCTCGCCCTCGGCGCGCTTGATCGCAGCGAGCGCGGCGAACGATATCGGCACGTCCGAGGACAGATCCACGGCCGCCTTACCTTTCTCGATAATGTCGACGCGAACCGCGTAGGGGATGCTCTGCGCCAGGCTGCGGCTGGCTGCGCTGATTCGGCGTGCATCAAAACTGGTCAGTGCTGCGATGACGTCGGCCGATGTGGCGGCGGCGTCAGCCTGAGCCTTTAGATCGGCGAGCCGGCCGTTGATGCTGGCTTGCCACTGCTTGGCTGACTGGTCGACGAGCGCTTGCTCATGCTCGCTGTTTGCCGGCGCCAACATTTGCCATGTGAGTAGCGCAAGCGTCACCAGCAAGCCTGCGAGCCCGCCCACGATCGCAAAAACGGCGTACCCCCACGGCGAAGTGGGGGTGGGAGCGGACGGTGATCTTGCCTTGCGAGGCGAGCCGCTGGGGCTCGCGTTGCGACGTTGCTTCTTTCCGGCCACGGACAAATCCTGCGCCTGCTTTAGAGACTGGCCATGTTACGTGCCCGGCGCGTTCCCTGGCTAGGCATTGGTTCCCGTTTTTGCGCTCCGCCTGCGACGAGAATCGCGCCGTAGCAGGCTTCTGCCTGTTGGTAGGCGCTCACTCCCAGCCCTCGTGAGCTGCCCGATTGAGGACCGCTATCGGCGGCTTATGCCCGGCATAGTTTGCCGGCGATATGGACCGCGAGCGCGCGGCTGATAGCGAGTTTGTCGTCCGGCCCGAGGG
>CAYGQC010000288.1:0-2581 GCA_964351875.1 uncultured Pseudomonadales bacterium
GTCCAGTGTGACGACAACGAGCTTGCCGTTCAGCCACGCTGGCAACCATGTCGGCACCGTTGGTCGAAGGCGGCTGAACACCTCAGCGACGTAGTTCGGATCATCCGACACAACCCGCGCATGGCCCGAATGCTCTTCGCCCTGAATGAGCATCGCGACGGGCTGTCCGTCACCGGTGAACTCCCGCCACCACAACCCGTCGATCCCCATAAAGACGACCCCGTCTTCGCGTAGAAAGTTGACCGGATACTCCCGGCCATCTTGCAGCGTGACCAGCATGCTGATTGCCGCGCGCTCGCCGGACGGATTCGTGCGCAGTTCCTCAATCACTGCGGCATTGATGTCGCCGCTGGCGGTATAGCGCCATCCAAGCACAACAACCATCAGCACAACGACTGCGATCGCGATCTTCATAAGCACTAACGAGCTTCCATTTTTAGCGATTCGCGGTCAAACGGCAGACCGGCCAGCGTAGACGGATGATGCAAGCCAGCGCCGTTTGTACGACTCCGCGTTGAGTCGAATTTTATAACCGCCCCGCCCGAACAACAAGAGGCTGGAGAGCAAGCCCTCATCGAAGCCGCCGTGAGCACTCGTTATCAGGCCAGGACCTGGCAAGCACTCGCCTATCGCGAAGGCATTACCTCGATCGATACGGGAACCGACTTGAATTGCGGCGTGTGCGAGCGGGGATCAGCCCTTCGAGTGCACAGAACATTCGCCTCAGGATAGTAGGTGGCAACATCTCCCTTCGGCAGGTTAGCTCGCTTAACCTCAACCTCTGACATCACTCCAGCATCAGAGGAAAGCCGAACCTTGTCACCGTCCGCAACACCCAATTCGAGCATGTCCTGCTGGTTCATCAGAACGGACCACCGGTGGCTGACACCTCGATACGAGTCTTCCTCTTCGTAAATCGTCGAATTGAATTGGCCTTCGCTGCGGATCGTCATCATGGTGAAGGCGTGATCTCGACCGGCCGTGACGCTCTCCCCTGCACCGACGACAAATCGGGCTTTGCCGTCCGCCGTAGCGAATGCCGGTGTCGATAGCAAACGCCCCCGAACATGAAACTCCCGCTTCGCAACGTCGATATCCGCCAGATCCTCAAGGCCAGGAACAACCTTCGCGATGGCCTGGCGAATATTCTGGTGCTTTTTGAATTCGGCAAAATCGATGGGGTTTTCGTCGAGCAGCAGGCTGGCGATATCCGCGAGTATCGAGACCTCAGACCGCACAGACGCAATGCGCTCGATTCCGCCGTCGCTCAGCCGGATGTAGTTGAACATCGACTCCTGAGTCGTCGGCTCGGGCTCCTCATCTCGCGCGCACACTGGCAACACCAATGCTTCGCCCGCTTCGACGCCATTGATATGACCAGCGTTTAGCGTGGTGGTGAGAAAAAGCTTGAAGCCGATTCGATCAAGAGCATCGCGCGCCCAATCGCGATCCGGCGTAGCAGCGAACAAGTTCCCGCCCATCATTAGCGCAGCGTCTATGCCACCTCCATGAGCACATTCGAGGGATTCCAGGGTATGCATACCTGGTGTTGTCGGCAGACGTACGTCGAAGTGATCCTCAATGCGGTCAAACACCTCCAGCGACAGCGCGGGTTTAACACCGATCGTCCCGATACCCTGAACGTTGCTATGCCCGCGCAGCGGCAGCAGGCCAGCGCCTGGCTTACCGACCATGCCCCGCAACAGCGCGAGATTGCTTATCCACTCGATGTTTCGTACGCCATGCTGGTGATGGGTCATCCCCATGCCCCAGGCAAATATGGTTCGCTGGGAGGCCTGGTAACACGCTGCAACCTGTCGAATTGACACCTCACTGACACCACATTCCGCAACCAGCGAAGCCCAGCTCTGCCCTGCTACTGTCTGCTCAAGATCCGCATACTCCTGACAGTGCGCGTCAACAAAATCACGGTCGACACCCTGGTTCTCGATCACCGCTTTGGCGATTGCCGTAAACAGCGCGATGTCCGTTCCGATGCGCGGTTGCAGATAGTGGCTCGCAACCTCGTCACCGCCCTTGAGCATGGAACTGACCATCTTCGGCGCGGCAAAGCGAACGAGCCCCGCTTCCTTCATCGGGTTAATCACAATGACTGTCCCGCCACGACGGCGCAGCTCGATAAGCTTGTGTAAGAGCCGAGGATGATTCGACGCCGGGTTTGCACCGATCAGAAAAAACAGATCGCAGCGAGCAATGTCATCAAGCTCAACCGTCGACGTACCCGTACCCACCGTAGCGCCAAGCGCTTCACCGGTCGCCTGATGACAGTAGTAGGAGCAGTTGCTGATGTTGTTGGTGCCGTAGAGCCGGGCCATTAGCTGGAGCAGGAAGCCCGCCTCATTCGACGATCGGCCTGAGCTGTAAAAAAAGCTGCGATCCGGCTCGGTTTCCGAGAACCGCTGCGCCGCATGGTTCAGCGCCCAATCCCACTCCACGTTGCGGTATCGATCTTCGCCCGCGGCTTTGAACATCGGCTGACCAAGGCGCCCCAGGTGTTCCAGCTCACGAGCGGATAGCTGCCTGAACTCCGACAGCGTGTGGTCGAAAACAGCGTCTGGGA
>CAYGQC010000289.1:0-2568 GCA_964351875.1 uncultured Pseudomonadales bacterium
AGCGTTACCGCGTTCAGGTTGAAATCGAGTGGCTCCTGCACCTGTCCGCGAGCGAACATCAGGTGCCAGCGCCGGCCGCCGATTTGCCGCCAAAGCCACGCAAACCTTACGCCGCCCAGCAAAACCGCACGGATTTCAGAGGCGACGTTCTCGTCAGCCAGGAGCGCCGGAGAACCGGACACCTGCACCCGAACCGGAAGTGTCGATAGCGTCGCTTTATAAGCCGCGGCCAAGTCTCGATAACAGCGCTCACAGGTCGCCTGGTCGGCGTCGCTGGCAAGGGTGTCAATCGCGCCAAGTTTCTCACCGAGACGAGCAACGATGTTCGGGTACTTGCTGAGGCTGCGGGTGACGTCGACGAGTGTGATGACGTAACGCAATACCGGAACCAGTTCGCGGGGTGGTTTTCGGAGCATATCGACAGCCGTGCGCAAGCCGCGCATCCACGGCCGCAGGTCGCTGCCGAATGCCTCCACTACAGAGTCGCTGTTTATTCGGAGCGTACTCTGGTGTAGGGCGATGAGCTCCGCGGTGTCAGGCCGCTTGCCGCTCGCGAGTTCGTGCGCGAGCAGGGCGCTCTGCACGATGCCAGCCAGGGCCAGTGCTTGCTCCTGCATCCGATCCAGCAACCGTGGCGCGCGGCTGGACCCTCCGGATGGTGTCAGATCAGTAGGCATGTCGGCCAGAACTCCTGATCACGCCGCCGCCAAAGCAGCGCGTGTTGCTGTCAACGTCATACAGGCACAGGTATTGGCCGGGTGTGATCGCCCGTTGAGGCGAATCGAATCGAACGCGTAGCGCGCCGTCCGCGCGAAGCGACACGGTTGCCGGCGTTGCTGGCTGGCGATAGCGCGTGCTCGCACACACTCGAGCCGGCAGCATCGGCCGTTCTGCAAGCCAGTTCACCTCCGTCGCCACAAGGTAGTCCTTCATCAATAGCCGCGCATCCTGGCTGACAATGAGCTGATTGGCATCGACGTTCTTGTCCACGACGAACCAGGGACCGACGTATGCGTCTTTCTGGCCGCCGATCCCGAGCCCTTCGCGTTGTCCGATGGTGTAATAGGCAGCGCCCATGTGCTCGCCTCGGGTTCGCCCTGCAGTATCGACGATCGTGCCGTTCTTGGCGGGGAGATAGCGCGCCAGGAAGTCGCGAAAGCGGCGCTCACCGATGAAGCAGATGCCGGTGGAATCCTTGCGATCGAAGTTGTGCAGGCCAAGCGATTTCGCCTGGCGGCGCACTTCCGATTTCTGCAGATCTCCCAGTGGAAACACGACGCTGGCAAGCTCGTCCCGATTGATGCCCAGCAGGAAATAGGTCTGGTCTTTGCCGGCGTCTGCCGCGCGCATGAGCGCTGGGCCATCGTCGTGTATTGCGCTGCGAGCGTAGTGTCCGGTCGCGACAAAGTCGGCCCCTAAGCTGCGAGCGTAGCGACTGAACTGCTTGAACTTGATCTCCCGGTTGCAGAGTACGTCGGGGTTCGGAGTCTCGCCGCGTCGATAGCCCTCAAGAAAGGATTCGAAGACGTTGTCCCAGTACTCGGCGGCAAAATTGGCCGTAACCAGTTCGATGCCCAGATGGTCTGCCACGCGCTGGGCGTCGGCGAGGTCTTCTTTGGCCGTGCAGTATTCGGTGCCGTCGTCTTCATCCCAGTTCTTCATGAACAGCCCGGTGACGTTATGCCCCTGCTGGCAGAGCACCGCAGCCGCGACGGCGGAATCGACGCCACCAGACAGACCGACGCAAATCTGGCTTCCGGGCGGCAAAGCTGACGATGTGTGGGCTACATGAGTCATTGGAGCGGTTTGATCTCGTGGCGCGCGGGCCGTGGGTAACGCTTGCTCAGCAGCCCCGGATCAGGTTTGTGACGGCGGAAAAGCCGTGCGAGCCAGTTCGAGCTGCGAAAGAACGACATTGTAACGTAGCATTGGCTCCAAGCTCCTCTATCCGAGCGGCTCCAACCAACATTGAGGCGACGCGCAGAATGGCATCGAGCGAACTGACCCACATCAATGAGAGCGGCCACGTGCACATGGTTGATGTCTCCGACAAGGCAGCCACGGTGCGTATCGCCCGTGCCCAGGCGGTGGTTCGCATGCTGCCGGCAACGCTGGCCGCGATCAATGCCGATGAGATCGGGAAGGGTGACGTATTGGCCACGGCGCGGATCGCGGCCATTGGAGCAGCTAAACGCTGCAGCGACCTCATACCGCTGTGCCATCCGTTGCCATTGTCCAGAGTCAGGGTGGACATCGTTCCGCTCGATGACGAAAGGCTCACCATCACGGTGGAGTGCAAGGTCACCGGCCCGACCGGCGTCGAAATGGAAGCGTTGACGGCGGCGAGTATCGGCGGGCTGACAATCTACGATATGTGCAAGGCGATTGATCGTGGCATGAGTATTGAAAGCGTCCGCCTGCTGCACAAGAGCGGTGGTGCGAGCGGCGATTTTAAGCGCGACGACGCGAACCAGGGCGGCGCTGATTCCTCAGAGCAGGTGAGCTAGCGTGGCGCGAGTTCTCTTTTTTGCCTCGCTTAAAGATGATGTTGGGCTCGGCGAGCTCGAG
>CAYGQC010000290.1:0-2558 GCA_964351875.1 uncultured Pseudomonadales bacterium
GACTGCGGCGATCTCCGCACGCCTGGAATCATTGCCGAGCCTTGGGAGATCGCCGCAGTCGCTTCGCTCCTTCGCGATGACGGTTGGTTCCCGTCATCGCGAGCCGATCGAATTCGAAGAATTCGTGAGGCGCGGCGATCTCAGCACAGACGGCTAACGCCTTACTTCTGCCGCCATCCGTCGCTGGTCATGATCCAGTCACCTGGCCGCGTCCGCTCAATCGCCTTTTTGCCGGCGAGAGCCTGAACCTCCGCAAGACTAATCCCATTGGCAGTCGCAATGCGTCGATACTCAACCAGGCGGCGCTCATTGATGTCGCTTACGAGGCTAACGACATCTGCAGGCGCCTGCTCGACCACCAGGCCGAGATCGCCATCTGCCCGCTCGCCAACCAGGCCTTCTCGCTTGGCTTGCTCCAGATCAATAGCGAACGCTGGCAGAGTCAGGAAGGCCGCGCTGAGTAACAGCAGCGAGGCAAATCGCTTGATGCTAATCAAAACAGGTCTCCCTCTTCGCTAAAGAGATCGTCGAGCTGCTTATCCACTCGAATCAGGATCTCGTGTTTGATATTCACGTTCAGATTAATCGTGATCGGCTCATCTGTCGCAACCTTCACGGTCGGCGTACACGCCACGACAAACATCGCGGCGATCACGCCTAGCATCAATCTATGCACAATCGCTTTCCTGTGTGGCTTTATCGCACCGGCCTGATTCAAACTAACGCCGATACTATGACCCTTGAACCCGTTTTTCGATACCCCTCGTGACGCCCTTCTCCAACTGCAGGGACTTCAGCAAGGCCGGAACGTTCTCGCTGATATTGAGGTTGTACCGGATCGTACGGCCCTTCTCCACCGCCGGGTTATACCCTTCCAGATGCACGCCCAACGCCAGATCACCATTCTCTTGATAGTCGACCGTGCATGAGAGAACGCTGTAGCGGAAATCCTTAAGAGCAAGCAGCGCAAACTCCAGACCAGCGTCTCCGGTGAGGCCCGAGAAGGACGGCTGCAACTGCACCACGCCACCCGGGGGCAGGCCATTCAACGTGCCATTGGCAATGGACGGCATGTCGTCCCTCACCTCGATGGGTAGGTGGCCAGAGAGCAACCCGGTGCCATCGATGTCATCCCCTTCCAGAGCCAGTATCTGAGCCAGCTCCATTTTCGCAAGGGAAACGTCAACACTGGCGCTCCCGTCAACATAGTCAAACGGCGAGGCTACGGCTGAACCACCCAGTAACTTCGCCCCGGCGCCGAGTATCGACAGCCGATCCTCACGCCAGGACAAGCCGATCTGAGCCTCGGTGATGGCCAATCCGATATCGATTGTGGCGATCTCAACCTCTGTTGGCGCAAGCACCCACAGCTCTGGATCGAGACCATTCACGGAATCCAGGTGAAACTCGCCGCTGATCCCGCTCGCGACCATGTCGTCGTAGTGCGCTGAACCGTCGGCTAACGTGAGGACGAGAGTCGTCTCCATCGTCTCAAATGATTGCCATGAGAGGTGAACGCTCGCGGCGATCGTGCCCACGTCGAGGTCATAGGGTTCAGACCAGCCTGGAATCAACGTCGCCGCCAGGGACTTAGTGAATTTGATTGTGTTGGTCGCCCTCGCAGCACCGGCGCCACTATCGAGATGATAAGTCGCGTTGAATTTCGCGCTTTTAAAAATACTGACGCTCGCCGTGCCGTCTAGCGTCAACAGGCTATCAGCGAGGGCGAACTGAGAGTTGATGACAGCCTGTTGAGTCTGACCGCCGAAGGTCAACGCGCCCACATAGCTCAAGTTTCCGCCAGTCAAATTCTCCGTCATCAGGGCAGGCGCCTTATCCGCCGCAACGAAGTTCGTGGATACGCTCCCAGTAAACACCAGGTCTTCGGCCTGGCCATCGATGGACGCGTCGGCATCAATACGCACCCTCGTATCGCCTACTCCCCGAATGCGCACGGCGTTCAACAACGCAGTGATGTCCGAGCCCGGCTGTGTAACACGCAATCCCAAACCGTCAGCAAGCGTCAGCAGATCTGATTCGTACCGGATCGAGTGTAGGGTCTCCGCCGTCACCGTGACGATGCTATCGCTGGTCTCACCTCGAATCGAGCCCTGCCATTGCGCATCCAAGGCTTGGCCATCGAAGCTGAGAGCCCCGCTGACGTTCGACACAACAAGATCACCAGCGTCCGATTGCCAATCAACTGAAGCAGTCGTTACGCGCGTCCAGAGATCCTGCAATGAAAACTCATCCGGCAACGGCCAGGGCAAGCGTGATTCGAAGCTCGCATTAACGCGTCCTGATCCAGAATCGAGGCCTGCCGCTGTTGCCGCTAACGCCAACGCGAAACCCTGCAAATGCAGATCACCACTAACCTTGAGATCAGCATCGTCAACGGATCCCCGAATAGTAATCCGATCCGGTTCCACCTCGTCTGCCTCGTCTGCCGAAGTCGTCAGCGCCGCACTGAAATGACCACTCGACGACAGGTTAGCGTTGATAACAAGCTGGCTGGCGATTTCCGGATGAACGCCTCGCAGCTTGAATGCCAAAGTGGA
>CAYGQC010000291.1:0-2553 GCA_964351875.1 uncultured Pseudomonadales bacterium
AATGCTGACAAAGCTGCCTCAGATTCTGCTTGGTCAGGATCCTGCGATTCGCGCTCGCATCGAATGGTCAACCGGTTTTCTGCGCTGGGGTTCGAGTTTTCTTTGGTCGTGCCTGCCACAGCAGTCCGAGCGCTCGGCACGCGCTCTGCTCAATCTGGCCCTTCGCTCAGACGAGCGCCTTCGAGACCTGCACCACTGTCTGGGTTCCCAATACGACTATCGTCGCAACGGCAAGCTAGTGCTGCTGAATGAAGTGCCAACGAATGCACTACGCAGGCAAATCGAGGAGAAACAATCTGCGGGATGCGCAATCGAGCTGGTCAGCACCGAAGAGGCGAACGTTCTGGAACCTGCGATACGCACGCTCACTGCCAAACCGGTAGCTGCGATCTACGGTGCAAACGACGCAGTGGGCGATGCCCGTGCGTACGCGCACGGTCTGTCGGACCTGCTAACCGGGCGAGGTGTTTATATTCGGTTGGGATCCCGAGTTTGCTCGCTTCAAACCAACCACAAGGGCATCACCGGGCTAACCCTGGAAGGCGGCGAGACAGTTGAGTTTGATGTGGTTGTTATCTGCGCAGGCGGAGCGACGAATCTGCTGCAGGGTCTGCAACTGTCGAGAAACATCTATCCGGTCACCGGCTACTCCCTGACTCTCCCCATCGGCGCTGCCAGGCTGGACAAGAGCCTCACCCTGCTCGAGGACAAGGTTGTTCTGGCACGTCTGGGTGAGCAAATTCGCATTGCCGGTATGGCCGATATCAACTGGCCCGAAGCTCGTCAACCAGAACGCATTCGAAGGCTCGTACAAATCGCTCAAAGCAGAGCTCCGCACCTCGCTGTGTATCCCACGGAGACGCTGCTGGACGCCGTCATTAACGGAGCGATTGATCCTGCCTGTGTGGTGTGGACCGGCCATCGGCCAATGACACCCAGCGGCCTGCCGGTCACGGGGCCAACCGAGATCGCAGGGCTCTATCTGAACATGGGGCATGGCATGCTCGGCTGGACGCTGGCTGGGGAGACTTCGGCCAGCGTCGCAGCAGCCGTTACGAACAATCCCCGGTAAGCCTAGCGAACGCTCGCTTGCGTTTCTCATCGCTGTCACCAATACGCTTCCGGAAGGTGTCCAGCCAACCCTCGTCTGATTCGAGTTTGCCCTGCGCCCTGGCAAGCAGGCTCTTGATGGAACTCGGCTGAGGACCACCTGTGCCTACCCGCGATAAAATCATCGCGCGGGCATCGAGCGCCTCGCGCAGGTCAGCGACGTCTCGCGTCAACTCCCTTCCAGCCTGCTCCAGGTAAATCGAGCGAATCGTCTCATCCGACAATTCGAGCCAGGGCTGTCGTTCGCTGCGAGCGGTCTTCGCCAATGTTGAGGCAACACGATATGCACGCTTCAACGGCAGTTCATCATGCAGGTACAACCACTCCGCCAGCGCGGTGCTGGTCGAATATTCGGTGTTCACTTCTGCCAGCGCACGCTCTTCATCTACGCGCACTGCGCTCACTACGTCCGCGAGCCGACGGTACATCGCAAGCGCGTTGTCGAGCGTTCGCGTTAGCGCCTCTACATCCCGATAGTCATTCATTCCTGGCGGTTGATTGTGCGAGACAATGCTAACGCCGAAGCCGCTGGCTAGCGTTTCGCTGGCAACGAGCCGCAACCGATCAAGCGGTCTGGGGTTCGCCTTCTGCGGCATGATGCTGCTGACGCTGGTCATCGAGGCGTCCAGAACGAGCCACGGAACCGCGTGTTGATACTGCCGATGCACCAGCTCGGCAAACTGACCAACAAAGAGCGCGGATGTCCCGAGTGCGGTCGCGAGTTCCGTTTTGTAGTCGATGGCGGAGATCAAGGTGGCGTCGAAGCTATTGGCAATCGGCCGCGAGAAGCCCAGCCAACCCGCAAGCTCGTCACGATCAAGTGGAAACGCCGATGTCGTCAGCGCTGCAGCGCCAAGCGGGCTCAGGTTTGCGTTGTCCATGGCGGCTTTGAATCGACGTGCATCCCTCGCGAGCGCGTCTGAAAACGCCAATAGGATATGCCCGTAGGTGGTGGGTTGCGCCTGCACGCCGTGGGTGTAGGCAGGCACAATCGCATTTGAGTATCGATCCGCCTGAACCAGGAATGCCCGCCTCGCGGCAAGCTGAGCCTCCATGACAGCGACGGCCTGACGACGAACGCCCAAGCGCCGCACTGTTTCGTGCAGATCCTGACGACTGCGCCCAAGATGCAAAGCGCTGCCTTCGTCACCGAGCCGCGCGAGTAGCGCTGCTTCGATATCGAGGTAGTTGGCTGAGCGCGAGGCCCCGGGTTCCAGCGCCTTCGCTGCAATGTCATCGAGAGCACAGGCGATCTTCGACGCCTGTGAGCCGCGCAAGAGCCTCGCCGATCGCAGTGAGAGCAGAGACGCCTGGTTAGCCCGGTGCATATCGCAAAAGGCATCAAGGCAATTGTCTGTGAGCGACTCCGATGCCGCTGCCAGCAGCGGAATGGAGCTGATCAGCAGCGATGACAAAACCCAAACCAGCCGGAATGGGTTGGAT
>CAYGQC010000292.1:0-2539 GCA_964351875.1 uncultured Pseudomonadales bacterium
CGCTGGCGCTGACCACTACCCATGCCACCGCCAATGGAAGTCCGCTCATACTCAAGCAATCGCTTCGCCACAGTCCAGCCATCGTTTACCGTCCCAACGACATTCTTACGCGACGCTCGAACATCCTCAAAGAAGGTCTCGCAGAACGGCGAGTTGCCACTGATCAACTGGATCGGTTTGACCGTGACGCCATCCTGATCCATCGACAGAAGCACGAAACTGATGCCTTCGTGTTTGACGGAGAAATCCGTGCGCACGAGTGCGAACATCCAGTCGGCGGTACTCGCACCGGACGTCCAGATTTTCTGGCCGTTGAGGACGAAGTGATCACCCTTGTCATCAGCTCGGGTGCGTAGCGCGGCCAGGTCAGAGCCAGCGCCCGGCTCAGAGTAGCCCTGACACCATTGTTTACGGCCGGCGATGATGTCCGGCAGATGCCTGGCTTTTTGCTCGTCTGTGCCCATTTCCAGGAGCGTAGGACCGATCATGGTCATGCCCATGCCGGTCAGCGGCGTGCGGGCCTTGATGGCAGCCATCTCTTCGCTGAGAACTCGCGCCTGTGCAGAATTCAGTCCGCCACCGCCGTATTCGGTTGGCCACGTGGGCGCCGTGAACCGCTTCTCTACACAGGCCTCGAGCCAGGCTGCCACGTCGGCGTCGAGAGTGATTTTCGTGCTGCCATTCGCTAGCTGGCCAGGACCTCGTGCCCCCTCCGGACAGTTCTGCTCCAGCCACGCGCGTGTGTCCTCGCGGAACTCTCTCAGCTCACTCAGCTCAGCGCTACTCATGGTGTCTCCTCTCCCTCGATCTGTCCCAGGTGTCGAGCCAACGCGTCGGTGATGCTCGCCCCGCCCGTCTGATTGTATGTCGCCGTAACGACGAAAAAGCCAGCGGCTCGACTATAGCAAAGCGAATTTGTCTGGGGTTAGATAGCGGATTGAATTCACGAGCACTGCCCGTTGAGTAATCCAGAACTGCCTCCGGCGCGCAAACTCAGCGGCGGGGTCATGGCCGCTTTTGGGGTCGGCCAGGTCGCGGAAGGCATTAAGAACCAGGCCTTCAACGTTTTCCTTATCTACTACTACCAGCAAGTTCTCGGTCTGTCGGGAACGCTAACGGGGCTCGCACTCGCCATCGCGCTGGCGTTCGATGCCGTGAGCGATCCGTTTGCTGGCCTGATATCCGATAGAACCCGGTCAAAGTGGGGGCGCCGGCATCCGTTTATCGTCGCGGCCGCCGTGCCGCTGGGGCTCAGTTTCGTCGCCTTGTTCAATCCGCCCGAAGGCCTGGGCGATATGGGGCTCTTCCTTTGGCTGATGAGTTTCGCGATCTTCGTGCGCATCTCACTGACGTTCTACCATGTTCCACACCTCGCGCTCGGTGCGGAGATTGCCCAGGACTATCACCAGCGTTCAACGCTGTTCAGTTTCAGCACGCTTGCGAGCATCGGTGCGATGTCACTTGTTTCCGTTGTTGGCTTTCGCTACTTCTTTCCTACGACCCCTGAGTTTGAACCCGGCATTCTGAATCAAGCGGCCTATCTGGATTTCTCCATCTTCTTCGGTGTCGCGGCGGCCGTCGCGATTTTGTTGTGCGCCGCGGGTACAGCAGGGGAGATCAAACACCTTCGACCACTCGCAGCCCAATCCGCACTAACCCTGAAAAATTCTATGGGTCAGTTCCGTAGCGTGTTTCGTAATCGAAATTTCATCGCGTTGTTTGTAGGTATGGTCCTGGCTGCGATGTCGCTGACTGTAGAGGCGCAACTCGGCGCCTACTCGGGTGTACATTTCTGGGGACTGACGACTGAGCAGCTGTCCCAGTTGCCTATCGCTACCTTGGCTGGCCTGCTGGTCGGTACGTTTTTCGTACCATTGCTCACTCGCTGGCTCGACAAAAAGCGGGCACTGATCATTCCCGCGTCGATCGCCGTATTGATTGGCAATGTCGTTATCGTCTCTCGCCTGCTGGAACTTGGCTGGCTGCCTGCAAACGGCTCAGATGCCTTAATGAGCGTTCTGCTGGCGAGAGCCTTCCTGGCTGCGCTTTGCTACCCGGTTGTCTTTGCAAGCTTGAATTCGATGTTTGCCGATGTCGCCGATGAGATGGAGCTGCAGTCCGGTGAGAGGCGGGAAGGGGTGATTTACGCAACCCGTAGCTTCAGTACCAAGGCCACGGCGTCGCTGGGTGCACTCATGACGGGCATGAGTCTGGACTTAATCGCATTCCCCAGTAACGCCGCGGTCGGCACGGTCCCCGCCGACGTGGTCTGGCGGCTCGGTCTGATCGAAGGGCCGATCGCCAGCGCGTTCACGCTGACCGGTATATTGCTGTACAGCTTCTATGGCCTAAACCGGCAGCGGCACGACGAGATCCGGCGGCAGTTATATCAGCGTGAGTCCGCGCCGGACTGACCGTCCCGCCGCGAACGCGATGTTTAACGCCCGGTGAAAACGGCCGGTCGCTTTTCGAGAAAGCTCGCAACGCCTTCCTTGTGGTCTTCGGTCTTGAAGAGTGTGGCGAGGGATCGAGTGACCCA
>CAYGQC010000293.1:0-2471 GCA_964351875.1 uncultured Pseudomonadales bacterium
GGCCAAAGACGATGGATTCGCACATCCTCGCGTCCCTGAAAGCTGCGGGTCAGGACTCCCCTCGAGTTGTCGCAGGCATGCCCATCGTACTCACCAACAAAGTTGATGAAGCTCGCGCCGCAATTGCCGAGCAACTGACTATCTACGGCCAGTTGCCCAGCTATCGCGCCATGCTGGATCGCGAAGGTGCTGCCGGACCGGCTGACATCGCCATCGTCGGTGACGAAAACACCCTACGTGGTGAGATCAAGCGTTTCGAGGACATGGGCGTGACCGATTTCAACGCGGCCATTGCCGGTGTCGACGAAGGCGCGACGGCCCGAACGCTTGAATTTCTCGGCAGCATGAAGGGATAGGGCGGCGACGACGCTTTGACAGACGAGCGTTATCGCTGGGTAATCGTCGGCTACACCCTGGTTATCCAGGCCGTGACCGTCGGCACGTTGATCTATTGTTTCGCGCTGTTCGCGGTGCCATGGATCGATCAGTTTGCCGATTCGCGCGCGCAGGTGATGTTGATCATTTCGCTGTTGCAGATCGTTTTCGGTCTGCTTGGCCCGTTTGCCGGTCACGCGATGGATCGGCTGCGGCTGCGCACGATTGTGATGGTGGGTGTCGCCTGCTACGCGCTCGGTTTTCTGTTGCTAGCCCAGGCGACCGCGCTGTGGCAGATCTATCTGCTGTTCGCGACGCTCTTTCCGGCAGCCATGGTGCTGATGGGTACGCTTGTGTCGCAGACCCTTGTGACTCGTTGGTTCACGAACAAACGTGGTACGGCAATTGGCGTTTCCTCCATGGGTACAAGCATCGGCGGAATCGCTTTTCCGCTGCTGGTCGCCTGGTGGCTTGCCGAGACTGGTAGCTGGCGTGATGTCGCTCATGCCTTGTTCGCGCTGGCCATCGTAGTCGTCGCACCGCTTACCTGGATTGTGCTGCGGCGACGGTCACCGGCCGAAACTCACGCGGAAGCGAGTGGTTTTGATGAGAGCTATTCGATTCTTGCAGTTGTTCGTTCCGCCGCGTTCCTCATTCCAATCGGTGGGCTTGTACCTCTAAATCTGGCGTTTGGCGCTATTCAGTTTAATCTTGGCGCCTACGCGTCCGACCTTGGGCACGCCGGGTTCGCGGGGTCACTGATCGCCATCAGCTCGGCCAGCATGATCGTCGGCAAACTGCTGTTCGGCGCGCTCGCTGATCGAGTTCGACACCGCTACCTGTACTGGCTCGCCGCAGGCTTTATGCTCGTCGCGCTCTTCCTTTTGTCCGGCGCGCCGCTCAAGCCCCTGATGATTCTCGCTGTCGTCTTCGTTGGTCTCGCTGGCGGTGGCATCCTGCCGATCATGGCGGTAATTGTCAGTGCTCGTTTCCCCGTAGAGCAGTTTGGCCGGGTCATGGGGCTGGTGATGCTGAGTTTGAGTTTCGCATCCCTCGGCCCGCTGATCGCGGGTTGGGTCTATGACCTTAACGGCAGTTACGACCCGGCTTTCTTGCTCTTTGCGGTCTTGCTGGTGCCCGCCATCGTTGCGATGATCTGGCTGCCGCCGCCGAGAAAGTAGGTTTTTATGCAGGCGCAAGACTTTGCCGTCGAGACATTGGATGCCAGCTTTGGCGCAACCGTTCGCGGCGTTTCGCTAGCGACACTGTCGTCCGATCAGTTTGAGCATTTGCATGCGATGTGGCTTCGCTACGGGCTGCTCGTCTTTCCGGAGCAGCACCTGACGAAAGCCGAGCAGGTTGCTTTCGCCAAGCGCTTTGGCGAACTCGAATTTGAGCTCGCGGCCATCAGCAACGTGCGTTCGGATGGATCACTCCGGTCTGATGACAACAGTGATGATGTCGTCAGCATCTTGCGTGGCAACATGGCGTGGCACCCTGACAGCACCTATATGCCAGTGCAGGCGAGAGGCGCCGTCTTCTCGGCCCATGTCGTTCCTCGATCCGGTGGCGAGACCGAATTTGCGGATATGACGGCAAGCTATGAAGCCCTGGATGACGTAACTCGTGAGATGGTGGAAGGGTGTCGCGCCTATCACTCGCTCTATTACAGCCAGGCCAAGGTCGGTCACCAGGCCGGCGAGTCGTCAACGGGTGATTACAGTGGCTACGGATTTCACCGCCATGCCACGCCGCTGCGCCCGCTCGTTAAGGTGCATCCCGAAACAGGGCGAAAATCTTTGCTGATTGGCCGTCATGCCTACGGCGTTACCGGGATGTCGCCCGCGCGCTCGGAAGCGTTTCTGTCGGACTTGCTCGAGTCTGCCTGCCAGCCACCCCGAATCGTTAGTCATCGTTGGTCGGTAGGCGATGTCGTTCTCTGGGACAACCGCTGCCTGCTGCATAGGGCGCGGCCTTGGGATATGAGTGAGCCGAGGGTGATGTATCACTCGCGGATTGCCGGTGATCCGGTTACTGAGGGGTGGGAGTAGGGTGAGTCTGGCGTCGATCGCGGAGCGATCGACGTTGAGAATGGC
>CAYGQC010000294.1:0-2470 GCA_964351875.1 uncultured Pseudomonadales bacterium
GGGGTTCCTCTGGGGTGCACACTCCTTTGGCGGCGCCTGGCTGATCGGCATGTGGATCGTCTTCGCAGCCTGGCTGAGCCTTACCTGGAGCGCGTTTGTCTTCCGCGAGACGGATCGGGGCGTCAGATTGTCGATCATCGACGAGCGCATCCGCTTCGTGTTGCTTCCGGTACTCATCATTGCGGCCATCGCCTCGATGCTCGGCTACGGCCCGTTCAATGACGCTTACGGCTGGTACAACACCAAGATTCTCATCTACGCCTTCACGCTCGTAATCGGCCTCAAGCTTCGTTTCATCATGCGCGAATGGACGGATCTGTTCCGCCAGCTCGATGAGGGTGGCCCGAACACCGAGCTTGAGGGCGTGCTCGAACGATCGATTCGAACAGGCCGCCGGTTGGCGTATGTCTACTGGGTTCTGATTGCTTCGGTCGCGTTTCTGGGCGCAACCAAACCGTTTTGATTGTTTTGAGACGGCTACCGTCATGCGGGCACGACCAATGCCCGCAGGAGCAAGCTGAGCAGCCCAACGGCCAGTACGCCGCCGCCGTAGAGCAGCACGAACCAAAGCACCCGTCGCAGCCGCGTCGTCAATGCCCGTAGCCCTCCTCGTCACCGACTTTACCGCGAAAAACCCAATAGCTGTGCGCGGTGTACAGCAGGATGATTGGCAACAGAAACACGGTACCGACCAGAAGGAAACTCAGCGATTTGTCTGGCGAAGCGGCCTCCCAGATCGTGATCTCGTGCGGCACGATGTAAGGGTAGCTGCTGATCCCAAAGCCAACGAACGTGACCGCAAAAAGCGCTTGTGCCCACAGAAATGGAGCGCTGTCTGAATCCCCCTTCAGCGCGCGCAGAAGCGCCAGACCAATTCCAGCGATCAGCAGCGGCACGGGCGCCAGCACAAGCAGATTGGGCCAGGTGAACCAGCGCTCCGTCAGCCTCGCGTCCAGCAACGGCGTGCTTGAGCTCACCAGCACAATCAGGACAAGCGTTGCGATGGCAAGGTAACGCATGACCACACGCATCTGGGACGCGAGCAGACCGTCCGTCTTTAACACCAGCCAGCCGGAGCCAAGCAGCGAGTAACCAACGATGACAGCGAGACTGCAGAGGAGCGAGAATGGCGTCAGCCAGTCGAACCAGCCGCCGGCGTAGCTGCGATTAGCCACTTCCACGCCTTGAATGAAAGCGCCGAGCATCAAACCCTGAGCGGCTGCGGCGATGAGCGAACCCACGAAGAATCCTAACTCCCAGAACCTTCGATAGCGCTGGGTCTTACCACGAAACTCCATCGAGACGCCGCGGAAAACGAGCGCGATCAACATCGCAATAACCGGGGCGTAAAACGCTGGCATCAGCACGGCGTACGCCAGAGGAAAGACCGCAAACAACCCACCGCCACCGAGCACTAACCAGGTTTCGTTGCCATCCCACACCGGCGCGATCGACCTCAGCGCCGTGCTTTTCTCCGCGTCGTTCAACAGTGGCGACAGAATGCCGATGCCAAGGTCGAAGCCATCGAGCATGGCATAGGCCAGTACAGCGACTGAAATGATCGCCGCCCAGACGAAAGCGAGATCCAGCACCATTAGATCTCTACCCCCGGTTTTGATGGCGCATCCGCCAGCGTGCCAAAACCTTTCACATTGAGGGATGACTCGACCTCCGCTATCGGATGCCCAGGTGAATGGCGAAGCTCGCGAAAGAAATAGAACAACCCCGCGCCGAAGACCAGCACGTAGGCCACGACAAAGGCGACCAGCGACGCGGCTATCGCCGGCGCGTCAATGGGCGATGCGGAATCAGCCGTACGTAACAAGCCATAGACGGTATACGGCTGCCGACCGACCTCGGTCACAATCCAGCCAGCCAGTATCGCGACAACGCCACTTGGCCCCATCCAGACAACGGCGCGATGAAACACGCCGGGGTGGTATAGCGTGTCCCGCCAGCGCAGCCACAGGCTCACGAGGCCGATACCCACCATCGCAAAACCAAGCGCAACCATGACTCGAAAGCTGTAAAACACCCACGGGACGTTTGGCCATTCACTGCGCGGCCAATGTTCAAGGCCCAACACTTCGCCATCCATATCGTGGGTGAGGATGAGAGAGGCGATTTTAGGCAACTCCACCGCGTAGCGCATGGTTCCAGCCTCGCTGTCCGGCACGCCAAACAACACCAGCGGAGCGCCCTTATGTGTCTGATAGTGGCCTTCCATCGCCGCGACTTTTGCGGGTTGGTACTCCAGCGTATTGAGGCCATGCAGATCACCCGCCACAACCTGCAACGGCGCGACCAGAGTCGCCATCCACATAGCCATAGAAAGCCCAAGCCTTGTTTCGGGAGAGTCGCTACCGCGAAGCAGGTGCCAGGCCATGGTTGCGCCGACCATAAACGCAGTAGCGAGGTACGCCGCCAACACCATGTGCACCAGCCGATACGGAAATGACGGGTTGAAAAC
>CAYGQC010000295.1:0-2441 GCA_964351875.1 uncultured Pseudomonadales bacterium
ATGCTGCAGCGAGCAATGATCGCGATGGCGATCGCCTGCGAGCCTGAGCTGCTGATCGCCGACGAGCCGACCACCGCGCTAGACGTAACGATTCAGGCCCAGATTCTGGATCTGCTCGGCGAGCTTCAGCGCGAAACCGGAATGGGGATCATTCTAATTACTCATGATCTGGGTGTAGTCGCCCGTATGGCAGACGATGTTTGCGTCATGTACGCCGGTCAGATCATCGAACGCGGCAGCGTCGACGACGTGTTCTACCGCGCCGCGCACCCCTACACATTGGGTCTGCGCGCCGCGATGCCAACGAACGACCCAGAGGGCGACTCTGTACTGCGGCCAATAGAAGGCAGCCCGCCGGACCTGTTCGCGCCGCCCGCCGGTTGCGGTTACTGCGCTCGCTGTCCGAATGCCGTCGCCATCTGCGAAACATCAGTACCGCCACGCTTTGATATCGGTGATGGGCACTACAGCCGCTGCTGGCAGCAACATCCCGATGCACCTGGGATCGTGGACGGCTTGTACGTTCCTGCAAAAAGCGAGGTGCAGGCATGAGCGAGCAACGCAAACGCCTGCTCGAGACCGAGCAGCTCACCAAACACTTCACAATCGGTCGTGACCAGGTTGTGCATGCCGTCGACAACATGACGCTGCACGTGGATGAGCGTGAAATTGTCGGCCTGGTCGGCGAATCGGGTTCCGGAAAATCCACCTTCGGCAAGACCATCCTGGGTCTACACGACAAGACGTCAGGCCTGGTGAAGCTGCGCGGTGAGACGACCCCACAGAAGTACGCTCCCGCCGACTTCCAGCGCTACGCCCGGACGATGCAGATGATCTTCCAGGATCCGTATTCGTCGCTCAATCCGCGCATGACCGTGGGAGAAATCATCGGTGAAGGCTTGCGCCTGCACAGCAATCTGAATCCATCAGATATTCGCGAGCGGGTCGGGGAATGGCTGCGCAAAGTCGGGCTGCATCCGGATCATATGTCCCGCTATCCACACGAGTTTTCTGGTGGTCAGCGTCAACGCATCGGCGTAGCGCGCGCGTTGATCATGGAACCCGAGTTTGTCGTCTGTGACGAGCCTATCTCCGCTCTGGACGTATCCGTGCAGGCACAGGTGGTGAACCTGCTGTACGAACTGAAAGACTCCATGGGGCTGACGCTTCTGTTCATCGCCCATGATCTGTCGATGGTCCGCTACGTCAGTGACCGAATGGCCGTGATGTATCTGGGCTCTCTGGTCGAGGTCGGCCCCGCAAACGAGGTGTTCTTCAATCCTAAACACCCGTACACACAGATTCTGGTCGGCTCAAATCCCGAGCCCGACCCGAAGAGCGAGCGCGAACGCGCCTCCACAGGCATATCCGGCGAGATTCCCTCACCCGTAAACGTTCCACCCGGCTGTCGGTTCGCGGATCGATGCCCGAAGGTGATGGACGTTTGTCGCCAGGAGACACCGCAGCTTATCGAGCTTAGGGAAGTGGAGAAGCGTGAGGTGGCCTGCCACCTGTTCGAGTAAGGGCTACTCTCTCCCACAGCAGCAGGTGCAGAAAGCTAAGCGCTGAAAGCCAACCACTTGCGGGCCATGCGCAGGACCGATTCTTCGTCGGTGTAACGCTCAATCTCCGCGATAGGTACCCAGGCGAGATCGTTCGATTCCGCGCTGATTACATAGCCCTCGCTCGACCTCGGCCGGATCAGATAACGCACATCAAAGTGGAAGTGCGCAGGCTCATTCTTGCGCGCCGGAATCTCATGTACATCCAGGTCGAAAATCTGTTTCGAACTCAAAGTGACATCGAATCCGGATTCCTCCTGCGCTTCTCGCTGGGCGGTTTGCTCCGGCCAGGGACGACCATCGCTGTGGCCACCGAGCTGCAACCAGCGTTCGAGCTTGCGATGGTGTGTCATTAGGATCTTGTCTCCCGTTGCATCCACCAGCCAGGCAGACCCGGTGATGTGGCCTACCCAGCTATCTCGCTCGAAGCACCTGGGCGCACTGAGCAGGAGCTGCTGAAAGCGACTGACCGTGGCAATCTCGTTCGGATATCGCGTGCCATAGCGAACGAGTTCGCTAAGGAAGGCGCGCCGGGCTTTGGTATGCTCACTCGACAAGATTTTCTACACCAGTAACTCTCAGGGGAGACAAACCATGATCGCAATAATCGCGAAACTCAATGTGGCAGCGGACAAAGAAGCAGAATTCGAGGCGGCATTCGGCGAGCTCATCGACGCTGTTCGAGCGAACGAGCCCGGTAACGAGCTTTACACGCTATGCAAAGACGAAGACGGTGGCTACTCGGTGATGGAGCTCTACAAGGACGAAGAAGCACTTGCGGCGCACGGCAAGAGCGATCACTTCCGCGCAGCGGGCGGCAAGCTCGGCGGCGTGATGGCCGGCGCGCCAGAGATTACGCGTATGAGCGTGGTTAAGTAG
>CAYGQC010000296.1:0-2418 GCA_964351875.1 uncultured Pseudomonadales bacterium
GCCAGCTCGGCTTTGAGGTCTTCGGAGAGCCCCAGGTGTCGCTGCTCGCGTTCGGTGGCGAGCATCTTGATATCGGTGCAATCGGCGCTGCACTCTACTCGGAGGGCTGGATGTCGTCGCGAACGTCTAACCCGGCGGGTATCCACTTGATGATTTCACCGCAGCATGAACAGGTTGCTGATGAATATCTGGCGACGTTGGCGCGCCTGGTTGCCGCGTCGAAATCCGGGAAGCTGCTGGGTACCGGGCCTGATGTCGGGTATTCGTCATAAAAATGACGCTGCTTATAGCTAATTGGCCCTAGACCGAATCGATTAAACCGATTACGGTACGTTCCATATCGATTTAATCGTTTATATCGCTTCAAGCGATTAACGATAGATCGGATCAGCCGAAACGCCAGCCGTCCATGGGGGAGGGTGAGGCCAACGGCTCGAAGGGGAACGATCATGGCTATAGAGCCAACGTCTTTTCTGACACCAACGGAGGCAGCCCGGCTGCTGATGGTATCTCCTGTGACGCTCAGGCAGTGGGCGCAGAAGGGGCTCATCAAGGCCAAGGCGACTGTAGGTGGTCATCGCCGATTTGCGCTAGCGGACCTCGAAGCGTTCGCGGCGGAGCGTGGCATCAGCCTCGCCAATACTGCGCCAGAGCGCGGCGATACACTTCTTATCGTTGATGATGACCGCCAACTCAACGGCTATCTGACCGCGCTGTTCAGCACGCGTGTCCCGGGTATCACCATCCGCAACGCCTTCGACGGTTTCGAAGCAGGCCGACAGGTCTCCGACTTCAAGCCGGCGGTCGTACTGCTCGACATCATGATGCCAGGCATTGACGGCCTCCAGGTCTGTGAGTCGCTGAAGGCGACCCCAGCCACTGCTGATATTCGCGTTGTCGGCATGACCGGCCATCACTCGCCGGAACTGGAAACCAGAATTCTCGCAGCAGGTGCTGAAGTGCTTCTGCGCAAGCCTTTCGAAGCAGCCGAGGCTATCGCCGCGTGCGGCTTCGCAACCGCCCACCCAACGCGAGCAGCGCCGGGGTAGCAGCGCTTCTCGCCCAGCCAGCCAAGACGGCGCGGGCAGGTAAACAATCACACAATTTATAAACACCTGAATACCGGTGATCAAAGGACGGACACATGCAAACTGATACAGCGCAAGCCAAGCAGAAAAACGCTCGAGCCTCGGACTGGTTCGCGATCGAACAGCCAATTCCCGAGTCCTCCGCAGGGAACTCGAAAGGCAACATCAAGGCCAGTATTCGGGGCATCGGCGATGCCACCGAAATGTACATGGCGGAGATCGGCGGTTCTCAGCTACTCACCGCGGACGACGAGAAAGCGCTCGCTCGCAGAGTTCAGAAAGGTGATGCATCTGCTCGCTGCCAGATGATCGAGAGCAACCTGCGACTTGTCGTGAAGATTGCGCGCCGTTATCTGCGTCGCGGGCTGCCGATTCTCGACCTTATCGAAGAGGGCAACCTCGGTCTGATTCGCGCGGTTGAGAAGTTCGATCCCGAGAAGGGTTTTCGCTTCTCTACCTACGCCACCTGGTGGATTCGCCAGGCGATCGAACGCGGACTCATGAATCAGGCGAAGACGATTCGGCTGCCGATTCACATCGCCAAAGAGCTGAACGCCTGCCAGCGCGCGCTTCGGGAGCTGGGTCAGAAGCTCGATCACGAGCCTTGTTATCTGGACGTCGCTGACCTGCTGGACAAGGACCCGGACCACGTGCGCTACCTGCTCGAATTGTCCGAGAATGTGGCTTGCACGGAAGCCTCTGCGTTTGAAGCCGATAACCACTCGCTGTGGGATGTTGTCGAAGACGAAAAGGCCGAATCGCCCTGGCACCTGCTGCAGAACGATCAGCTCAAGGGCCGCATGGATGAGTGGCTTAACTCATTGCCAGAGAAATCATTGGATGTCCTGTGCCGCCGCTTCGGCCTTCGCGGTCATGACATCTACACACTCGAAGAAGTGGGCAAGCAGATTGGCCTCACGCGGGAGCGAGTTCGTCAGATCCAGGTGGATGCGCTCAAGCAACTGCGAATCATGATGGGCGAAGAGGGGTTGGAGCGGGATACCGTGATAGTGGATTGAGGGGGAGGGTTGCTTTTTACCTGTCTTCGCGAGGAGAAGCGAAGCTTCGACGTGGCGATCTCCGGTTGTCCTGGCATGTCCTCCCTAACCGTCTTCGCGAGGCGTGGCGAAGCCACAACGTGGCGATCTCCGGGGTTGGGATGTCCTGTTCGACCCCGCGACGACGGTTAGGGCGGGCGCTTCAAAACAACCGGGTAGTCTTTCAGCGGTAAGCCGGCACGGCGCTGCCCTGGCAGGGCATGGGTGTAACCCATGCCCGAGAAGGGATGCCGGCACCCCAGTGAGCGTCACGGGTAACACGAGCACAGGGA
>CAYGQC010000297.1:0-2399 GCA_964351875.1 uncultured Pseudomonadales bacterium
ACTCCGGAGCGGAAACCGGCGTGGGCTCGATTCGCGAGTACAGCGCGTTGGCTACCTGGCGGCGGCGACTACCGGTTTCCGGATCGGCGGGAAGTGCGTTGGTGAACTGATTGTCGAAGTGTAGCTTCATGGTTTACCAGTAACTGATTTCGAGCCAGGGAGTCTCACTACTGTAGCTGTTGAAGCGTGCGTTCATCTTTGCGAGCGGCATCTCGAGTCGATCAGCCCGGGCTATGGCCTTGCGCTGATGATGCTCCGCCGTCTTGAATTCTCAGTTCGACCTATTGGCTGCTACCCCGGGCGAACCCGGGCTGGATCGTCGTGGGATGCCGCCGGCAGGTGGCGGCTTTGGTTATGCGGCCTCGGTGATGGCGAGCACGTCGCGCAACTCGCGCTTCAGGAACTTGCCGCTCGCGTTGCGGGGCAGCTCGTCGAGGAACCACACGTAGCGCGGCAGTTTGTGTTTCGCGATCAGTGTGCCGGCAAAGGCTCTCAGATCGTCCGCGCTGATCGCGACGCCTTTCTTCAGCACGACCGCGACGCCAACTTCCTCACCCAGGCGATCGTCCGGGACGCCAAAGACGGAGCATTCAGCCACGCCTTCGTGCGCGAATATGGCGCTCTCAACCTCGGCGCAGTAGACGTTCTCGCCGCCACGCAGAACCATGTCTTTCTTGCGATCGACAATGAACACAAAACCGTCTTCATCGATGCGGGCGATGTCGCCAGTGTGGAGCCAACCGTTAACAATGGATTCGGCGGTGGCTTCTGGCCGATTGATGTAGCCGCGAATAACCTGGGCGCCCCGTACGCACAGTTCACCCAGCCCGCCTTGCGGAACCTCGTTGCCGTTGTCGTCGACGATCTTGGATTCGTAGTTCGGCAGAATCGGGCCGGCGCTATCGGGCTTGTCGACAAAGAAATCGCCGTTAATCGACGTGATGATCCCGCAGGTCTCCGTCATGCCGTAACCGGTGTTAGGCCGGGCATTGCTGACGGTCGAATCGATCTTGCCAACGAGATCCGGCTGGAGCTGAGCACCGCCGCCGCCCACGGAGAGCAGCGTCGAGGTGTCGGTCTTGCCGAAGTCCGGGTGTGTGATGAGTTCCCGGGACATGACCGGCACGCCGGTCAGGGCGGTTATGCGCTCGGCCTCGATCAGCTTCAGCGCGTCGCCTGCGTCCCACTTGTACATGTGCACCAGCTTGCCGCCGGTGAGCATCGAACCCATGGCAACGCAGTTGTTGGCGGTGACGTGGAACAGCGGAGTGGTGATGAGCGCGGCTGACTGGGGCATGGATTCGGGATCCGGAACCGGCAAGCCTCGTAGTTCCGCTTGGCGGGCACCCAGAGCGCCGGCGAACGCGAGGCTCATGACGTTGTTGATGCAGCCTCGGTGGGTGAGCTGCGCGCCTTTCGGGCGCCCGGTTGTGCCCGAGGTATAGAAGATGCAGGCGTCGCTATCCGGATCGATATTCACCTCTGGCAGCGGCTGTTTGTCAGCGACTGTGTCCGCCCAGGGCACGACGTTGTCGCCCTCGAAGCGAACGCCAACGACGGTAAGATCCGGGTAGTTGCTGCGAATCTGTGTGAAGCGATCGAAGCGCTCAGCGTCCATCACGATGACTTTAGGCGCGGCGTCATCCAGACCGTAGGTGAGCTCTGCCGGTACCCACCATGCGTTCATACCCACTACTGCTGCGCCGATGCTGACCGTCGCCCAGTAGGCGAGCATCCACTCGGGGTAATTGCGCATGCAGATGGCAACCCGATCTCCGGGGCCGACGCCCTGGCTGACCAGCCAATGGGCAAACGCGTCGGCTTCCTCGTGTGCCTGCTTGAACGTCCAGCGTTCGTCCTGGTACACCAGATGGTCGGCGTCGCCAAACTGAACGGAAGATTTCCACAGCTCGCGAAGGCTGGGTGGCGCGGTGGTGTAGTGGCGTAGGTCCACGCCGTTGACGTTCACGGTGCCAATCTCGAAAGGCCCACCAGCTCCGGTCAGCTCAGTCCATGCCTGTTTGTATTCGTTGTACATCTCAAGATCCCCATTTCCCTAAAATCGCAGTCGCCTTACCCGGCCGTCTCGAACGTGGACGGTTACGGTGGGCGGTGCGGTTACTGCCAAGCAATCCACATCAGTTAGCGCGATTCGCAACCGCTTTGCGGATCGTGCCTACTCACGTAAATTGTTTTTACCCCATAACTGTTGAGTATGCCTCAGATATGACCATTCGAATAAATGTTGCAGAGGGATTCCGGCGCGGCGCGGTCGCTGCGCTCGGCATTTTGGTGATTGGTGGATGCTCGCCACTCGATGCCGATGTGATCAGCGAGACGGTCAATCTCAATGAGAGCTTCATCGCCGTGCGCGTCGAGATCGCAGGCGACGTCACGCT
>CAYGQC010000298.1:0-2386 GCA_964351875.1 uncultured Pseudomonadales bacterium
GTCACCATCAATTGCGGTACGAACCAGCTTGTGGACTCGAACTGGTCGGCGATCGGCCCGGCGCTGAAAGGCGTTCTGGCTCGGGATCGCTCTGGCAACGGCAACAGCATCCCGGACCTATGGGATGGTAGTGCGGCTCGCCGGATCGCCAAGATCCTGCTGACGTAGAGCACAGATAACGTGGCCGAGCTGTCCCATTCCAACGCTAGCGAGACAAGCCAGACTGCTGGCTGGGTTTTGCTTCCCATTGCCTGCATGGCAGTGGTGTTCGCGATTGTGCCCCAGGGCATTTTGCTTGCGTTTGAGAACTGGAATTCAGGGCAGGGTGCCTATGGAGCGGGCTGGCTTATGGTCGCGCTGTTCGCCTATGTGGTTTGGGATGAGCGCAGTTTTCTAGCGCCTGCTCGCGTTTAGCTTGAGCGCTCCGGTTTCATTTTGCTTGTCGCCGCTCTTGGTCTTACCTGGCTGGCAGCAAGCCGAGATTCGGTCACGCTGAGCTGCGCGGCCGCGGTCGCCGCGGCGATCGCGGGCGTTGTGACAGTCTACGGCTGGTCGACAGGCCTGAAAATGCTGGCTCCCATTGCACTGCTGGCACTCGCTCTGCCGATGTGGTCGTGGCTCAGGGAGCCATTGCAGTTTGTCGCCGCCACCGTGGTCGCATCCGCGTTGGCGCTGACGGGCTTGTCTGTGTTTATCGAAGGCACGTTCATCTCGGTACCCGCGGGCACATTCGCCGTAGAGACCGGGTGCAGCGGGCTCAACTATCTGCTGGTGTCGATGTCGCTCGCCACCACTGCCGGACTGCTTGCGCGCCGCCCGGTCATCCGACTTGCCGGCATCGTCCTCGGAGCGGCGATGTTTGCTGTGGCAATAAACTGGCTGCGAATCGCAACAATTGTTGTGGTTGGCAATGCCACCGAGATGCAGAGCCCGCTGGTCACCGATCACGTGACCTTTGGTTGGCTGTTGTTCAGCATCGCCTTTATTCCTTACTGCTTGTTTGTGCTGCCGAGACCGGCGGCGCGCTAGGAGAACACCGACAATGATGGATCTGCTGAAAGATCTTATGGTCATGCTCAGGGGCATGTGGAAGTACAAGTGGCTGATGCTGTCCTGTGCATGGATCATCGGGCTGCTTGGCTGGCTTGTGGTTTTTGCGATGCCGAGCAAATACGAAGCGACCGCCCAGGTATACCTCGATACCAGTTCGCGCCTGCGCGACGTGGTGCGCTCGCTTGGAATGGAGCCAAACGTCGAGTCGCGAGTGTTTCTGGTGCGCCAGGCACTTGTCGGCAGGCCGCAACTGGAAGCGGTGGCCCGCTCAACGGATCTCGATCTGCGCGCGACTACTGAAGAAGAGATGGAACGCCTGATTGCAGGCTTGCAGGAATCAATCTCGTTGCGCTCGGGACGCACGAAAGAAGCGGCAAACCTGTTCAATCTGGCCTATGCAGACAACGATCGTGATACTGCGATCGCTGTAGTTGATGCGTTGTTAAACAACTTTGTCGAAAACGTGTTGCGCAAGAAAGACAGCGACACCTTGCGTGCAACGGACTTTCTGGATGAGCAGCTTTCTTACTATCGAAAGCTCCTGAACGATACCGAGAGCTCGCTGGAAGCGTTCAAACGCACCAACCCGAGCTACGTGCTAAACGAAGAGGGCCAGGGCTACTTCGAACGCCTGCAGACCGAGGAGACGGAACTTGAGCGTCTGCGCCGTGAGTTGCGCGTAGAGCAAGACAAGCGCAATGAGTTGCGTCGGCAGCTTACTGGTGCGGAACCTTATGTGCCGGAAGCTTCTGGCAACGGAGGATCCTCGGTAGCGATTCCCGGTAACGATACGTCGAATCGCATCAAGTCTCTCGAGTCTCAACGCCGAGACAAGCTCCTGGCGTACACCGATCAGCATCCCGACGTAGTCGCCCTCGACGAGCAGATCGCGCAGTTGCGCGAGCAGCTCAAATCCGAATTGGCGGCGCTCAGTGGAGGTGCTGACGGCGCCACAGCGGCTAACAACCCACTTTATATCGAGGTGCAACTGCAGCTATCGAATAGCAATTTGAAAATTGCCGCGCTCAGCAGTGAGATCGGACAGATTCAAAGCAAGATCAATGAATTGAATTCTTCTATCGACACAGCGCCCGAGCTCGATCGGCAGCACACGGAACTGGTGCGTGACTACGACAAGTACCTGTCGCTCTACAACGAAGTGAAGCTCTCGGCAGAGCGAGAGCGTATCGGCAGAGTTGGCGAGCAGCAGGATGTGGTGACGTTTAACATCATTGATCCGCCGGCGGCGAGCATCCAGCCCATATCACCTAATCGTACGATTCTGTTACTTGGTGTTCTCGTCGTGGCGCTCGGTGCCGGCGCTGGTCTTGGA
>CAYGQC010000299.1:0-2363 GCA_964351875.1 uncultured Pseudomonadales bacterium
ATCCACCGGCGCTCGCTCATCGTCACTCCATAGTGCAACCCGCAATCCAGCGAGGTTCTGGTGTTCGAACTCAGGCAGCGCGAGCTTGTAGCCACGGCCCATGATCTCATCGGGGCCGGCCATCGTGCGCATGGCGATATCCAGATCCGCGGCTGATCGGGCGAGCGGGCCGAGAACAGAAATGTCTGACGGCGTGAGTACGCCGGGCATTGCGTGCCCACGCATCGGGATGACGTTCCAGGTGGGCTTGTGTCCGAAAACACCGCAGAAGTGGGCGGGGTTGCGGATGCTGCCGCCGATATCGGAGCCCGTTTCAAGACCGGTGAGGCCGGCAGCGAGTGCTGCCGCGCTGCCGCCAGAGGAGCCGCCCGGGGTACGTTCGAGGTTGTACGGGTTTTTGGTGGTGCCGTAGACGTCGTTGTAGCTCTGAAAATCCGCGAGCATCAGCGGTACGTTCGTCTTGCCGAAAATAACGGCGCCTTCGTCGCGCAATCGCGTGATCGAAAGCGCGTCTTCAGCGGCGATGTTGTCGGCCAGGTCCGTAGAGCCCCACGTGCTGGGCATGCCTTGCACGTCGTAGGACTCTTTCACTGTCATGGGCAGGCCGTGCAGAGAGCCGAGTTTTTTACCTGCGGCCCTGGCTTCGTCCGCCTTGGCTGCCTGGCTCCTCGCGGCATCACGATCTTCGAAAATGATGGCGTTCAGATCGCCATTGAACGCGTCAACCCGGTCCAGGTAGAGCTCAAGGAGCTCGACGCTTGAGACGGAGCCGTTGCCCATGGCCGCCATGAGTTCGCTGGCAGATGCCATCGCCAGATCTGAGTTAGCAGCCATTTTTCTCTCCGGAACAGTTGCGCAAGGACTGTGCAGGCAATGGGTGGTTTAATCAAGAAATCGTCCGACGACGACGCCTTCACAGCTTGCGCGTAGGATCGGTGTTCATTTTGCGTTTCCAACCAGGCAGAGACAGACATGACCAATATCAACCGCCAATGGGTTCTGGCAAAACGGCCGCACGGCATGGTCGGCGTAGAGAACTTCGAGTACAAAGAATCGCCTATTCCGACGCCCGGCGATGGTGAAGTGCTGGTCCGCAACACACACCTGTCATTTGATCCAACCCAGCGTGGCTGGATGGAAGACGCCGAGAGCTACCTGCCGCCCGTTGGAATTGGCGAAGTGATGCGCGCCGGCTCCGTCGGCCAGGTCGTCGAGTCCAATGACGAGCGCTTCAAGCCCGGAGATGCGGTGCAAACATTGGGTGGTTGGCAGGACTACGTCGTGGCCAGCCCCGCCGCTGGAGCGCTTGGACTTACCAAGATTCCCGATGGCATTGAGCCGACCATGCTGCTATCCGTTCTCGGCGTAACCGGCCAGACCGGTTACTGGGGCATGCTTGATCTCGGGCAGCCCAAAGCTGGAGACACGGTGCTCGTGTCAGGCGCGGCTGGCGCCACCGGCTCCATCGCTGGGCAGATCGCTCGCATAAAAGGCTGCCGCGTTGTTGGCATTGCTGGAGGCCCGGAGAAGTGCGCCTGGCTGACAGAGAAAGCTCGTTTTGATGCCGTCATCGACTACAAGGCCGATGACGTTGATGCGCGAATCAAAGAACTCTGCCCTAACAAGGTTGATGTCTTCTTCGACAACGTTGGCGGCGATATCCTTCAGGCCGCGCTGAACCACATCAACATGAATGCCCGCGTTGTTCTCTGCGGCGGCATCTCCGGCTACAACGCAACAGAGCCGGTGCCCGGCCCGAACAACCTGATGAACCTCGTGATCAACCGCGCGCGGATGGAGGGTTTCATCGTGATCGACTATATGGATCGAGCAGCCCAAGCCGTTGGCGAGCTGATCGGCTGGGTGAAGAGCGGTGACATCGTCTACCAGGAAGATATCCAGGAGGGTTTTGAGAATATCCCGGATACGCTAAACAGGCTGTTTACGGGCCGCAATGTTGGTAAGCAGATGTTGAAGCTGTAGGGCGGCTACTCAGCCAGCGGCTTGCGGCAAACAGCAAGATCACACTTGTCGCGATAGCAGGTCTCCAGTCGCTCGACGACGAAGCCTGCTCGCTCGAGGGTGGCTGCGAACTCAGTGGTGGTGTGCGCCCAGTAGGCGCCATCGTCCTGGGATTGATCTATTTTCCGGTTCTGTTTGATCGCGTGCCGCAGCCTGTAGGTCAGCTTCAGTGTCTCCGTAAAGCCACGCGTCTTAATGTTATGGGCAATGAGATCGCGCGCCCAACTCCCCGTATCCAGTTCTCTACCCAGATCGATGGCGAAGAAGAAGCCGCCGGGCTTGATTGACTCGAAGATTCGGCGGATCACCGCTTTGGAGTCTGGGAAGGTATAAAGCGAGTT
>CAYGQC010000300.1:0-2343 GCA_964351875.1 uncultured Pseudomonadales bacterium
CCAGTGAAGAGACGTAGTCTTCAAGGTCCTGGCGAGCCTGCAACCCCTGTTTCTGGGCCGCGCTGCCACCGAGACCGGACATCATGGAATTGTACCAGTAGTAAAAACGGTCTTGCGCTTCCGTTGGAAATCCCAGTACTTCGCAAACCACCCGGATTGGAAACTCGTTAGCGAATGCTCGGCCGAGCTCGACGGTTCGAGTGCCGTTGTCATTGATCACGGTGTTGGTGTCTGCGATGTCGTCCCACGCATCGATCATGGATCTTGCGAGGCGGTTGATTGAGGGCACGCGCTTCTTCAGGTTCTGGCCAACCAGGTGTTGGCCGTAGAGGTTTCGTCGCCTTCGGTGCTCGACGCCTGACAGCTCGAGTTGGGTGTTGCCGAGAACGCCCGAAGAGCTGCCCTTGGGAATGGTGTTGAAACCCTCGTCATCGAAGTAGCAGGCGGTCACGTCGTCGAACCGGGTGACGTAGTAGGTGTTGTGCAGCTGGTCGAAGTAGACCGGATAGTGGTCACGAAGAATGCGGTAGTAGGGGTAGGGGTTGCGGAAAAATTCGGCGGAGTCGAATACTCGCGGATCGAATAGTGGTGTGCCGTCCTCGCTGCGCCCCATATCCCAGGCCTGCCCGATGGGTAGGGTCGGCACGATATCCTCATTCAGACTCTGGGCAACCGCCGTACGCAGTGTCTCGCTGAAAGGGCAGCCTGTAGTTCGATCTGCGTCAACCAATGTCGTCTCCCCGTTCGCCTGATTCCTGGGCAATCCGGCGGAGTGCTGATTGCCGGTGCTCCAGGTAATTGTTTGGGCGTTGTCACTACGCTAACGCGCGGAGTGGCACTTGCCAACCGTCAATCGCGTCGGGTAGCTTGTGGTGGAGGGAGAACGCTTTGACCTATGTAATAACGGATGCGTGCATCGACGTAAAAGACGAATCGTGTATCGAAGTCTGTCCCGTAGACTGCATCCATACCAGCGATGATGACCGAATGTGTTTTGTGGACCCAATCGAGTGCATCGATTGCGCGGTCTGCGAGTCCGCGTGCCCCGTCGGCGCGATTTTCGTCGATTCAGCGGTTCCCGCCGATGCTGGCGAGTTTACCGCGATTAACGTCAACTGGTTTCACGATAGAGAAGCAATTCGCCAGCGCGTGGATGCGATCGCGGAAGCCGGTGGCTCCATTACCTGATTCTTCACCACTCACGGAGAGCGATCATGACCATGCTTGAGCACTACCCGATCTTTCAGAAAGCCTATCTCGTGAACGACGTCGAACAGGCCTGCCACAACTGGAACAAGCTGTTTCGGGCGGGGCCTTTCGTCATTGCGCCGCACCACAAGACCGACACGTTTGAGTATCGGGGAACCGACGCCGAAGCCGATGTTTCCTATGCCTTCGGCTACCTCGGCGACATGATGATTCAGTTCATCGAGCAGCATGACGAGACGCCATCGATCTATCGCGACATGTATGCCCGGGGGGAGGAGGGTTTCCATCACCTCGGTTTGCTGGTGGAAGACTACGAAGGTGAGAAACAGCGTCTGTTCGATATGGGTTTCGAGCTTGCCTGCGAGTTGCATGCGGACAATGTGGATGCGTGTTACATCGATACGCGTTCAATGACTGGAGGCTTCACTGAGCTACACGCTGACCCGCCGCATATCCTGGCGGCGTTCGCGAGCTGGCGGCGGGCGCACGAGCTGTGGCGGCCAGGTGATGCGGTGATCACGGCGCGGCCCTAGACCGCCATACAGCGGCAGCGCAGGATATTGACCGCTTTGAGCATCGACCGCCGAGCCTGTTGCTTCGATTTTGCGCGCGGATAGAGCTAAGCGAGGCTTCAGGTTCTGGCGATTTGCGCTCATTGGCGTTGCCGTTTCGATTGTGCTTGTCGCTGGTCTCTATTTTTGTTCGCCCTGGCTCGCGTCGACACTCAGCCAGCAACTTGCTGCCAGGCTTGGAGTCGATAGCATCGAATTGCGCATCGGCTACCCGCGATTGAATGGCGTGGATATCACCTATGTGAGGGTGGAATCCGAGCGCATCTCTGTCGTGGCAGAAGGAGGCGAACTTCACTACGAGTGGCGAGATCTTGCGGATGTCTCGACGTTCGATCTTGATGTTGATGAGCTGCAGCTCTCCATCCGCGAATTGGCTGATTCGGCCGATGACTCACCAGCACCAGGTGTGGATTCCGTTTTTACAGCGCTGCCGATCCGCACGCTGGACATTCGTGCGCTTACGCTGGAACTCAACGAGCTGGACTTCATCGGTCATGGCGAGCTGCAGTTGGGCCCATCCACTTTGGCATTCAACCTGCGAGGCGTTCAACCGGAAATCGCC
>CAYGQC010000301.1:0-2317 GCA_964351875.1 uncultured Pseudomonadales bacterium
GATACTTCGCCTTGTGCTCGTCGGTGCCGTAGTGCGCGAGAATCTCGGAGTTGCCAGTGTCAGGTGCCTGGGTGCCGAACACGATGGGCGCAAAGCGCGAGCGTCCGAGAATTTCGTTCATCAGGGCGAGTTTCAGTTGGCCGAAACCTGGGCCGCCGAGTTCGGGGCCCAGATGGCATGCCCACAATCCCTGATCCTTCACCTGTTGTTGTAGAGGCCGTACCAGCTTGATGAAGTCCGGACTGGTCACGTCGTAGGGACTGTCCAGAACCATATCAATGGGCTCTACCTCGCTAGTGACAAACTTGTCGATCCAGTCCAGAACTGGTTGGAATTCCGGGTCGGTATCAAATCCCCAGCTCATATCGCTCTCCCTATATCAGTTGAAATAATTGGCGCATCGCCGGGCCGCGGTTAGCCCGTCATTCTCCGCAATGCGCTTCGGTCGCGATCGATGAGTGCATGCTTGAGTGAGCCAGCTACGTGCAGGGCAATCAAGGCATAAGCTACGATCGGAATAATCAGTTTGTGTAACAGGCCAAGGGGCTGAACGACAGCGCGCATCGGCTCATCCACGAACGGCGGAATCGTGACGAAAAAGAAGTAGGAATCACGACCGGCAAAAGCAGACAGCAACAATCCGGTAAGGGGAAACGCCAGCATGAGCAAGTAAAGCGCGACGTGCGTCGCTTTGGCCAGAAACCGCTCCCAGGTAGCGAGGCCCGATGATAGTCCCGGCTTGCCGAATTTGAGCAGGCGAAAGACGCGTACCAGTATCAGTAACAGTGCCATCAGCCCGAAGGACTTGTGGGCGTACATTAGATTGGCGTTCAGCTCGTCGGTCTCCGCCAATCCCGCGGCGATCACGCCGCTGGGAATCATGGCCAGGATAATGAGGGCGATAAGCCAGTGCAGCCAGCGGGAGGTCAGGCCAAATCGATCCGCCTCGTTTGCTCCCGGCAGGATGGGCGCAACGGTGCCGGTTTCGACCTTTGCGGCGACCAGGAGCAGTAAACCGCCAACTCCTGCAAAGGCGCCTAACATGGAGAGAAAAATGGGTCTCAGGCCAGCGAGGCGGCCGGTATTGTCGGTTAGCAGTACGTCAAAGCCGGCAATGTTCAGATAGCCGATCAGGCCGGCGAAGCAGAAGAGTGCCAGCGCAAGCACGACGAGTATGCCGGCGCGCAACGTGCCACGACCTGCGCTCAACACCCAGGCTGCCCAGGCGAGCACGACCAGCGCAGAAATGGATACCAGTGTCATGTCGCTCCCCCCGGAATTAGTCGCGACAGTATAACCGCTGGGACCGGGCGGCTGAGAAGGGCTTCCCTGCCGGACCGGGTGCTATCAAGTCACCAGGACGCGTATGCTTTGCGGTTCGTCCCAGACACTAGCGGAGGTAAGCCGGCCGTGGCCTCGGTATCCCTGTCCCGAATTCTGAAAATGTGGAGTGAGAGCGCTCCCGACAAGGTGGCGATCTGTTTCGATGACGAACGCCTGACGTTTGCCGAGCTCGATGCCCGAAGCAATCAACTTGCCCGTGCCTATCAGGGTCTTGGTGTTGGTACGGACGACCTGGTAACCCTGGCGCTGCCCAACGGAAGCGAGTATTTCGTGAGCTGCTTCGCGATCTGGAAATGTGGCGCGACGCCTCAGCCGGTGTCAGCGCGATTGCCGCAGCACGAGCTGATGCAGATCATCGAATTGGCTGAGCCAGCCCTGGTTGTCGGTCTGGAACAGCCTCTGGAATCGATCGCGACGCTACCGGTGGGCTTTGTACCGGATCCCGCGCTTTCGGACGCAGAGTTACCGGAAGCGACAGCGGCTTCATTTAAAGCGATGACCTCGGGCGGGAGCACGGGCCGGCCCAAGTTGATCGTATCCGCCGTCCGCGCGGTGTTCGATCCGGATGCAGGTTTCCTCAACTACGGCGTTGGCGGCTCGGTCCTTGTGCCGGGGCCGCTGTACCACAACGGGCCGTTTCTCTGGGCGATGAACGGGTTGTTCCTCGGCAATCAGGTGACGGTAACCCAGCGTTTTGATGCGGCTCAGACGCTCGCCCTTATTGAGCGGGAAAGCGTCGATACGCTGTACCTCGTACCGACGATGATGCAGCGCATATGGAACCTGCCCGATGAAGAGCGGCTCGGTTTTGATCTTTCGTCGCTGCGCGCGCTCTGGCATCTGGCGGCGCCGTGCCCGGCCTGGTTGAAAGAGGCCTTTATTGACTGGCTGGGCGCTGATGTCATCTGCGAGCTGTACGGCGGCACCGAGGGCCAGGGCTCCACCGTTATCAGCGGAGTGGACTGGCTGGCGC
>CAYGQC010000302.1:0-2317 GCA_964351875.1 uncultured Pseudomonadales bacterium
GGGTAAGGGGCAGGGCGGTGGTTACTGGTTTGGGCGAGCCATGCTGATGTTTGCGCCGATCAAACCGTTGCGGCTGGATCCGCTGCCCGAGTAGCGTTAACGATTTTTTGATTTTGATAAGAAGAAGAGACTGAAAATGACCAAGATTCATGGCATTTGCCACGACGACTTTGCTGCCGTTCGGGCAGCGTTCGAAGACAACTTTGCCAGCAAGGACGATGTCGGCGCGTCGGTCGCGGTTACCCTCGATGGCGAGATGGTTGTGGATCTCTGGGGCGGTTTTCGCGATGCCAAGAGCACGCAGCCTTGGGAGGAAGACACGATTATCAACGTCTATTCGTCGACGAAGACCATGGCGGCGATGTCGCTGCTATTGCTGGCAGATCGCGGCGAGGTAGATCTGTATCAGAAGGCGGCACACTACTGGCCGGAATTTGCAGCCAACGGTAAATCGGATGTTGAGGTTCGCACTTTCCTAAGCCATAGCGCTGGTCTGTCTGGCATGGACGCGCCGTGCACCGGTGATCAGCTCTACGATTGGCAGTACGTCACCGAATCGCTCGCCGCTCAAGCGCCCTGGTGGGAGCCGGGTACGGCCAGCGGTTATCACGCGCTGACCCAGGGGCACCTCATCGGTGAGATCGTGCGCCGAGTCTCCGGCAAATCGATCGGTGCGTTTTTCGCTGACGAGATTGCAGGCCCGCTCGATGCCGACTTCTTCATCGGCACCCCGGAATCGGAATTTTCTCGAATCGGCGAGCTGATACCGCCAACGATTGCGCCGGCTGGCATGGGCGAGCAGGACGCCGATTCTATCGCGGTGAAAACATTCGCCAATCCGGCGGCGCGCGCCGAAGTGTCTGGAACCGATGGCTGGCGTAAGGCGGAGATTCCAGCGGCGAATGGACATGGCAACGCGCGATCCATTGCGAAGATCCAGGCGGTTATGGCCTGTAGTGGTGAGGCATTCGGGAAACGTCTGCTATCCGAGGAAGGCGCGCGGCGAATATTTGATCAGCAGACGAGCGGCATGGATCTTGTGCTGGGTGTGCCAGTCACATTCGGCATGGGCTATGGCCTGTCCAGCGACGTTATGCCCATGGGGCCGAACGAGCACATCGCTTATTGGGGCGGTTGGGGCGGCTCGTCTGTAGTTGTCGACCAGGATGCCCGGATGTCCGTTTCCTACGTCATGAATCGCATGGAAGGATCGCTGCTGGGTGACACGCGTGGGTTCTCGTTGTTGCAGGCGGCTTACGCTTCTCTCGGCTGATCGCTGTCGGCTAGCTCGGGAGGATTTCGCAGCTTTTGATACTGAAGCAGCAGGATTCGCCCACCCCAAAGCAGTGCCGCGATCATGATGGCCGCGGCGAGGAAGTCGACAAACCAGGCAACGCCCCGGTAGTTGTCCAGCAGGCCCATGTCGCGCAGCAGGTTGTTCCAATCGTGGGAGCCCGGTCGATCTCGGCCGGTGCCGCCGCCGAGGAGGAGCATCGCCTGAGCTCGAGCATCGAAAACATACGGTGCGAGATCCATCATCGACTGGCCGAACCACCAAGCGGCCACAGCGCCGCCAAACGGATTGGCGTTGCGGAATACGAACGCCCACAGAACCACCGCAGGCACGATCAACTGCATCAGCGACCCGCCAGCCACCATCATGAAACGGCCAAACGGCATGAAGATCATGTGGCCAGCCTCGTGAAACACCAGGTTGATCGTATGCATGATCGAGTAATTGATTTCCGGTAAGCCGCGAATGAGCACCGTGTGATCGGTTGCGATGAACCAGATCGTCCAGCCAAAGAGGAAAAGCAGGGCTGCCGTTCGGCCGGCAAACTCGACCGGTTTTACCGAGCCTGGGTGTGCTAGCCAGATGGAGTGGGTTGCGGATTCCTCAGCGTCTATCGTTGCCGGTTCGCCTGTTTGGAGCCGCTCCTGATGGCTGAGCCACTTCGCGAATACCAGCTGACAACCAGCGCAGATCGCATGATTGACTGGGTTGGCGAGGCTACATTTGGGGCAAGCGTCGAGCATGTCCGGCTGCTGTCGATTGGCTGAGTTTTCATTATCCCGGCGCACTCGGCTGCGTACGTGACCCGATTCACGAATTGCTGTTCGGCCGCATGGCCAGTAGCCTCCTCACATGCATGACTCGAATGACACAACAGCCGCAAGCGCGGCGGCTGCCACGCGCGACACTCAAGGCCGTTCGTCGCTGCCAGTCTGCGTTGTTGGCGCGGGACCGACGGGGCTTGCTGCGACTAAAACGCTTCTACAGGCCGGTCTGGATGTTGTCTGTTTTGAAGGCTCCGAT
>CAYGQC010000303.1:0-2299 GCA_964351875.1 uncultured Pseudomonadales bacterium
TGACAACTCGGCGCCCGTCGAAGATCGCAGCATCCGATAGATCAATCAGCTCGTCCGCGTTCGGATCAAACTGCAGCCAGCGTTGTTCGCCCTGGGTGGGGTTCGGCAGCGTCACGGTCAGCTCAACGCTCGAGCCGGGATCAACATCTTCTATTCGGAATGCCAGGAGTCCAAACGGTAGATCAGCCTCGAGAACATCGCTGCTCTCATCGAGCCGCGACGCAGACAGGCTAGTCAGCGAGCCGACACTCACCGATAGGCCGATAGGCGCCCCGCTCACCGCCTCTGCCAACACTCGAATGCCCTCTTCAGCGTCAGCAGTACCGTTACCGTTTACGTCTACATCACCGCTGACCGCGGCCGTGTCCTCAATGCCATCAGCATCTGAATCGTTGGGGTCGATCGCTGGCGTGCTGATCATCATCGGCTCGGAGAAGTCAGACAGCAGGCCCGAGGCGTCCTCAAAACGGATCGACAGGTCGTAGTCCTCGCCAGCGGCGAGTAACGCGCCCGGCAACAGCAGCGGCGTCACGCTCGACACGCGGCGGTTGTAGATAACTCCGATCGAACCGTCATCGAGACGCCCGAGGATCTGTACGCCCACAGCAGTCGCGGCGCCCACCTCGTCCGGATCGCTAAAAACCGAGGCATCGACAGTGACGCGCTGCATAGGCGCCATCGGGTCGAAATCCGCCGAGACAAGCACCGGTTGCTCTGGCCGGTGGTTGTCTGGCGTGTCCAGGGCATTCAGGGGGTCGGAGTTGTAGCGCAACTCGTCTGTGTCCGGTATGCCATCTCCGTCGTCATCAGCATCGGCGTTGTCGCCAATGCCATCGCCGTCTGTATCACTGCCTTCGAGCGGATCGGTCGGGAACGCGTCCCCTGAATCCACGATGCCATCCCCGTCGCTATCAACGAACGAGTCAACGCTCTCTAGAAAGCGCGTCGGCAGCACGGCAACGAATGATCCCCGGTCATGCTCGAACAAGAGTGACTCCTCCAGCTCGAAGGGGTTCACGCTCGCGATCGTGGCGATCTCCGAGGTGTCGAGCGTTGGATCGATCACAATCACTTGGCCAACCCGGAAGTAGCCCGAATCATTAGCCACCTCGAGTAGCTCTCTCGGAATCAGCGTAAGCGCGGTGTCACCCGGCGCGGCGGCTTCGGCAAGCAGCGACATCGGCAAGGAAGACATCAAGCCCTCCTCATTGCGTGCAGTTTCCGTCGCGATCGGTTGCCAGACGAACCGCTGCGCCCGATCATCATCGGCGAGAAGGCGCTCGACGACGGGCACAAAGAGCTGGCGCAAAGCTTGAGGAGGTGTATCGGGGACCAGGTTGCCCAGCTCGTTACCCAGCGGTTGCAACAGATTCGCGTCAGGATCGCTAGGGTTACCTGAATAGCCGTCATCAATGTCTTCCGGCAGCACGCCGTCCACCAGCTCGCCGACTTTTCTGAGCGGCCACAGTCCTGCGCTGTAGCGGGCAAGGAACAAGCGCATTCGATAGGCATAGGACTCCGGGATCAGTTCCCGCTCAAGTACATCCTTAGCCGTTCGCAGTACCTGGCCCCTGGCGATAACCGGGACAAACAGCTGGTTGCGGTCGAGCAATCGCAAGCCACCGCCATAGTCACGCAGTATCGCGCGCTTGCCCGCATAGCCGGCGATCGAGCGTCGCACGCCGAGCCCGGACGCGGCCGGCGCAATGTTGACAATGGCTTCCGCGCCCTTTCGGGTAACGTCGTGCGCCGCCAGAAACTTGAGCGACGATTTCAGCGCCCAGGTGAACGTTTCACCATGCTGCATGCCCACCGCTCCAGCGAGCGCTTTGTAGATCGCAAAGCGCCGGAAGGGGTTTCTCAAGATCGCGCCGGTGGCGTCCAGAATGTGCAGAAAGTCGATGTCGCCGGTTATGCTCTTGAAGCCGTCCGGCCCATCCATCTTCAACTCAAAGATTCGACGGCCGTCCCTCGTGAGCGTTGTTACCGACCCATCCGGGTTGGTGAATCCGTCAGCGAGCTCCAGCCCTCGGCGTTGGCTTTTCAACTGCGCAGGGCTTCTCACGTCAAAGACTTTGCTCAGGTTCTGGGAACTGTGGCCAAAATTGATATCAATGCCATCGGTCAACATCCGCCCGCTCTTCAGGTCAGCACCGAACTTGTCTGGCCCGCGATAGGTGTGCCACTCCTCGAGGCGCAAGCGGGCACGGCTGCGAATACGCACGTAGTCTTCGAACTCGTCGGGCAGCTCGAAGTCAGCGAGCTTGGCCCTGCCGCTCGCAAGCGCTTCGTCGATGAC
>CAYGQC010000304.1:0-2240 GCA_964351875.1 uncultured Pseudomonadales bacterium
GGAGCGGTACACTAGCGCGCCTTGAACATGGAGGCTTGTCGGTGCGCTATATCAGCACCCGCGGGGATACACCGCCGCTGTCGTTTTCCGATGCTGTACTCACCGGCCTCGCCCCGGATGGCGGGCTTCTGCTGCCTGAGAGCATCCCCAATTTCTCAGCTCGCCAAAGCCAGCTTGCAGGGCTTCGCTACAGCGCGCTCGCGGTCGAGATATTCTCGGCCTATATCGACGATATTCCGAAGGCTGATCTCACCGAGCTCGTGCGCGCCGCCTACGAGACGTTTGACGCGCCTGATGTCGCGCCGATCACAGCGCTGGGTGAGCGCTATGTGCTTGAGTTGTTTCACGGCCCGACACTCGCTTTCAAGGACGTAGCCCTGCAATTGCTGGGGCAGCTCTTTGGCTATGTGCTTGAACGCCGAGGCGGACAGCTCAACATACTCGCTGCGACCAGTGGCGATACCGGCAGCGCGGCCATTGCCGGCGTTCGCGGTTTAAAAAACGTCAATATTCATGTCCTGTTTCCGGATGGTCGAGTCAGCCCACTTCAGGAACTGCAGATGACGACGGTGCCCGACGCCAACGTGCACTGTTATGCGGTACGCGGCAGCTTCGATGACTGTCAGGGGCTCATCAAGAGCGCTTTTGAAGACCTCGATCTCAAGGCGCGGCTACACCTGGGTGCAGTGAACTCCGTCAATTGGGCACGGGTGCTGGCGCAGACTGTCTACTACGCCTATGCCAGCCTGCGCCTCGGCTCGCTGGGGCCAGTCTCGTTTACTGTACCTACAGGCAATTTCGGCAATATCTTTGCCGCGTATCTCGCGCGCCGCATGGGCTTCCCCGTGGACCGTCTGATCGTCGCCAGCAATGCCAACAACATTCTGCCGGTCTACTTCACCAGTGGTGGCTATCGACGCGGAGACGTGCACCACACGGTAGCGCCGGCTATGGACATCCAGGTCGCGAGCAACTTCGAGCGCTACCTCTACTACCGACTCGGCGATGATCCGCGTGCGTTGAAGCAGGCGATGAAACAATTTGCCGACTCGGGCGCGCTCGATGTGCCCGGTGAAGCTGCGGAGGCCGAGATGATGGCGGCAATTGCGGTGGATGATGATGAGATTCGCAAAACGATCGATCGAGTCTGGCGACACTATGGCTATCTGCTCGATCCGCATACCGCGATAGCTGTCGCGGCGTCCGAACGCTTCGATTGCGCCGGACCAATGGTCTGTGTCGCGACAGCGCATCCTGCGAAGTTTCCGGAAACCGTTGATGCTGCTGTTGGTCAACCGCTCGCGCGGCACCCGTCGCTGGACGCGCTGAAAGGCAAGCCGGTGCGACGCGGAATGCTCGACGCTAATCTCGACGATGTGGTTGGTGCGATGGAGGCGGCGCTCTAGCAACCGCCATCCAAGTGCCCGCTAGAGCAGGCTCTCGATCGCCTCTGGCAGTTCTGCAAGACGTGCTACTTGCCGGCTCGCGCGCGCTGGCTCACCGTCGTGAGATGCATGCGGTATCCAGATGGTATGCATGCCAACGTCGCGCGCCGCCTGAATATCATCATGAGGATGATCACCAATGTGCACAGACTGGCTCGCCGGCGTACCTGCATGTCGCAGCGCGGCGTGGAACATGTCCGGCGCTGGCTTGCTGGCGCCGACTCTGGCCGCCGAGAAGGACTCGCTGAAGTAGCCATCCAGGCCCAGCCGCGAAATGTCCGCGTTGCCGTTGGATAGCGCTATGAGCTGGTATCGCCTGGCCAGTTGTTCCAGCACTTCATGTGTGTCCGGGTAGTAGACCACCTGATGACGATGGTGAATGAACAGCTCGAATGCTTCCAACGACAGCGCATCGGCTTCGGCTTCGGGATAACCGCATGCGACAAAGGCAGCCTTCATTGTGCGTCGTCGGAGTTCGGACAGGTTGTGCTTGAGCAAGGGCTCGCGCGCAACGAGCTCAAGGCGTAGCTGCATCATGCGTTCGGGCGGACACGCGCGCGCGACGCTCTCTGCGCGTTCAAGCAGCCAATCGCGCAGGGCAAGTTCCGCGCCGCGGATGACGGTTTCTACATCCCATAGCGTGTTGTCGAGATCGAACGTGAGCAGTCTAATCATCGCTCTTGCCCGTGCTTTTGCCCGTGCTCTTGCCTGTGCCCTCGTCGGGCTTGATGCGGCCAGCTCGCGGATGGGCTGCGTCGTACACCTTGGCGAGGTGCTGGAAGTCCAGGTGTGTGT
>CAYGQC010000305.1:0-2156 GCA_964351875.1 uncultured Pseudomonadales bacterium
TAGCTGACGCCAACGCCGAGCGTTGTGGTTTCGAACGTCGCGAGTTCTTTGTCTCTGGCCAGAAAATTCTGCGCCTGGGACCGAGCAAATAGATCGCTGTAGAAGTCGGCTGCGGTCTGAGAGTAATAGCGGACCCTGCCCTCGATCGTGAGGCCGTTGTCGAACGGATGTACGTAGGCGAGCTCGGTATTGAAGGCCTCTACTCCCCAGCTATCGCCGTAGTTGCGGTATTCAGCCTTGAGCGCTGCGCGATACGGCAGGTAGTACATGCCTCGAACCGCCACGGCATGTGAAGTCTTGGTCCGAGGGTACAGCTCTGCTTCCCAATTGAAGCCGCCGGTGCCGTCCAGGAATCTGACCTGACGGTACGGGTTATTGAGAAAACCCTCGTCCGTGATGCTCTCGTAGTTGACGCTCATGATCAGGTTCTTGGTCATGATTTGCGACAGATCCACGCGGAATGCCTGCCTTTCAATCTCATCCACGAACACGTCATCACCGTTACGCCTGACTTCATCCCAGCCGTAGGCGTAGCTGATGCCCAGGGTTGTCAAATCGCCGAAGAAATCCTGGCTGATGCCGAAGCGGGCGGCGTTGGCGGTGTAGTCAGATTCTTTGCTGCGTAGATAGGAGAAGCCCATCATCGTCTTGTCACGCAGATAGTCGATGCCGGCACTGGTCTCGGTGCGCTCCTCGGTGTATTCGCTAGCGGTTGCGATTACGTCGATCGACGCACTCGTAATCATGTCGACGTAGTAGTTCGTCCACACTGATACCTTGTCTTCCAACCCCTTGCGCACGAGTACGGATGGCCCGCCAACTTCCAGGCCTCCCCCGTCGTAACCGTGGTACATGATGTCCGCCCGGTCCTCGGGCAGGATCGCCGCATGGGAATAGTTACCCCAAAGCAGAACGATCAGCACCAGAGGCAGTGCAAACAGCACAATCTCGGTAGGCGTCAGACGCACAATCGTTCGCCGTGGGCCGCGTCGGGGATCAGTTGCAGCCACAGCCGCCTCCAGAACCGCCTTCAGCGCCACGCGCGCCTTCGCGCGCTTGATATACGTGGTGCATGTAGCCCGCGGATACCGGGTCTTTGGAGAAACTCATGATGGGGTCCGCCAGATTGTTACGCTCATACGGCGTCACCCAAGGCTTGATTTCCATGCTGCCGCAACCGGTTAGCATGGTCAGAAGCAGGATTCCTGCGAGTCGAATCTTCATCGAAGCCTCCTAGAAAAAGATCGTCAGACCGCCGCTGATCTCAAGGTTGTGTTTGGTTTCTTCGCTGCCAAGCAGATCCGAAGAGAACACGTGATCTCGGACGTCGAAGCGAAACGCAAGCCAATCGGTGGCAGCCAGTCGGTAGCCAACGCCAGCGTTGTAGGTGAATAGCTCATCGCCACCAAACTCGGATGAGCCGATGCCGCCAATCAGGTAGAGACCACCGCGCCACGCCCAGCGCCGGGCGAGAAACGACTCGCCAGGAAACAGGTTCACGCCGACCGACACGTTGTAGTAAGTGAAATCGCGCTCTTCGTCGGTGAGCAGGCGAGCGCCACCGGATAGCGTTTCGAAACTGGTCTCGCCTAACGTGCTCTGGCCGTAGACGCCTTCGATGAAGAAGTCTTCGGTGACGTGGTATGCCGCACGTACGCCGACAACGGTGTCGCTACCGAAATCCTCGATGCTCATGACGCCGCCGTAGGCGCCAATCTCGAAATCTTCGGAGTCGATCTGATCGACATCCACTTCCCGACGATCGTCTTCGCGAATGACTAGAGGCTCGAGCTCGAGTTCATCTGGATTGGTGGCCGCGAATGTAGCCTGAGGTAGTAGCAGCGCGATGCCGAGCATCAGCTTGGTCGCTACATGAAGATACTGAATCCGACTTTCCATTGGTTTATCTCTTCGTTGTCGTCCCGACTCGTAAGAACGGTGTGGCGCTTGTACTCCACCCGCAGCAGGAATCGATCCGATAGGTACGCGTTCGCACCGAGGCCTGCGTGCACAATCTCGTCAGTCCGGTCCTCGGCTTGAACGATGGTCGATTGTGGTTTGATGGTGATGATGCCGCTTCCGATCGTGAAAAAAGGTGATACACGCCACTGTGGGAACGGATGCATGACGATATTTGCCGATCCCATGTAGCCATC
>CAYGQC010000306.1:0-2096 GCA_964351875.1 uncultured Pseudomonadales bacterium
CCTGAATCTAGAAGATCACCGCGTCGCTGGATGCTACGCATCTGACTCCTCGTGATGACGGACCGGGGCGGCATGGGCGAACAACCGGGTAGCCTATCGGCAGCTGCCCGCATGGCGCTGCCCTGGCAGGGCATTGGCTAGACCAATGGCTGAGAAGGGATGCGGGCACCCCAGGTAGCGTTGCGTTGATTGCCGGCCATGGACGGCCAGCACCGCCAGCGCGAGGACCGCGCTGGTCGCGAAGCGAGTCCGCGGCTAGGGACAGCCGCGAGACGGGTAGAAAGCAAGTTCCAAACCCCGGAGATCGCCGCGTCATTCAGCCGCTGCGCGACCGAACTTCTCGCGATGACTGAGTTTGAAGGCGGTTGCGCCTGCGACTCCCCAACCCGCTCGATCAACCGCATTCCATACACCGGAATCCAGCCATCAACTTCACCGCCACATCCGCTTGACCCGCACAACCCGAGTGCCTAGCGTAACCGGCTTGGATATTGATTCACTGGGGAGACGAAGTAGTTCATGTCTATCGATCAGATTGCGGCGCAGACGCCGGACAAAGTTGCATATCGAATGGCGAGTACTGGGAATGCCGTCACCTTCGGAGAGTTGGAGTCGACGTCGAATCAGGGTGCACAGCTCTTTCGCTCCTTGGGGCTCAAACCCGGCGACCACATCGCGTTCATGCTGGAGAACCATCCGCGCTTTTATCAGATTGCCTGGGCGGCGCAGCGTGCCGGTCTCTACTACACCGCGATCAGCTGGCGCCTGCAAAGCGAAGAAGTCGAATACATCGTCAATAACTGTGGCGCCAAGCTGTTCATCACATCGGCCGCCCGTGCTGAAGTGGTTAGCGCAATCACTGATCGCATTCCGAACGTCACGGCGCGCTATGTGCTTTCCGGTGAGCTCCCGGGATTCGAGTCTTGGGAGGATGCGTTGGCTGCAATGCCTGCAATCCCGATTGATGATCAGGAGGAGGGTGCACCCATGTTGTATTCCTCCGGAACCACCGGCTATCCGAAAGGGGTCAAGCGGCCACTCAGCGGCGAGCCGTTCGGCGCGGCAGATCCGCTTCCGGTGATGATGGCGCTGTATGGCGCAACCCTGGAGTCCAGATATCTGTCGCCGGCGCCGCTGTATCACGCAGCGCCGCTGAATTTCACGATGTCCTGCCTGCGCAACGGGATTGAAGTGGTGGTAATGGAGAAGTTTGACGCCGAAGCGGCGCTTGAAGCGATCGAGCGTTTTCGCATTACCCACAGCCAGTGGGTGCCGACGATGTTCGTGCGCATGCTGAAGCTGCCGGAAGAAGTTCGTACGCGCTACGACGTATCGTCTCTCGAGTGCGCCATCCATGCTGCGGCGCCGTGTCCGATTCCTGTGAAAGAACAGATGATTGATTGGTGGGGCCCGGTTATTCACGAGTACTACGCAGGCACGGAAGGCAACGGCTTTGTCTGCTGCAACTCGGAGCAGTGGCTGGCACACAAAGGCACCGTTGGCCTGCCTCTGACTTGTGAACTACACATCTGTGATGACGAGGGTAACGAAGTGCCCGCAGGCGAATCCGGGACCGTCTACATGGGTGGTGGCGGTGAGTTTGAGTATCACGAAGATGGTGAGAAAACGGCGGGCAGCCGGCATGCCAAAGGCTGGACAACGCTGGGCGATCTCGGCTACGTCGATGACGAAGGCTATCTGTACCTCACTGATCGCAAGCACTTCATGATCATCTCCGGCGGCGTGAACATTTACCCGCAGGAGGCGGAAAATGCTCTTATCACGCACCCGAAGGTTGTCGATGTCGCGGTATTCGGTGTGCCTAACGAGGAATTCGGTGAAGAAGTGAAAGCGGTAGTGCAGCCGGTATCTATGGATGACGCTGGACCGGAGCTTGAACTTGAGCTGATGGAGTACTGCCGTGAGCAGCTATCGAGTATCAAGTGCCCACGCTCAATTGACTTCGATCCGGAGTTGCCACGACACCCGACGGGCAAGCTCTACAAGCGCCTTTTGAAAGATCGTTACTGGCCCTGAGCGGGGAGAGCAGGGGGAAGACCGGGTGCGAGCTGGGTAAGATCTGGAAAGTCGTGCAA
>CAYGQC010000307.1:0-2085 GCA_964351875.1 uncultured Pseudomonadales bacterium
GGAGCATCGACAACCCCAACGGTCGCTCATCCGTTTACGAGTCGCTGACGACCAACACAACCAAACGCATGAGCCGCTTCAGCGACTACCAGATGCCGGCGGAGTGGCCAGACTTTCCGAGCCACGATCAGGTTCAACAATGGCTTGAGGGATACGCGGATCGATTCGACTTACGAGAACACATTCAGCCGAACCACGAAGTGATCAGTGCGGTGCCAAACGGCGAGCGAGACTGGACGATTGTCGTTCGCACGCCGGACGGCTCCGAGCGACATCAGCGCGTGCAAGCGGTCATTGCCGCTTCTGGAAACTACTGGCAACCGCGAATGCCACATTGGCCGGGTGCGTTTTCTGGGCACATGATTCATGCGCGAGAGTACCGCTCCCCCGAGCGACCGCATCCGGTGGCTGGCAAACGGGTATTGGTGATTGGTCTAGGCAACACGGCGTGTGACCTTGCGGTCGAAATCGCGGACGCGGGTGCGCAGTGGGTTGGTTTGTCGGCCCGTAGCGGAACCTGGATTTTGCCGCGCTTTCGTCCCGACGGTACCGCGATGGCCAGATCGGCGCCGTTCAACCACCCCTATGATGAGATCCCGCTCTGGTTGCGTTGTTTGCCGGAGCGAATCCGCGAGGCGGCTTACACTGAGTTAACCCGGCGCGTCATGCGCAAGCGCTTTGCGCCATTGGCCGCGAAGATGACCGCGCTGGGCTTGCCGCCACCGCCTAATGATCCACTGGCTAAGCGAGCGACGGTAAACCAACACGTACTTGAGAGGCTTGCTAGCGGTAGCGTGGTCGCCAAACCTGACATCAGCAGCCTCGACGGCGAACACGTTGAATTTGCAGACGGCACTCACGAAGACATTGATCAGATTATCTGCGCAACCGGGTACAACCTGCATTACCCGTACCTTGCGCCGGATCTGCTGCAGGCGAGCCTTGATGATATGTCGCTGTACCGCGGCGTCGTCGCACCCCAGCGCGATGATCTATTTGTGATCGGTGTGTATCGTCCGAACGGTGGCTTCTGGCCCATCGCCGAGGTGCAGGCGCAGTACATTGCGCAGGTTCTTACCGGCGCTTGCGTACTGCCGCCACCACACAAGCGAAGCAGCCATACCGCGCCCGTCTTGAACCGCGTGGCGATTAACCCGGGTTTGTACGCACTCAGCTTGCGACGTGCTGCCGGTATCGATATACCTCGTGGAACGCCGATGGACGAGAACTGACAATCGGCATTCGTCCCTGTATCACTTACCTGCAGAATTGAAAGGAGCAACCATGATTCGTTTCGCCGTGTACCTGGCCGCAGCGCTGTGCTTGGGTCTGATTGGCCCCTGCGCTGCTGCGCAAGCAGACACGACAACGCCGGTGCTGGTTATTCATGGCGGCGCAGGGACGCTGACACGCGAGCGACTGACGCCGGAACTCGAGGCCGAGTATCGAAAGGCTCTGCGAGCGTCACTTGAGGCGGGTTATCAGCGCTTGTCAGCCGGCGATGACAGTGAGCTGGCCGTGATCGCCGCGATACAGGTGCTCGAAACGTCGCCGCTCTTCAACGCGGGCATCGGCGCCGTTTACACGAGCGCCGCAACGGTGGAACACGATGCGTCCATCATGCGTGGCAATGACCAACAAGCGGGCGCGGTGGCCGGAGTGAGCCGCATTCGCAGCCCGATCGATGCCGCCTTCGCTGTGCTCGCCAAATCAGACCATGTCATGTTGTCTGGCGCCGGCGCGGAGGTGTTCGCGGCGGAGGTGGGGCTTGAGATTGTCGATAACTCGGTTTTCCACACGGAGCGGCGGCTGCGTCAGTTGCGAGCGCGGCAAGGCAAGGCGGCAGCGTTGCCGCTGGACGAGAACAGCCACAAATTTGGCACCGTCGGAGCTGTTGCTCTGGACGCTCGCGGCAACTTGTCGGCCGGCACCAGCACCGGCGGAATGACCAACAAGCGCTTCGGCCGCATTGGCGATTCGCCGATTATCGGTGCGGGCACGTGGGCCGATGCGAACTGCGCTGTTTCTGCTACCGGGCACGGAGAGTTCTTCATCCGCTACGCGGTTGCCCATGAGATCTGCGCG
>CAYGQC010000308.1:0-2083 GCA_964351875.1 uncultured Pseudomonadales bacterium
GCCCGCTGGCAGCGTTGACCCCTCAAACCGCAATCCCAGTGCGGTCGAGACCTCCGCCATCTTTGCCGCCTCACGATCCCAAATCCCGTTGGGTAGAAATCGATCAAGCTTATCGGCAGGCACCGAGAAGAAGGTGTCCTCCATCGCCAACGGACCGAACAAGTGTTCCTGCAAATACTCATCGAAGGGTTGATCAGCGATTCGCTCGACAACCGCGCCCAGCAAAGTGCTCGCAACGCTGTAGTGCCAGCGCTCGCCAGGCTGATAACGAAGCGGCAGTTGCGCTACCCGCGCCACGTATTCATCAAGGTCCGCTGACTGAAACAGCTTTGCATCGGCGTACTGCTTCTCGACTGGATTCCCCGGGAACAATCCGTATCCGAAACCCGCCGTATGCGTCATGAGCTGACGCATCGTAGGAGCAGCATCAGCGGGGATCAGCCCATCTTCCGTCCAGACCTGCAGGTCCGTAAGCTCCGGCAGGTACTTGCTGACGGGGTCAGTCAGCGTGAAGCCACCCTGCTCATAGAGCATCATCGCGGCGACGGCGGTCACGGGTTTACTCATGGAGTAAATGCGAAACAAATCGTCCTCGGACAACGGGGTCTTGTCCGAGAGCCCACGATTACCGACCGATTCGAGATGTACGATACGACCGTTTCTCGCGACCAACGTAACAACGCCGTTGAGCTGGTCGCGATCTACATAACCCTGGGTCAGTTCCGTGATGCGAGCGAGCCTCTCGCCCGACATGCCCTGCGCTTCCGCACGCGCTGATCCTATGGGACGCGCATCAACGCTGCCCGCGCAAACCGAAGCCACCAACAGCCACAACAAACCACGCATGCCCACTACTCAATGATGCAAAGAAGCCGGCAGAGTACGCAAGCCACCGGCCATGTCCAGCCCTGTTAGAATGCTGCGCTTTTGCAGGCCACCCTCAATCGTGAACAGCGCCGCCCCGGCTCCTCAGGAAATCAGTATCAACGCGCTAGGACTCACCCTGCGGGGCCATCAATGGGGCGATCCATCAGGAACACCAACATTTGCGCTGCACGGCTGGCTGGACAACGCAGCGACGTTCGCCCGCCTCGCCCCCCAGCTACCGGAACTGAACCTCATCGCGCTAGATAGCGCCGGCCACGGGCTGTCTGATCACCGACCGCCGGGCATGCCGTATGTACCCATGTTCGATGTGCAGGAACTACTGGCTGCGGCGGCGGTGCTGGACTGGGAAACCTTCAACATCATTGGCCACTCGCGTGGCGCGGCACTCGCCGGCGAATTCGCAGGCTACTTCCCGGAGCGGGTACGACAGGTGGTGTTAATCGACAATATCCTGACGACCGGGGGCGCTACGCCTCGTGAGCGGATCAGCATCAATCGCTACACGATGAAGCAGTCGCTCCGGGTCCTCGACCGGGAATTGCCTGTCTATCCGGACCTCGACAGCCTGATCAAGCTCGTCTGCAAGAACACGAAGGTAAGCCCTGACGCGGCAGCGATTCTGCTCGAGCGAGGACATATTGACGTCGACGGAGGCGTCACCTGGCGGACCGATCCGAAACTGCGAACGAGAACGCCGCTGCGGCTGCCCTGTGAGCAGGTCGATGAAATCATGCGGCGTAGCGCATCACCGGCGTTACTGATCATGGCTGAAGATGGCGAGCCCTGGTTCCACGACGAGCTCGAGCGACGCCAGGAACACCACCCCAACCTTGAGACGATCACGCTACCTGGCACTCACCACCTGCACCTTGAGACTGATACCGCGGCTGCAGTCGTTGCCGAAGTGCGGCGCTTTCTGGAGTTGTGAGGCAAGCAGTTAGTCAGGCACCCAAACGTTCGAGCATCATCCGAAGTTCAGTGACAAACGCCAGCGGTTGATCAAGAAAGACATGGTGGTAGGCGTTGTCGATCGACACGGTGTCGAAGCGCTCGCCAATCAGCTCGATCATGTACTCAATCGATTTGGCTGAATACAACGCGCTGTCAGTGCCATATATGCCACCCGCTGGAATACTCAGAGCTCGATACTCCTCGGGAAGCTTATCCAGCGCGGGTAACTGTTCCATCAGGTCTT
>CAYGQC010000309.1:0-2073 GCA_964351875.1 uncultured Pseudomonadales bacterium
GGGCGTCGTCATCGAGCTTGGTGCCGATCAATGCCGCGGCGGCATCGGGTACCAACAGCGCTGTCGGTGCAACCGCGCCGATGCTCACTCGGGCCGACGTGCAGACTCCGCTGGCGTCAACCTCAAGCCTGACGCCACAACCGGCAACGGCGATGTCCATCTCGGTTCGCGGGATAAATCGCAGGTAAGCATCACCTGTGTTTGCGCTGGGTTTGGGTATCCGCAAACCCAGCAGCAGCTCGCCCCTCCTCAGTGCGTTCTTGCCAACGCCAACTACAAAATCCTCGGCCGCGAGCTCGCGCTGGCCGTCAGGACCTGCGATCACGCAGGCCGCGCCATTGGCGATCAACGCCGGGATCGAGTCTCCGGCTGGGGATGCGTTACACAGATTGCCGCCAATACTTGCTCGTCCCTGGATCTGGGTAGAACCGATCAGATCTGCGGCTTCGAGCAGCCCCGGCAGTAGAGCCTTGAGTTCAGCGTTTTCATTCAGCACAGCACTTGGAATAGCCGCACCGATGTAGATCTGGTCGCTTCCGATATCCAGAGCATTGGTTTCCGGCAGAGACTTGATATCGACGATCGTGCGAGGCGTGCGATCGATGCTCTTGAGCTGCACCAGAACATCCGTGCCACCCGCCAGCAACTGACAGCGGCTCTCACCTGCACCCGATAACAATGCGACGGCATCAGCAACGCTGGACGGCGTCGCAAAGGCAAAACTCGACATGACTTCCCTCTCCCAAAACTCAAAACCGTTCGAATGGCGCTATGTATAACACGATCTCAGTCCGGGCAACACGGACGCCGCACCGACTGTACAATCTGCGGCCCGGTCAACGCGCAGCGAGTGCTTTCGCGCGAGTCGGAGTGATTGACAGACGCCCTGAGGGACCCTTCAAAATGAGCCAAATCCCAAACGCCATCGACATCTACGACGGTCATATCGAGCAAGTCGCAAGCATGTGGTTGGATTGCCTGGAACGCTCCGGATTCGACGCCGTTCTGATTGACGCCGGTGAGCACACTCCCTACTTCCTGGACGATCAATCACCGCCCTTCCGGCTGAACCCGCACTTCGGTCACTGGCTGCCGGAGAACACGCTGGTTGGCAGCACGCTCGTGGTTCGTCCTGGCGAGAAGCCCGTGCTGCACATGCTCTGTGAGGCCGATTTCTGGCATGCGCCCAGCACGCCACCACATTGGGCTGAAAGCTCAATCGCCATCGAGGTTCACAGCGATCGAGCGTCCGTTGTCGAGGCGGCGTCTCGTCAGCTCCCGCCCCGTAGCGCCGTCATTACGCCGTCCGCGAGCGACGATCTCCCGGGTATCAAAAACCCACCGAAACTGCTGGCAGCGCTGCACTTCCACCGCGCAACCAAGACACCCTGGGAAATCGCCCAGATGCGCGCCTCCACAGAACGCGCCGTCGCAGGTCATATAGCTGCGGAAACGGCGTTTCGGGAGCGCAGGAGCGAGTTCGACATCGCCATGGCGTTCCTCGCGGCGAGCCGGCAGATGGCCAGCGAGCAACCCTATTCCGGCATCGTCGCTCTGAATGAGCACGCCGGCATTCTTCACTACCAGCACTACGACCGAGAGCCGCCGGCAAGTCACCGCAGCTTTCTGATCGATGCTGGCGCCAGTGAACTTGGCTACGCCAGCGACGTTACCCGCACCTATGCAGGCCCGGGACAGGATCGATTTGCGGCTCTCATCGATGATCTCGACGCGGCTCAGCTCGCACTCATCGATACCATTACGCCCGGCATGAGCTATGTGGAACTGCACGCGGCGATGGCTCAGCGGATCGCAACGCTGCTGTGCGATCACGACATCATCCGGGTCACCCCCGAGCAGGCCCACGAACAGGGTCTGGCAGACGCCTTCTTCCCCCATGGTCTGGGGCACCTGATTGGCTTGCAGACCCATGATGTGGCGGGTCAGCAACGAGGCCCTGAGCCTACGCTGTCGCCGCCGCCGGAACGTTACGGGGCACTACGCCTCACCAGAACCATCGAGGCGGGACAGGTGTTCACGATCGAGCCCGGTATCTACTTCATTCCGATGCTG
>CAYGQC010000310.1:0-2046 GCA_964351875.1 uncultured Pseudomonadales bacterium
CAATAGCTGTTCGTCGTTCATCAGTGGCCTCCAGCGGCTGGCAACTGGCCGATTGTCACGCGCTCGATGCCCGCCAAGTCGCGGTGACAGTCGATCCGGGCGTAGCCGCGAGAGGTCAGTAGATCGCTGATCGCATCGGCCTGATCGTATCCGTGCTCAAGCATAAGCCAGCCACCGGGTTGCAAGTGACTTTGAGCTCCCTCGACGATTTGCCGGATATCGTCTAGCCCATCTTTTCCGGCTGCGAGCGCGCTGCGCGGTTCAAACGACAGCTCCAACAGCGCAGGATGGCTATCCGCGACGTAGGGTGGATTGCTGATGATTGCGGCAAAAGCTGGGGTGTCTGAATTCAGGGCATCGAACCAGTCACCCTGAGCAAAGGCAATATCGCTCTTGTGCAGGCGGGCATTCGCCTCGGCGATGGCGAGCGCTTCCCTGGACGCGTCCGTCGCGGTGACCTTGAACTGGTCGGCGAGCGCGATGGCGATTGCGCCGCTGCCGGTGCCGAGCTCCAGCACTCGCTCGCCGGGTGCAATCAGACCCAGGGTCAGCTCGACCAGCGTTTCCGTTTCGGGGCGAGGAATCAGTACGTCGGGCGTAACCGTGAGCTGTAGGCCGTAGAATTCCTGGCGGCCCAGCAGATACGCCATCGGCTCGCCGTGCAACCTGCGTTTAGCAAGCTCGGCTAACCGTGTCGCTTCGGCGTTAGTCAGGGAGCGTTCTGGGTGAGCGATAACGCTGGCCCGGCTGACCTGCAAGACCTCGGTAAGCAGTATGTGGCTATCGAAGCGATCAAGGCCTCGATGCCTTTTCTGCCAGTCGCTGATCGTGAGTTGGTCAGACACGCTGTGCACACGATCAGCCGGAGTCCGCGAGGGCCGCCAGCGCATCCGCCTGATATTCCTGGATGAGAGGGTCGACAACCTGTTCCAGCGCGCCGGCAGTGATCTCATCCAGCTTGTAGAGCGTGAGATTGATTCTGTGATCGGTCATGCGACCCTGGGGGAAATTGTAGGTGCGAATCCGCTCGGACCGATCGCCTGAGCCAACGAGGTTGCGCCGGGATTCGTCTTCTTCGCTCTTCTGAGCCTGAACCGCCACGTCTTTGAGCTTCGCTTTTAGCAAGGAGAGCGCCCTGGCGCGGTTCTTTAGCTGTGAGCGTTCGTCCTGGCACTCAACCACAATACCGGTTGGCAAGTGAGTCAGGCGAACGGCGGAATCGGTCTTGTTGACGTGCTGGCCACCAGCGCCGGAGGCGCGATAGGTGTCGATGCGCAGATCACTCTTGTCGATCTCCACGTCTTCCACCTCATCAGCCTCAGGCAGAACGGCGACCGTGCAGGCCGAGGTATGAATGCGACCCTGGGATTCGGTTTCAGGGACGCGTTGTACGCGATGCACGCCGGATTCGAACTTTAGGTGCGAGTAGACGTCCTTGCCTTCCACCCGGCAGATCACTTCTTTGTAGCCGCCGTGGTCGCCGAGGCGTTCGGTCAGTATCTCAATTTGCCAGCCTTGATTCTCGGCGTAGCGGGTGTACATGCGCAGCAGGTCGCCGGCGAAGATGGCGGCTTCGTCACCGCCGGTACCGGCGCGCACTTCGAGGAAGACGTTGGCCCCGTCGTTCGGATCTTTCGGCAGGAGCAGAGTCTGAAGAGTGCTTTCCTGTTCGGTCAGGCTGACCTCGAGTTCGGCCAGCTCCTCTTTCGCCAGCTCACGCATCTCCGGATCGTCGTCGGACATCAGCGCTCGGTTGTCTTCGATCTGGCTTTCCAATGCTTGTTGAGCCTGGAAAGCTTTGATGACCGGCTCAACCTCCGCGAACTCTTTCGAGAAGGCGGTGAAGCGGTTTCGATCGGACACAACGTCGGGATCCGACAACAGCGCGGACAGCTCGTCGTGTCGATCGACAAGCTGATCGAGCTTGTTAAGCATGGAGTCGGAAATGGTCATGGTCGCGTACTGCTCTTGCGAGTGATGGGGTCAGAGTAAAGTGCCAGGAATGATGGGGTCAGAGTAAAGTGCCAGCAATGCTGGGGTCCGCGT
>CAYGQC010000311.1:0-2029 GCA_964351875.1 uncultured Pseudomonadales bacterium
GAACGCTGCCATGCGCGCCGGATTGAGCCAGATTCGCATCGCGAAGAGGCCACTACTCTAGATGCGAGCCTCGCCGACGGGATCGACCGTGCTGAGTACCGGTTGTATTGAGCGAACAGCGTAGTCCGCGAGTTGCTGTACTGACATTTGATCCGACAGCAGCGCGAGATACATCATCGCGTCTCCGTCGGTCCGGTTTGCTACCACCGGATCTTCAACCTCGCGAGGCAGCTCAAAGCGCGCCTCATTCACCCTCGCGATAACCTCGCTCATAACCTCCGTCGAGTTCTCACCCAACCGTACCCACACCTGTATCTGCGATACACCCGGATCGCTTTGAGAGGTGATGTACTCCACTCCCTTAGCCGCGGCGATTCGCCGCTGCAGAGGCGTCGTCACAAAACCCTGTACGGTCTCCGCACTTGCACCCGGGTAGGCAGCGCGGACGTAGATCACGCTCTTCTCGACCTCGGGATACTCCCGCAAGGTGAGCTGAGTGGCTGCCTGAAATCCGAGCAGCAGCATCACGGCGCTGATAACCAGCGCGAGCACTGGTCTGCGGATAAATATGTCAGTGAAGCGCGGCATCACAGCACCACATCTTCATCGATCACCACGCGAACGCCGCGATACAACTTGTTCTGCCCGACACTGACCACGCGCTCGTCCGCACCAAGCCCATCAAGAACGGCGACCCGACCAGCGCGGACCGCGCCTGCACTCACAACGCGTGGTGTTGCCGTTAGCGACCCGTCCTCCAACTCTTCCAGCACGAAAACCGTGTTGCCTTGCAATGCGTACGTCATCGCCGTCTCAGGAATCGTCACGACAGTCTGCTGATCACCCAGATCGAGTTCGAGCTCAGCAAACATCCCGGGGATCAGCCCGTCCGTATCCTCGAGCCGTGAGCGCAGGAGCACGTTGCGCGTGTTCGTATCGATACGGGCATCGATCGCGGTGACCTCAGCGCTGAATTCACGATCAGCGAAACCATCAACGCTTACGGAAACCAATAGCCCCACGCGCAAGGAGGGTACGAACCGGGCGGGAACCGTGAAATCAACTTCAAGACTCGATTGGTCCTGCAACGATGCGATGACGGTTCCCGGAGAGAGGTAGTCGCCGACATCCACCTGCCGAATGCCCATTGTGCCCGCGAACGGAGCGGCGATACGCTTGTTTTCCAAACGCGCCTGAGTTTCGGCCAACTGTGCTTTCGCGCGCGCGAGATCAGCGCGGCTGCGATCGAACTGAGATTGCGGGATCGACCGTTTCTCAATGAGCGCTCGGTCGCGCTCAAAGAGGATTTCCGCCAGTTCCAGGCTCGCCGCCTGGCTGGCAAGGCTCGCAAGTTCTACCTTGTCGTTCAGAACCAACAGCATTTGACCTGCTTTGACCTGATCGCCCGAGTCAAAGCGAATCTCTGTGATCTCGCCGCTCGCCTCTGACGTTAGGTCTATACCGCGCACTGCGCGTACCGTTCCCACCGCGCTTAACGTCTGATCCCAGGTCTCGCTACGCGATGTCGACACCGCAACGGTAACCGGCGGCGGCGAGAAGTCCATGGCGCCAAATGCCGCGAAGCGCTGATACAGGTAGGCACCAATGCTGCCGAACAAGACGAGAAGAACGAGGATGGAAACGGCGTAGGCTTTCACAGGATATCGTCGAACAGAGGTGACGTAACGATACTAACCCGAACCCCGGCCTGATGGTGGCGGAGCGTTGTCCGGACCGAAGTGGAGCAACGTATTCCGCAAGGAGATCGCCACGCTGCATTGACTGCTACGCAGCCAATTGGCTCGCGATGACAGGCGGTTAGCACTTCCGGCTATGCAGCCAAATCTCTCGCGATGATGGGGCATCAACATCGCCCACTCCGCAGGATTCGATTCGCGATGACCTTAAGACAATCCGTCATTGCGAGGAGTTTGCCTGCGCAGCATGCGAACGACGCGGCAATCAACGATGATCGCAAAGCGATCAAACCAGCTCATCTGGGGTTCGAGGTCTGAAACGAAAAAACCGG
>CAYGQC010000312.1:0-2024 GCA_964351875.1 uncultured Pseudomonadales bacterium
GGTGGACAGCGTCAGCGGCTATCTTGCCCACACCATCGATATCGATCGCTTGCGCGCGGCGAGCACCAATCCCAGCGACTCAGGCGCCGACGTACGCGCGGCATTGGCTGAGCTGGGCATCTTTGGGCTGCTCGTGCCCGAAGAACACGCTGGCGTGGGGCTCGGCAGCCTGGATGCGGCCCTTGTTGCCGAGCAGCTCGGCGGCGTTTGTGCGCCCGCACCCTTTATTGGCAGCGCCGTGGCAGCGCGCATTCTCACGGAAGCAAATGCTGAACTGGCGAGCGAGGTTCTGCCGACAATAGCTGATGGCAGTTGCTCCATCGGCCTCGCGCTTGACAGCTACATCGGAACCAGGCGTGACGCCGGCATAACCGCCAGCGGTTCTACCCTGAACGGCAAAAGCCTGTTTGTCCTCGACTTCGAAGCAGACAGCTATCTGATCGCTACAGCGGACGGCTCGACCTTCCTGCTGTCCGCAGCCGCCGGTGGAGTGACTCGTGAGCGACTGACGAGTATCGACGGCACGCGGCGCCTCGGCGAGTTGCGACTTGAAAACGCCGAAGCCACCCTCATAACGACAGATCAGGCGGCGTTGGATGCAGGTATTCGGCTTGGCCGGGTGCTTCTCGCAGCGGATGCCCTCGGAGCCGCACAACACATGCTCACCGAGGCCATTACCTACGCGAAGGAACGCAAACAGTTTAATCGAGTAATCGGCTCGTTCCAGGCGGTGAAACATATGTGCGCCGAGATGGCCGCGGAGCTGGAACCGTGCCGATCCATGCTTTGGTATGCCGGCCACGCGCTGGACGCGCTGCCGCAGGAAGCGCCGCTGCTGGCGTGTCAGAGCAAATCGCACATCACGGAGGTGGCCAGCTTTGTCGCCAAGACCGCCACCGAAGTACACGGTGGCATGGGCTTCACCGACCTGCTGGGCCTTCACTATTGGTTCAAGCGCATCGGTTCAGCTCGACAACTGCTAGGCAGTCCGGAACAGCTAAGAGATGAAGCCGCACGTGTTCAGGGGCTGATTTAGCCGCGACGTCTCAAGGTCGAACTCGACACAAACTTTCGCGCCGACACGCACGACAGAACGCACGACCTCTTCCGCATAAGCGACGAGGTAACGAGAAAACAAGGAAACCGTAGGTCCCTATGAGTAACTCGCTGCCGATTCTCCCTCTCAAAGACACCGTTGTGTTTCCTGACATCGTGGTGCCTCTACGCGTGGGTCGCAGTAAATCCATGGCGGCCGTCAACAGTGCCGTGGAGAACGGTCGCGAATTGATCTGCGTCGGTCAACGCCATGCAGAAATCGAGGAACCGACATTCGGAGATCTGTACCGCGTTGGAACCATCGTGCGGATCAGCCGTATCGAGCGCCGAGACGACGGCGCGCAGGTCATTGTTCAGGGCGGCCGGCGAGTACGACTCCTGGAAAGCGATTCGAGCGAGCCGACCCTGCGAGCGAGCTACGAATTGCTGCCGGAGCTGAGCGCCGAGGGCGGCGATGAGCCTGATCGCAGCGAGCTGGACGCGTATATTCGAGAGAACCTCGCAACGTCCCAACGCATCGCCCTGTTGTATGACAGCAACAATGGTGAGCAGATCTACCAGCAGCTTATCGGTTCGATCAGTAATCCGATTACCCAGCTCTATCGAATCGCATCGCTGGCAAATCTGAGCCTCGCCGACGAGCAAGCGGTGCTCGAAAACGACACGGCAGTCGCCCTCGCCAAGCATGTTCACTTGCTGCTTCAGCACGAGCAGCGTGTCATCGAGCTGCGCCGCCAGATCGCCGAGGACGCCCACGAAGAAGTCGAGCAACAGCAGCGCGAGCACATGCTCAGGCAGCAGAAGCGCGCCATCGAGCAAGCGCTCGGCGAGCCGGAAGAAGACGACGACGTACGTGAGCTTCGTGCAGATATCGACAAAGCCGATCTGCCCGAGGAGGTCAGACTGGAGGTCGAGCGGGAACTGAAGCGTCTGGCTCGCATGTCCGCTGGTGCGGCCGACTACCAGGT
>CAYGQC010000313.1:0-2019 GCA_964351875.1 uncultured Pseudomonadales bacterium
TCACCGAGCTCACGCAGGATCTGGCGAATGGCGTCGGGGTCGTCTCCGGCTCTCTCAATCATGCGCTCTGCCCGACCGAAAACACTGAGCATGTGATCGTACTGCGCGACCAGTTCGCGCTCCGCCATTCGATGGGCGTAGTTGTGGCGTGCGGCGGCTACGATGGGCAGCAACCCCATGAGCGCGACCAGCAAGTTGTTGGTGGTGCTGCCAAGGCTTTCTGCGGCGAAGGCGAGAACCATCGCGGCGACCAGGCCCGCGACAAAACACGCGAGGGTCAAGCGTCCGGTATTTTTGTGTTTGCGCAGCTTCGTGCCGGCTCGCCTGGCGTAATAGGCATGCTGGCCGTCGTGCTCGTCGCCCACCCAATAGCGCACCGCCTGGGCAAGGCCATTGTTACCTGCGATTGGATGCCCGTCGGCGTGCAAACCAGCAGCGCGCATGGCGTTGCGAATCCAACCGAGTTCGAGATCGCGGCCTCGAAAAAGGCTGTCGTGACTGAAGCGAGCCGGCCGGTTGTTGGTCACGCCAGCCAGCGCCCAGAAATACTGCACCCTCAGCGCCTCGGCGAGCACACGGTAGTCCAAGTAGCGGCGTTGCCAATCGCGCCAGCGGGCGATGTAGTAACTGCCGATAGCCAGCCCCATAAAGACAAAGTAGGCCCAGATCATGTCCTGCTGGTCGTCAAAGTCTGCATACACGATGAAAGACAGGCCGGCGATGAGCACTGCGATGACCGTTGTGCGAAGCGCCCAGTGCACGCGCCTTTGAAAACGCAGTGCGAGGGCGTCGGCGGTATTGAACAGTTGGGCGATTGGCCGGCAAATCTCGTTTCTTGCTGGATCGCCGGGTTCTGGCATGAGCGCGTTGCTATCGGTCTTGTTGGAAACCAGCGCTGCGTCAATATTGAACTGGGTCATGCGCTCGAAGACGCTGTTGTAGCGTGGCGGTATAGCCTGGGTGCGCGGCTCTATGTCGGAGCGGGTAAACCAACTGCCATCTCCAGCGTTGCCGCCGGGCGCGGGGCCACTGGACTGACGTCCGCAATGTATGTGGAAGATCAGATCGGACTCGTCATCTCCGGAGTCGAGTTCGCTGCGCAGTTGTTCGCTGCTATCGAGCGCGCTGGCATCTCGTCTATGGAAGTCGATCACCTGGCTGGTGCCGCCGAGGCCTGTAGTTGCCTTGCCATCCCACAATGCCAGCAGGATATGGCAATGCGCCGCGAGGAAAACGCCGAGCTGTTCGTACTGCCGACTGCGGTTCAGGTTGTCGACTTCGCTCGCTTGCGCGACGCTGGAGGCGGCTGGCAGAGCCGTAAGCTCGATAGTCTCGCCCAGGCTTGCGAGGCGCTCGAAGTCTTCCCTGGCATTGCGGTCGAAGTCTCTTCGGTAGTCTTCGATGGGCATCGGAAGAACATTGACGACGTCGATACTCTGCTGGTGGGCGACGTCTGCCACGAGCGAATCGGCGCCCTCCGCCAGGCCGGTCAGCACGAGCAGAGGTAGCTCTGGATAATCGCTGCGCAGGCTCTGCAGCCAGTCGGCGACGCGGCCCCGTATCTCAGGCAGCTCTGTATCGACGAGATCGCGGTGACCGGTCACACCGATGATGAGAGGTAGTCTGTCGCTTGCCGAATGAATCACGCCACAGGTGCTTGCTGTTCAAGTCAGGCGCCAGCATAACCCGCGTTCAAGACAGCCGACATTGCTTAGATTATCCCCGGGCTACTGGCGTTGCAGTTGCGCCCAGGGCGTTCGCATGTAGTTGCCGTCGAGCTGAATCGGAAACGGCGGCGCAGCGGGTGGGTAGAACGGCTGACAACCCCATTGATTGCACTGCTGACCGCCGCCGTAGCGAATGCTCATCATGCCGCCACGGTAGTCGTAACTACCCCAGGTCTCGATGCGCATGCTTTGGTCGTATGAGGTTTCTATCTGTTGGAACTGGCCGTCATTGGAGAGCTGAACTTGCAGCCAGACGCCACCCTGGCCCTGGCCCTGCCAGGATCCGGCGATT
>CAYGQC010000314.1:0-2004 GCA_964351875.1 uncultured Pseudomonadales bacterium
GCTCCTACCAGCTCAAGCTCGGGCCGCTGACGGAGCCTGGTGACTACGCGATACACGTGCGCGCGATAGCGCCGACATTCACGCGCCAACGAAGCCTCATCAGCAGCCTGCGTGACCCGGTCAGCGTCAGCGTCAGCCGCAGAGGGAGCAATGCCGCAGATGTGGTTGTTTCGTTTGCGGACGCCAATATCGACTTTACGACACTCAACCTGGTTGGCCGCGTCGATGAGGACGGGCGGGCCACACAACTGATGCCCTTCGGCGATCCCGAGGCTGGGCAGTGGCGGCTTGAACTCGCGACGGACGGCGCACCCAAAATCTATAATGTTTCAGTAGATATACGCGGCAACTACTTGAATGGTGAAGGATTTAATATCAGCACAAGAGCGGTAAGTATCGCGTTACCTGATTCCGAAGCTCAGTCGATTTCCGTGGCCATGGACGGGGTGGTACTGCGGCAGGAAGGGCTAAGCGAAGATGCAGCCGCGACGGCGGACCCGGCGGAAGCTGCGAAAGATGAGGGCCCGATGCCCACTGACGGGCAAAGTGACTCCATGGAGACGCCTGTAGAGGCAGAAGAACCGATACCCTGGCTGACGATCGTGTTAGCAACTCTCGCCACAGCGCTCGCGGCCGGACTTGGCACACTCGTCGGGTTGTTCATCAGGCGCCGGAAAAACACCAGCGAGGGCGCCGAACCTGCGGACTCAGAGGAGCCGGACTCAGAGGGACAGGTGCACGAGGCCTCGGCAATTTCGGCAAACGCTGAAGACTTCGATAGCCTGCTCGCGGGGCTTGATGATGCCTGCGAAGAGGTGGGAGCGGCGACAGACGCCGCCAGACAGAGAGCCGAAAACGCGGCGAAGCCGTTAGAGAGTGCGACGACAGATCCAGCGGACAACCAAGCGCCGGCTGAGGACGCGTCTGAGCCGGCCCCCGCAGCAGGAGAGGCTGCGACTATTCAATCCCAGGCCCAGGAGGCCAGCGAGCCAGAAGGCGAGTCGAATGCCGCCCCGGCAGAAGAGGTGCGAGCGGACGCAAACGCTGAAGAAGAGGGCACATCCAGCGAGCAAGATGCCGACAGCGGCCCATCTGACGTGCCGACCGAGGCAGTAGTCGAGCAGAGCACCGATGGCGCCGAGCCCGAGTCAGTCGAACCCCAAGAGCAAGAGCAGCCAGCGCCGGAACAAACGGGCGAAAGCCCGTCGGAAGAGTCGCCCGAGGATAAAGCGGCTGAATCGAAGCCAGCGAAAGAGCCGGTATAGACTCGACATTGAGCCTCGGTACGCGAGCTAGAACCCGGGACCCGAGCGTCCTTAAGGGCCAGCCATCGCAAGGTCTGCGCTTGGCCAGTCGAGGTCAGCCTGGCGATTGGTGGCTGCGGCTCCAATCGGCCAGCTTGCGCCGCCCATGACCCGTCATTAAAGTAGCTGGCTTAATTTCCCATCGTGCGACCTTGAGGCGGCCGGGATGGTTTCCGACCACGGGCATGCTTGGGCCGATTCCGCCATCCGGGTAGGCGAGGTTTTCGGTCGACAGGCGAGGGCGTACCGACAAGCCCCTAACACAGACAATTCATCCTTATTGCCAGCAGAAAAGAGAGAACGGCTACATGATCTTCGACAGTACTGATTCCTACATCTCAACCGACGAGTTGAGCATGGCCGTTGACGCCGCGGTTAAGTTGCAGCGACCGCTTCTGGTCAAAGGTGAGCCAGGCACCGGTAAGACGATGCTCGCCGAGGAAATCGCCCGATCGCTGGGAGCACCCCTCATTCAGTGGCACATCAAGTCCACCACTAAAGCTCAACAAGGCCTGTACGAATACGACGCCGTATCACGCCTGCGCGATTCTCAGCTCGGCGACGAGCGCGTCAAAGACATCCGCAACTACATCAAGAAAGGCAAACTGTGGGAGGCATTCGGCGCCGAAGACCGCGTTGTCCTGCTGATCGACGAGATCGACAAAGCGGACATCGAATTCCCGAACGACCTGCTCCAGGA
>CAYGQC010000315.1:0-1999 GCA_964351875.1 uncultured Pseudomonadales bacterium
GCGGTTTTCGATGCGCGCGAGCTGATCGATCTGCAGCTGCTGTTGAACGATACGCCTGCGGACAAACTGACTCAGGCCTGCCGCGACTATCGCCGTCCGCCGCCGGATGGCGAAGAACCACCGCCCGTTGATCCACCTGTCGATCCGCCTGTCGATCCTCCAGAGGTTCCCGATTCCGAGCTAGTGCCGAATTGCATCGAGATCGAAGTGCTGGTGGAGAACGTCAGCTCACAGGCGGTCGATAGCTACGCCTTCGTCGACAAAGATGACATCACCGCGGCGATCACGTCACTAAACGGTGGTTTGAGCAATGAACCCGTTGTGCATCTGGACTATCTGCCGCCGCGAGACACAGACGGTAACGATCTGCCGTTGCTGCTGGGCGTCGGCGAGACGCAACGTCATCGCTTCCTCATCGAGGCAAAGGCTGGCTCAGACGATCTGCGCGTTCGACCGATCGTATTGGCCACGCTGGGTGGTGATCAGGTACGCGCATCTGGCTTTGACGACTTCAACATCGTCGAAGAACCGATCCTGACCTTTGGTGTGCGCAGGACAGACCCAAATCGCGTTCCGTTCGGTGGCGCGCCGGTGCGGCTGGAGGGCTTCATGGAGAACGCCTCACAGAACTCCTGGATCGTCGCCACCGTGTTTCCAACCACGGAGCTGAACGCTGGGCGAGGCTTTCTGTACGATCCGAGCGCAGAGCGCTGGCAGAACACGCAAGTGCGTACCTTCGATACGCAAAGCTGCACCGAGTTCGCCAACGTCGACGCCGATCAGCAACCACACTTCTTCGAGCCGTTGTTCATTCCGCCTGCTGAGGACGCCGACAATCCTGGCCGAATCGAGTTGGCCGGCGTGCTGGCGACGCTGTGTTGGCCCGTCGACTCGGACGGTCAGGTCAGCTATCTGGTTGAGGCGTACTCGCTTGAAACGGACGAAGATGGTAATCGAGTGACCCAGACCGTCGATGGCGTCGAATCCTACAAGCGTCAGGACCGGCTCACCGGTCAGGTTGAGTACTCAGACGAGGACGGCTACGCGCGGGCGCTCGATTTTGAAGTGCGCGGCAATGAAGGCGTGCCAGGTGATGCCAACGGTTGTGACCCTGAGGATTGGTTGAACCAATACCTCGAGTGTGTAGCGGCGAACGAGTTGTACGCATTCGCGACCAGCTTCCCGGAGATCGCTCAGTTCATCTGGCAGGGTAGCAAGTATGTGGTTGCGCAAGACGTCAACTACGGGCGGCGGCTTGTGCATTGGACTGGCGTGCAGATCGAGACGTACGCAGATGCGCTTGACTTGATAGACGGTGATGAGGCGTCGCGCGCACGGGCTGAGGCTTTGCTCATAGCGGAGGCAAAGCTCGTTCTGAGCTCGATTGTTCAGTCCGGCTTAATCACTTCTGAACAAGCGAATTCGATCGGGATCGACGCAGTTGATGCTGTGATTGATATCGCTGGACGAGTGCGCAACGCCAACGGGCGAGAACTCGCCGGCATGTTGACCTTCCTCGTGTCGTCGAACCCGGATGCAGTGCTCACTGGCGGTCTCTCTAAAGCGCTTCTGAGGCGTGCTCAGAGGGGCCTTCGTCTACTCCCGGACTCGAGTCCAAACAAACTGGCCGGCGATCTTGAGGATGCTGTCCGTGAGGGTGTAGAGAAGATCAATGACTCAAGGTCGGTCGCCCAGGTAAACAAGATCGCGGATGAGACGGCCGACGTTCTCACCAGTGGCAAGCTGCGCCCGGGCGACCCCGTCTCTCTGCGCTTCCTTGCTGAGCAGATGGGTATCGATCGCGATACCGTTCAGAAGATCGAAGCGATCGTGAAGAAGTTCGATATTCAGGTCGGCTTTCGAGCGCGCAGCCTGAAGGCAATTGACGCTGTGAAGCGCGGCGTGGCGTACCTGAAACCAGGGCCGCTGAAGCACAAGAGCGTTAACGCCGACGACATTCGCTACCTCGGATACCCGGAGGGGGCAGAAGGGCTCTTGG
>CAYGQC010000316.1:0-1987 GCA_964351875.1 uncultured Pseudomonadales bacterium
GGATGCGGCAGCGCTGACTTTGGGGTTGCCTCGTGCTTCAGCGGTAATGCGCGCAATCGTTAGCGAATGAGCTCTGGCCTGAATCAGATGATCGGTCAGGCGCACGCGCAAATCCGGATCGGCCAGCGTTCCGTCGGGATTTTCGCCAACGTAGCGTTTGGCTTGGGCCTGCAGTGTTTCTACGTCGCCCACCGGCGCGCCGCGCGCCTTGGTCTGGCTCTGGCGCTCATGCTGAAGCAGGCGCTTGATCACGTTCCAGCCGTCGTTGAGGTCGCCCAGCAGATCGGCTTTCTCTGCACGCGCATCGTTAAAGAAAGTCTCGCAAAAGGGTGACGCGCCGGCGATGAGTTTGATGGGCCGCGTTTCCACACCCGGCTGGTCCATTGGCAACATTACGAAGCTGATGCCGTCGTGTTTCTTCGCGTTTGGATCGGTTCGCACGAGCGCGCCGCACCAGTGCGAGATGTCGGCGCCCGACGTCCAGATCTTTTGCCCGTTCAGCTCAAAGTGATCGCCTTTGTCCTCGGCTTTCGCGCGCAGAGAGGCAAGGTCCGAGCCTGCATTAGGTTCGGACAGACCCAAGCACCAGCGAACATCGCCACTCGCGATGCCAGGCAGGTGTTTGGCCCGTTGTTCTTCGCTGCCGTAGTCGAGCAGGGTAGGGCCGACCATCGTGATGCCCATGCCGGTCATTGGTGGAATGGGGTTTGAGGCTCCGACCTTGGCCATTTCCTGGGCAATGACTCGCGCTTCCGGCTGGCCCAGCCCGGCGCCGCCGTACTCTTTTGCCCAGGTGGGTGCGCCCCAGCCCTTGGCTGCCAGGCTTAGCCGCCAGCTCTCCAGATCCGCAGCAACTTTGGGGTCGGACTCTTCTTCGAATCCCAAAGGCTTGTCTTTCAGGGATGCGGGAAAGTTTTCCGCAATCCAGGTTTTCGCATCGTCGCGAAAAGTGGCGAGGGCATCACTACTCATTGTCTGATCCTGTGTCTGTCGTTGTTGTCTTAGTTGCTGTTGTTAGTCGCTCGAGCGGCGGTTGCTTGCAGAGCCTTCCTGAGCCTGGTTCATATCAAGCAATTCATCTTTGCGGGCCAGCAAGTCTTCGTAGGTGACGTCTGGCCCAAACGACACGCCGTCGTTGCTGAACATGGCGCACGTAACGAAGTGGCCCATGCCGGCCTGGATGATCTTGCCAGTCGGTGCGTCTTCAGCGCACATCAGCAGAACCGCGGGCGTTACCAGCTTGGGGTGTCTCGTCGGATCCGGGTTGTCCAGGTCCTCATCGCGGCCGGGAATCGTATTGATCAGCCGGGTAGATGCTGCAGGAGAGAGCACGTTAACTCGCACGTTTTTGGTCGCACCCTCGATGGCTAGAACGTTGGCCAAGCCGAGCATGCCGGTTTTTGCCGCGCCGTAGTTGGCCTGGCCGAAATTGCCGAAGATGCCTGAAACCGATGAGGTCATCACAATGCGGCCGTAGTTCTGCTCAACCATGTGTGGCCATGCGGCGTGGGTGACGTAGCCGGTACCGTTCAGGTGAACATCCATCACGATGTCCCAATCATCCAGCGGCATTTTCTTGAAACTCTTGTCCCGCAGAATGCCGGCGTTGTTCACCAGGATGTGCACCGTGCCGAAGGCCGCAACGGCGTCATCGATGATCGACTTCGCGCCTTCCCGAGTCGATACGGATGCTTTGTTGGCAATGGCGGTACCGCCGGCAGCTTTGATCTCGTCGACCACAGCGTCGGCCATGTCCGATGCGCCCGTGCCATCGCCGCCGCCACCCAGATCGTTCACTACAACCTTCGCGCCGCGTCGGCCGAACTCAAGCGCGTGGGCTTTACCCAGCCCGCCTCCGGCGCCGGTGATCACCACAACCTTGTCTTTAAATTCGCTCATCTTGCCCCCCATAGACGCCGTTTGGTGGCGTCGGCAGCCGGTAATGATACTGGAGCCCAACCGCCGACGTCAGCGGACCTGCGCAGAT
>CAYGQC010000317.1:0-1986 GCA_964351875.1 uncultured Pseudomonadales bacterium
CGCGCGTATTCATATAGCCGTCATCGATCGTGAAGGCCATCGCGTTCGGCACTGAGGGTAAGTCACCCTTCAGCATGCTGACCGCGTCTTCAAGGCTGACAAACGTATAGTGCCGGGACAGGAAGCTGGTCAGATCTCGCAGCGTGTCTGAAGGAATTGTGGTTCGACAAGGCTTCCAGCTCAGTTCGCTCTCGTTTGACGGCAAGACGCTGTGGAAAAACACAATCGTCACGTGCCGGCGTCGCAGCCAGTGCCAGAGGTGCAGACCTCCGAAGTAGTACAACAGGCTGTAGACCAGCTTTTTCACTAAGCGCGGAGCCCCAGCCGCCAGACGCTATCAAGATTGGCGTTCATACCGCGCCGGATCCCCTGAGGACAGCAGGCACCAGGCGTACAAGGATGCGCAGGTCGAGCCAGAGCGACCACTCTTCAATGTACTGGAGATCGAGCTCGAGCCAGCGTTCGAAGGACAGCGCTGAACGACCAGACACTTCACGCAGGCAGGCAAGGCCGGGGCGCACGCTGAATCGGCGACGCTGGACACCCTTGTCGAAAAGCTCCACGTCCCTGGCCGACATCGGTCGCGGTCCGATGATGCTCATATGCCCAAGTAGAACATTGAGGAATTGAGGCAACTCATCAATGCTGGTACGACGGATAAAGTTGCCGACGCGAGTGACGCGGGGATCATTCGTCATCTTGAATATCGGACCTTCCGCCTCGTTGAGATGCTCGATCTCCTTCAGGCGCTCTTCCGCGTCAGTGTGCATGCTTCTGAATTTCATCATCCGGAACCGTCGCTTGTGTAGTCCAACGCGATCCTGGAAGAAAAAGACCGGACCCTTCGAATCGAGTTTGATCGCAATGCCAACAATGAGAAAGATCGGCAGCAATACCGGTAGTGCAGCCATGGTGACTGCGAGATCGAATATGCGCTTTATCATCAGCTTGCCCATGTCTTGTGACACAGGCTCAAAGTTCAGAACTGGAAGGTCGTCGATGATATCCAGATGCACGTTCGCGATATTCATATCGTAGAGATCCGCAAAGTAGCGCATGCACACCGCCTGCTCTTCGCACGCCTGCGCGATCGGGCCGATATCGTTGAGCAGCGATCGAGGTAGCGACACAACCACCTCATCGACTACCGAGTTAGACAGAATCTCCTCAACCGCATCGAGCGTACCGATGACTTCGATGCCATCGAATACCGTGCCGACCCTATCCGGGTTCGGGTCAAGGGCACCGATCACTTCCATACCCCAGTCGGAGTGGTTGCGCAGAATCTCGAGCGCGCGTGAGGCCCGCGGGCCTGACCCGATCAGCAGAACCTTGTTGTAGTTCTCGGGATGCTCTTTGCGCCGGTAGAAATACCACCAGCTTAGAAACAGCCGGGATCCGACAACACTGACAACTAAAAAGACCGCGTACAGTCCGATCACCAGCCGCGAGACGAAGTCGAGGTCGAACAGGAATATGACGGTCATCAAGCCGCCAAGCGGGACCAGAAAAATCCGCAGCATGTAGATCGTGGACCACCAGCGCAGCGTCGCGAACAGCCCGACTTTCTGGCGATAAAAAGAGTAGCCGTTGAGGAGCACCACGCTCGGCAGCAATACTAAATGGGCGTAGAACGAATCCACGCCGAACCGGTTCGCCTGGTAACCGATATCCAGCGCCAACATGAAAGCAAGCCCTGTCAGCGCCAGATCGAGCGCGAGCAGCAGGCTTGCAAGATGTTTGGTTTTGGACCAGTTCATTGTGTTCTAGCTGTCAGAGTGGGTTGAGATGCAAAGCCTAGGCCGCGGCGTAGAGCACGCCGTGGACCAGCGGTGTTACGCGGTCGACCATCGCGATCGAACCGAGGAACACCAGGACGAGAACGCCCAGGGCAATCCCAAATCCGGTCACGTCCATTCGCTGCGTGAAGCGTTTGGCGTCCGGGAACGTATACGACACGCTGCCGATCACGTTGATGCCGGTGAC
>CAYGQC010000318.1:0-1936 GCA_964351875.1 uncultured Pseudomonadales bacterium
CCTGCCGACCACCGCCCGGCACAGCCTTCGGTTATCGGCGCAAACTTCAATCCCATGGCACCGCTCACGCAAATTGACCTGGACGTCACTGCGTTCTCAGATCCTGACGAGTCAGGTGGTGCGGATATCACGTCGGTACAAATTACCGGCCCGCTGGATGACGGCAGCGTCGGCGTCGTGTTCAACGGCGACGTCGCGTCGGTCACGCCGCTTACTCTGCCGGATGCGCTCCTCGATGTAGCGACGGATTACGAGCTGTACCTGCGCTACGTCGATGCATCCGGACAGGCATCGGACTATTCGGACCCGGCGCTACTGACGACCGCCGCTGTCGATCCAGCGGACGCTGACGGCAACGCGATCGAAGACAGTGCGGAACTAACTGAAGTGGTCGACATCAACAACAACGGGACCGTCGATGCAGACGAAGGGATTACTGGGTTTGCCGAGCCAAACTCCGGGGCAGCGATGGGAATCTCTACCAGCGCCGGTTCTGTAACGAACCTGTCGACAGCGACCGCGGGCGAGCTTCCGCTCAGCGTGACGGACGACCTGCCATTTGGCCTGGTCGGGTTCAGGGTGGATGAGGTTGAAGTCGGTACGAGTGTTGATGTGACCTTCTATCTGCCGAACCCAACCCAGGGCACGCAGCGCTGGCTGCAATTCGATCCGAACACCGCCGAGCTGATCGATCTGACGGCTCAAGCCGTGTTCGAGGGCAGCCAGGTCGTCGTGACTTACGTAGACGGCGGGATCGGCGATCTGGACGGCGTCGCAAACGGACGAATCGTTGATCCCAGCGGCCCCAGCGCCGTGGTCTGTGACGGTGGCGTCTGCGAAACGGCCTCCGGCGAGCGCAGAAGCATCGATCAGCGCTGTTTTGTGGCGACTTCGCTGTTTGGCGGATCTGCCAGGGAAACCGGCGCGCTGCGGGCGTTCCGGGACGACTACCTGAAGGACAACGCTGCCGGCGAGGCGTTCATCGCCTGGTACTACGGCAATTCCCCAGGCTGGGTTGATTGGAGCAGCGATAAGCCGGCGGTAACGGCAATCGCCCGCTTCGCACTGGAGCCGGTTGCTGAAGCCGCTGCGCTTGTCTCTGGTAAGCCCGCCGAACTGCCCTGGCAGCAACTCGCGGTCGTGCTGGCGTTCATCGCCTGGCGCCGGCGTCGGCGCTTAAGTGCGATGGCAATAGCAACAGTAAGGGCGCGAGCGGCCTGAGCCGCTGCCGAGAATCTAGCACCGCGCAGGCGTTGCTCGACAGGGCATTGGCGACGATCGTTGCGCGATCGACGTCAATGCTCGAGAGCGGGAACTGCGCGTGATCGATCCGCCTGTGAGTGAGCAGTGAGCCAGTTTCGTGCGTTTCACCGCCTAGGTTGATACAGGACACGCAAAGCTCAGGTTGGAGATAGCAACATGGCCGATGAGAAAGACACAACAGCGCAGTCAGAAGCGAATGAACTGGCCCCAAACATGTGGTTCACCGAGTACGGCATGCCGTACACCACGGCCCTTCTCGAAGCTGAGGCCCAGGACAACAAAGATCACCCGGAGGACGCCAACCAGCCGCGCCACGAGCTGGCCCAGTTCATCATCGATCAGGAGACCGCCGTCGCCCGGGACTACCACGACGGTAAGATATCTGAAGCTGAGTTCAACGCGTTCAAAGAGCGTTCCCAGGAGATGCTGGACGCCTCGATGGAGAAGTTTGATACCGAGATCGAAGAGTTCGAAGACGACGTCAGCAATTGGGGCGACGAATTCGAAGTCTCGGTAAACGCCTTCAGCGACGAGCATAAGGTGGAGATCAAGGAACTGACGGACCTCGCCAAGACGGACGAGATAACCGAGAAAGACATATCCCTTCACTTGTTGGGCGACGCGATGGTGCTTACGGTAGACGGCGTGGACGATCTGCTCGAACGGGTACCAC
>CAYGQC010000319.1:0-1886 GCA_964351875.1 uncultured Pseudomonadales bacterium
CTGATTACTGGTCGAGAACCAGCACCGCATCGCCAACCGTCGTGCTGCCCGGTGTCTCGACACTCGCGTACACACCCAGGTTGCCGTCGTTGTGTTTGACCAGGGCGCGCATGATGCCTGGATCTTTGGGTAGTTCGCTAACCGGATGTGTCGTCATCACGCAACGAGGACAAACGCTGTCGATACGCAGCACGGCCGTTCCGATCTGAAGCCGTTTGCCGACCCACGCATCCTCCGGGAAGTCGCTGTCTGATCCGCCGTTACCGACGCTATCGGTCAGCAGAATGTTTGGCCTGAAGCGGCGGATATCGAATGTGCTGGCGGTTTGCAGGCGCGCCATACTCGCCAATGACTGCTCGCTCATTATCAGTAGCGGGCTTGCGTCGAAATAGGTGCCCGGTGGTGATTCGAACTCCATCAGCTCGGCCGGAAACAGGCTGAGGTCGGGCAGGAGTTCGTCGTCCAGGCGGCCGAACAGCGCGCGCAGGCCTGCTTCCATCTCTGCAGGGCTCGATTGCGCAGACGGTGGCCGGCGGTAGTGGTCGAGATCGTCCCGGGTTACGAGAGGCCACAGGCTGACGTCCGCTCCAATTGCTGCGCCGATTCTCAACGCTGCGTCCGCATCACCGGTGTGCACCAGAGCGCCATCCGGCAGGCTGATTTGGGCCGGTGCTGAGCGGCGATCAGCCGTGGGTTCCTCGGTAAAACGGGCTGTTAGCGACATCAGTGCGGGATAGCGTTTGCCGCCACGCAGACCGCCAATGACATCGTCGCGAAGTGCCCAGGCTCGATCGCCGAGAATGCCGTCGACGGTCAGCTCGGCTAGCTCGACGCTCTCACCGCCCATGCTCTTGACCGGGTATCGGAACAGACTGGCGATGGTCGCCGTTGTTTCGGACGATCGGTTGTTCGAGGGCATCTCAATACTCTCCACTGGTGATGAGCCGAAAGGCACATCGATTGCGCCTGTATTAGTACACGTATCCCGACAAGCGCAGATCGTAATGTCTCAGCGTCAATCTACTGCCCCGTCTACATCGAAAACGGCGCTACGCGCGACCGGCGATGGGCGATGTTGTTATCGCAACGATAAGCTGATTTGGCAACCACGCTGTGTAGTTTGGTTGTTGTTAAGTCTGTCCGTCTTGCTGCTCTATGCCGCACTGTCGGAAGGCCAAGTAATCGGCGCGGATATGGGTGCGGGTCCCGTCTCGGCTGGACTCTTTTGGTTCTATGTCGCCTCCTCCGCCGTCTGCTTCGTTGCGATGATGTGTTACTGCCGGGTCACGCCGGTGACGATTCACCTCTCGGGCGATCGGTTGTCTGTCGCGCTGCTGCGACCCTTTGGAACACGATTGCTTGTTATCGAGGCGGCGCAGCTGAAAGCGATGTCGGAACTCTCAATGCCAAGCGAATATGGTCATACACCCACGATGTATCGCCTGGTGATACGTTCACGATGGCTGCCGATTCTTCTGGATGAACGCGCAGAAATTCTGCATCTCGCGCCGATCCAGGCTCTTGTGTCCATGGAGTGAGCGCGTTTCCCGTCGCGCATCTATCGCGGCAGGAAGGGTTTCGGCACAATAGAGCCTCGCCATTCGGCGGGTTTGTCTGTTTGTCGTTAGCGTGCGCTACACCGGCGTCGATCTGATCAGGTTAGGCGCATCCAGCCCGCACTCCGCTTTATTCTGGCGCCTTTTCACATAACGCGCCCCGGAATTCGCCGCGCAACACTGTTGGAATCTTCATGAACGTCGCTGATCGATTGCGATCCGACTGGCCTTATGCCGTGGCAGGCCAGCGAGTGTTTTACGGGTGGGCGATAGCACTCGTGTCAACGCTTGGGTTTCTGATGAGCATTCCGGGGCAGACCATGGGAATGG
>CAYGQC010000320.1:0-1858 GCA_964351875.1 uncultured Pseudomonadales bacterium
TGTCTGGCCGGAGCGCGCGGCGGAGGGCATTGGCGCGAATCTTTTTGATGAGGTCGGCGCGTCCGACGATGAAGCCCGCTTGCACGCCGCCGAGAAGCTTGTCGCCGGAAAACGTAACCACGTCTGCGCCGGCCGCGAGCGATTCGGCTGGCGTGGGCTCGTGGGGCAGTCCGTAGCGGCTGACGTCGATAAGAGCACCGCTGCCCAGATCCTCAACGACGGGTTGGTTGTGTCTGCGTCCAATCTCGGCAAGTTCGGCCAGGTTCACCTCTCGAGTGAAGCCCTCGATGTGGTAGTTACTGGGGTGCACCTTGAGCAGCATCCCGGTATCCGGTCCGATCGCAGCCTCAACATCCTTCGGGTGCGTGCGATTGGTCGCACCTACCTCGCGAATCGTCGCGCCCGCCCGGGCAATGATGTCGGGGATGCGGAAGCTGCCGCCAATCTCGACGAGCTCACCGCGTGAGACTGGAACTTCCTTGCCCTCGGCTAACGTGTTCAATACCAGCAAAACAGCCGCTGCGTTGTTGTTGACGATTGTTGCTGCCTCGGCGCCAGTGAGGCGACACAGACGCTCTGCAACAGGTGCATCGCGCTCGCCCCGGACACCCGCGTCGACGTCGTATTCGAGCGCTATGGGGTGGCGCGCGGCAGCCAGTGCTTTGCTCGCAATTTCCTCGCCGATCAACGCCCTGCCCAGGTTGGTGTGCAAGAGCGTGCCGGTCATGTTCAACACGCGTGGGTAGTCCGTAGCAAAACTAGGTGCGATCAGTGCGGCGTATGCGCTGGCGTCACTCGCAAAATCGGGAATCTCGCCCGATTGTCGCCAGGCGTTTTGCAGCGCACGCACCGCCTCTTTCACTTCGCCACGACCCTGTTGCTCGATCAATTGTTTGAGCGCTTCGGAGCTGAGCAGTTGATCAATGCTGGGCAAACGTCGCTGCTCGGTCATGGCCTCGCTCTCATGGTTTTCCTGGAATGTTTCTGGCTGGACGGAAGCGGTACAGTGTAGCGAAATGCCTCAGCCGCGGCGTTGCCGGATGGTTTGAGCTGCAGATGAAAAGTGACCCGATCCTCGGAGAGACAAGATGCGAACGAGCCTGCCCAAATCGGGAACACCCTGGCCGGAATTGAAAGCCCAAATGCAGGAGCGCCGTAGCGGCGACATCGACTGGCGAGCCGGTCGCGCATCGGTCTATGTGTTTCATCCGGGTGATGACGTGCTGGATGTGGCGCACGAGGCGTATGGCGACTTTATCAGTGAAAACGGTCTCGGCCCGGGCGCGTTTCCGAGCCTTCGGAACATGGAGCGCGATGTCATTGACATGGCGTTGGGCCTGCAAAACGCGCCGGAGGGTGCGGCGGGAACGATGACGTCCGGCGGCACCGAGAGCATCGTGATGGCGCTCAAGGCCTGCCGAGATCATGTGCGCGACCACGGCTTCACTGGGGTAGTGCCGGAGATTGTCGCGCCTCAGTCAACCCATCCTGCCTTCGACAAAGGCGCTCATCTTCTGGGCATGCGGGTAGTACGGGTTCCCGTTCGCAACTTTGTTGCGGACGTTGATGCTATGGCGAGTGCCATTACAGAGAACACCGTCATGCTCGTGGGTAGCGCCCCCAGCTTTCCCTACGGGATCATCGATCCCATTCGGGAACTGGCAGCGCTCGCGGTGCAACGCTCATTGTGGCTGCATGTCGATGCGTGTGTCGGCGGCTACGTGGCGCCGTTTGTGCGGCGCGCCGGCTTTCCGGTTGAGCCCTATGATTTCGCCATAGACGGCGTCACCTCGATGTCCGCGGACCTCCATAAGTATGGCTATGCGGCTAAAGGCGCATAGCCATACTTATGGAGGTC
>CAYGQC010000321.1:0-1853 GCA_964351875.1 uncultured Pseudomonadales bacterium
GCGATATGGACCGCGAGCGCGCGGCTGATAGCGAGTTTGTCGTCCGGCCCGAGGGTGGTTTCCGAGTCGTCGTCGATCACCGTCACGATGTTGATATCTGTGCCAAAGCCGATGTCGCTGCGGCCCACGTCGTTCACGACGATCATGTCCAGACCTTTGCGGACTCGCTTGTCGCGGGCGTGCTGCAACACGTCATTCGTTTCGGCGGCGAAGCCGACGAACAGAGTTTTCGCAGAGTTCGCGCCAGTGCTGGCGGCTTCTGCGGCGAGCGTTGCGATGATGTCCGGATTCTCTATCAGAGTCAGCGTCAGCGTACTGTTGCCGCCTGAGCGTTTCATTTTCTCGGCGGCTGGCTCGGCCACCCGATAGTCGGCAACCGCCGCTACGCCGATGAATACATCGGCGTCAGCCACAGCGTTGCGCGCCGCGGTCAGCATGGAATCGGCTGACTTGACCGAGACGAGATCGACGCCTGTAGGTGCGGCCAGAGAAACCGGGCCGCTAATCAGCGTCACGCGTGCACCAGCCTCGCGGCATGCCTGGGCCAGCGCGTAGCCTTGCTTGCCCGAGCTGTGGTTGGAGAGAAAACGCACGGGATCGATCGCTTCGAGGGTTGGGCCTGCGGTTATCACCACGTGCCGGTTGTTCAGTGCAGCGTTGCCCGCCAGCAAAGCGCGGGCCGCCTCCATGATCTCGCGGGGCTCCAGCATTCGGCCGGGCCCGTTCTCGCCACAGGCCTGCTCGCCGGATGCTGGTCCCAGGATAGCGACGCCGTCAGCGCGCAGCGCGGCCAGATTGCGCTGGGTCGCGGGGTGTTGCCACATCTGTTGATTCATGGCGGGTGCGAAGGCGACAGGAGCTTCGGTGGCCAGGATAATCGTGCTCAGCAAGTCACCCGCGCTGCCTGCTGCTGCGTTTGCCACGAAGTTGGCGGTGGCGGGTGCGACTAGGATCAGGTCAGCCCAGCGGGCAAGCTCGATGTGGCCCATGGCCGCCTCGGCGGCTTCGTCCCACAAATCGTCGCGCACGGGCCTGCCGCTTACCGCCTGCAGAGATGCCTTGCCGACAAAATGGCCCGCGCCCCGGCTGGTAACAACCTGAACCTCCGCACCTGCAGCGGTCAGTTCTCGCACAAGCGCCGGCGCTTTGTACGCAGCGATGCCGCCGGTGATGCCCAGTACTATGTTCTTGCCGTTCATTTCGTCCTTGGGTGTGCTCAAAGCAGGCCACGTCGTATTGGGCAGAACCTTACCACCACAGTAAAGCGTATCGGCACTGTTTGAATCATGGCTGTTGTGGGTTGCGACTCGCGTCGCGATTGAAGATCGGGAGACACAGTGATCGACGACCGTCCTAGAGAGCGGCTGCTGGGCCTGGGCGCGCAGGCGCTTAGCAATGCTGAACTTCTGGCGCTCGCACTGGCTGGCGGCTCGGCGGGCAAGGCATCGCAGGCTCAGGCTCGTGAGCTTTTGCTTCAGTTCGGCGGCCTCGCAGGCCTGTTCGCTGCGCCCCTGGACCAATTGCTGGCGCAACCTGGAGTCGGCCCGGCTCGCGCGGCGCTTCTGAGGTCGCTACCTGCATTGTGGTCTCGTCTGGCCCAGGCCGATGTTGCCAGCCGGTCGGTGATGGCAGATACGGCGGCAGCTCGGCGATTTCTGCAGACGCGCCTTGCACCCGAGGAGAGCGAGGTGTTCGGCGGTCTGTTTCTGGATGCTCGCAATCGATTGCTGGCGTTTGAGGTGCTGGCTCATGGCTCCATCGACAGGGCTGTGGTTTATCCGCGGCAGGTGCTCCGGCGGGCGCTTTACCACAACTGCGCAGCCATGATATTTGCCCACAACCACCCCTCGGGC
>CAYGQC010000322.1:0-1842 GCA_964351875.1 uncultured Pseudomonadales bacterium
CCTGATCGAGGTCATCAGCGGAATTCGCAACGGCGATGCGGAGGCAGCGCCATGAATCGCCGGCAGTTGCTCTCCTCAACGGCGGTGCTTGGAACATTGCCATTGGCTGGGTGCGGTGAAACGAGCGTCGGAGCCGCACCAGGTGTTGATGTTGAGTTTGTCAGCGGCAGCTCACTACCCTGGGTCAACTGGGCTGCGAATCAGGCCTGCCAACCGGTCGATCGGCTCGCTCCGGTGTCTGAGCAAGCGCTTGTCGACATGCTGGCCAACACCACCGGCGCACTCAGACCTGTGGGAGCAGGGCACTCGTTCTCCGCGCTCGTTCCAAGCGACGGCACGCTAGTCGCCATGGACATGTTGAACGGCGTGATCAGTGTTGATGCCGAGTCCGGGCTGGCGGAGATCTGGGCAGGCACTCGCCTGCATCAACTCGGCCCTGAGCTGGCGCGATTTGGGCGCTCTCTGCCCAACCTTCCGGATATTGACTATCAGACGCTCGCGGGCGCCTGTGCAACCTCCACCCACGGTACGGGCGCTGCGTTCGGCTCTCTGTCTTCCTACGTTCGCGCATTGACACTTGCGCTTCCGAATGGGGAGCTGGTTCGTTGTGATGAGTCTCATCGCCCCAATCTGTTTCATGCTGCTCGTTGTGGTCTTGGTGCGTTCGGTATCGTCACGCGAGTCACCATGCAAACGCTGCCTGAAACCATCTTGACCCAGCGCGCCGGCGTAGAGAATCTGGACGCGCTGCTTGAGAATATCGAGCATGAGAAGGCGACCAACAGACACGTCGAGTTTCTCGCCTTTCCACACACGCGCCTCGCTCTGGTGACCCGTACCAACGTGGCCGGCAGTGACGCCGACCGACGGCTAACGAGCGATGAAGACCCTCTCGCTGTCTATCAGTTGCGCGACGCCTACCGGCAGATTGGCGGTTTGCCGTTTGTCGGTGGCTGGCTGTACGAAAAAGCGTTGGCGAGTACTGCAGAAAGCACGAGCAGCGTTCGCACCGGACCTGCGTGGGAAGTACTAACCCACGATCGCGCGGTGCGGTTTCGAGAGATGGAATACAGTGTTCCAGCGGAGGCTGGGCCGGCGTGCCTGCGTGCGGTGCTCGAGCATATCGACGCCAATGACATCCCGGTGGTGTTCCCGATCGAGTACCGCTACATCAAGCGCGACGACGCCTGGTTGAGTATGTATTCGCAAAGAGACGGGTGCGCGATATCCGTTCATCAGTATGCTGATGAGGACTACCGACCCTATTTTGCCGAGATCGAGCCGATTTTCAGGCGGTTCGACGGGCGCCCGCACTGGGGCAAACTGCATACATTGTCGGCGCCCGAGCTGTCTGGTCTCTACCCTCGCTGGAGCGATGCTACTTCTCTAAGAGCAGGGGTAGATCCCGATGGACGTCTATTGAACGCGCATCTGCGCGCACTATTCGGCGCGGAGTAAGGCCGCGCCTGACGGGCGTGCTAGCTTTGCTTCGGTGGCTGATTCTTGCCTGGCCGAGGAATCGTACTTGCTGGGTCTGGGTTGTTGCCAACCCAGTTACATAGTTGCGGGTCCGCCTGCAGGATATCGCCGTCGATGTGCACACCCCAGCGAGTGAAAACCCCGCGACTATTGCCGCGAGTGAGCACGATATTGCCGTGCTCGTCGCACTGATACAGCGTGTCGGTATCGAAGGGGTGAGTCATGCTCGCCATGTCTACTCTCCAATCCACTCGGTCAACTTGTGGTGCAGCCAGCGAACCTTTGACTCCTGGTAACCGGAGAGCACCACGCCGGTCTGGTAAGTCGTCTCGAGCCCCCACTGAACCTTGGGCATGTTGAAGG
>CAYGQC010000323.1:0-1841 GCA_964351875.1 uncultured Pseudomonadales bacterium
CATCTTGGTATGGCGGTGCCAGCTCGGCATGACGAGCTTGGTGATTTGAATCTGCTGCGCTCGCCAATCAACCTGTCTGCGTTCCCACATCCGGAAAAGCTCGATCGAGCGGCGCCAGATCCGGGTGCTGATCGAGACGAGGTCCTAGGCGAGCTGGGGCTCACGGACTCTGAGATTGCTGCTGCGAAAAAAAGCGGAGCTTTCGGATGAGTAAACTCACAAGCAGCGAGCGCATGGCGTACGGGGCGGCAGACTTTGGCGTGAACCTGTACTTCATCTCGGTGATGTCGTACCTGTCGTTTTTCTACACGGATGTCTTCGGCTTGACGCCGACGGACGCGGCGCTCGTTGTGTTGGTCGCGCGCTGGGTAGATGCGGTCACGGATCCGATTATGGGTGCGATCGCCGAGCGCACTCGCTCCCGCTGGGGACGCATGCGGCCATACCTTCTGTTCGGCTCTCCCGTGTTTGGCCTTACTGCCATCGCCATGTTTACAACGCCGGAGCTCACGTATGGCGGCAAGCTCGCCTGGGCTTACGTTACCTACACATTGTTTGGCCTGCTCTACACGGTAGTCACCGTGCCGTATGCATCTCTCACTGCGTCGCTGACGAACGACTCCCACGAGCGCACCGTGCTATCAACCGTGCGTATGGCGTTCGCGTTTACCGGCGGCCTGCTGGTCAGCGTGTTCATGTTGCCATTGGTGGGGCTCGCGGACTCGCCAACCGATGGCTTCCGGAACACGATGGCCGGCTTTGCGCTTCTCGCGACGGTGCTTATGTGGTGGACGTTTGCGGGAACTCGGGAGCGGGTAGCACCGGCAAGCGCGACCCGGCTTGGTCTGTCTGGCAGTTTTCGCGCGGTGTTTACCAACCCGCCTCTGGCCATCGTCATCGGCATCTTTGTGCTCAGCATGCTCGCTTTCACACTACGCCAGTCGATGGGGCCGTACTTCTTTCTCTACAATGTTGGCCGGCCCGATCTCATTCCTTGGTACTTCGGTATCACGATCGGCGTGATGATTCCCACACTCGCACTCGTGCCGCCGCTGTCCGCGCGCTTTGGCAAAGCCGGAGCGGTGACGGTGGGCGCGATCGTTTCGCTCGTCGGTTCCGTCGCGCTCTATCTCACGCCAACTGATCAGATCGTTTTGCTCTTCGTCTTCGCGTCAATCATGGCGATCGGCGCGACGCCGGTTGCGGTGCTAGGTTGGGCCATGATTCCCGATACCGTCGACTACGCGGAGTGGCGGACAGGAGTGCGGGCTGACGGCTCAGTGTTCGCAACCGCCAGCTTCTGTCAGAAGCTCGGCAAGATGATCGCAGGCGCTGGGTTGCTGGGTGTGCTTGCCGCGGTGGGTTATGTGGCAGGAGCCGAACAGTCTGAGACAACCCAGCGCGCGATTGCTCGGCTCATTTCTGTCGGCCCAGGCGCGTGCATGCTCGCGCTGATTTTCTTCGCCTGGCTTTATCCGCTGAGTGCCCGGCGTCACGCGGAGATTGTTGGCGAGCTCGAGTCTGGCAAAAGGCCGGCTGTCTAGACTCGAGCTGCTACGAGATATTCCGCGCAGCAACGGCGAGCGCGCTCTTGAGCTCTTCCGCGTGCCGCTCGGCATGCCAGGCTAGCAGGATGCCCTTGATCGTCATCGCGAAGGCGAGCGGGTATTCGAACATGTAGTGGTGGTGTGCGTTAGGGATGGTGAAGATCGGCAGGTAACCACCGGTCATTGCACGCATGTGCTCGCCGTAGAACGCCGCCTCGTCTTCACTCTTCTCGCCGAGAATCACGGCGGATCGACACTTGAGCCCGGCAAATTTGGCTTCCTGCTCCGGCCCCA
>CAYGQC010000324.1:0-1735 GCA_964351875.1 uncultured Pseudomonadales bacterium
CCGTGGGATTTTGCAGAGCAACCGAATAAAACTCGGGCATCTTGAGTGCCAGGAGCGCTGCCAGGTCCGGCTGGATTCGAGCGTGGTTCGGCCCAATCACACTGGCAACGCGGTGGTGCTCTGATGCAGGCAACCCGATGTGGAAATCTGCGCCGAGCGGCTCAGCGCAGCGCTTGCGCAGCCACTGACCAATCATCTCACCAGAGACCCGGCGCACAAGCTCGCCAGCTAGAAAACCCCAGTTGATCGCATGGTAGCCGGCGGCAGTACCGGGCTCCCAAAACGGCTCTTCCGCTGCAAGACGCTCACACATGCCTGCAAAATTGTAGAGATCGTTGACCGACAGCTTCTCGCGCGTGCCCGGCACACCCGACTGGTGCGACAGAAACTGACCGATCGTCAGTCCGTTCCGGGCCGCGCGAAATTCTGGCCAGATGTCAGAGACTGGAGCGTCATAGTCGAGTAGACCTGCCTCGACAACCTGGGCGAACGCCAGCGATGCGATGCCTTTGGTGGTTGAGTAAACATTTACGAGCGTGTCTCTCTGCCATGGCTGAGAACACTCCCGGTCTGTAAAGCCGCCCCACAGATCAGCGACGAGGGTATCGCCAACATAAGCGCTGAATCCCGCGCCAACTTCAATATCGTCAGTGAAGTTCGCCCGGAACACATCGCGGACTCGCTCAAAACCAGGCGCAACCTCGCCATGTACAGGAAAGTCGATTTCGCTGGTCGCTGTGGTCATCAAAAATCCTCACAAATAATCTGTGCCGAATCGCGGCATTGTCTTTAACTTGGTTAATCAGAGGTTCACTAGGTGATACCGAGCAGGCGTTTGGCGTTACCGCCGAGAAACTTCGGCCAAACGTGATCTCTAAACGGTACGTCAGTCATGTCGGTCATGATTCGCTCGATCGACAACCCCATCGGGAAATAGCCGGCGTAGATCACCTTATCTGCGCCACGTGTGTTCGCGTAGTCGATGACGGCCTTGGGGTAGTAACGCGGCGCGAACGCACTTGTTGAATAGTAGAGGTTCGGCCATTTGAGCATCAGCTTGACGGCGAGATCTTCCCAGGGCTCGCAACCGTGCCGAGTTACGAAGACCAGCTCCGGGAAATCGTACATGACCTGGTCAATCCGGCTGACCTCCTGAGGCCACATCGGCAACCTCGGTCCGGGCACACCTGCACAAGCAAAGAGCGGCGTACCCAACTCAACGCACTTCGCGTAGATCGGATACATGCGAGCATCGTCGATCGCCACTTGGGGGTTGTAACCACAGTTGAACGCCGAGAAAGATGTGACCCCTAACTCTGCCACCTGCTGATCCATCAAGCGGATGCCGTCCATGCCGGTGTTCGGATCAACGAAGCCCTGGCCGACAAAGCGGTCCGGGTGTTTCGTCAGGGCCGCACGCGAGACGTCCCCACCCACCCCGATCACACCCACGTCGATGCCAAAGCGATCCATCTCGTGCAGCGTGATCGCGATCGGATCTTCAGAGCCGTACAGCGACTTCGGCACATGGCGAAACATGTACTCCACGGGGAAGTCGTCACTGATCGACCCCTCTTTGAGCTGCTTGCGTATGAAATCGTACTGCGAGAAATCATCCGCCGGAAAACCGATCATCGTATCCACAATCGACATCTCGGCGAGCTGTTTGGCGGACAAACCCATCAGGTGTGCAGAGCGTTCTGAAACAGGTAGCACATGGAATCCCGTGGGATCT
>CAYGQC010000325.1:0-1691 GCA_964351875.1 uncultured Pseudomonadales bacterium
AGTAGCGGCAGCCTATTGGCCCACCTCGCGCAGCGAGGCAAGCCAATGGGCGGGAGCGCCCACCTACGACACTCTTCTCCGATTCGACACTACGATTTCTTAAGGAGATCGCCACGTCCGGTTGCGGCTGTGCCGAAATCCTCCTCGCGAAGACGGGGTTTACATGCGGCTGTGCCGCAACCCTCCTCGCGATGACTGGATTTCGGCCGCGAGGCCGCGACGACCCGACTGCGGCTGTGTGCTGACAGGCACGTCGTTCTAAAGAACGACGTCTTTGCGAGGAGCTCTGCGGCTTCGCCGCAGAGCGACGCGGCAATCTCATTCAGCCAGCTAACAACTCCGCAGCCTTCATCTCATCCAGCGCCGTCATGGCATTGCCAACCAGCGTTCGGCCGAGCGCTTTGCCTCGCTCGTTCGCGAGGTCCAGCGTGCCGGCGATCACCACGGCATAGGCGAGTAGATATAGCGACGCCACTTTGTAGCGTTTCTGCAACTCATCCAGGGAGTAGTCGATGCCGTGGCCAACAAGCGCCGTGTGATAGCGCTGCAACAGCGCATTCTGATCTCGCAGGTTCTGCGGCACGCTCTGGGTGATGAAGTAGGCCACGTCCATCTCCGGCGCGCTGCGGCAGATGGACTGCCAGTCAACCAGAGCGACTTCACCTTCGTTGTCGCCCGCGCCGAAAAAGATGTTGTCCAGGCGAACATCAGCATGAGCCACAGCTAACGGGCCATCGCACATTTTGCTGAGCAGCGCAGGGATGTGGTCCGGGAATGTGTCCCCGATCGCGAGTATCGACGGTGGTATCAAGTCTCCGAACGTGTCCTTCACAACCGGCCAACCGAACGCAAAACCGCCAACCATGCCGTCGCGCTGCGCCGGATTGTCGTGGCTCATCAGCTGGTCGAACGTCGGGTCTTCCCACGTCTTCGCGTGGAAATGCGCAAGCCAATCCAGCACGGCGTGGGCCTCATCCAGACTGCAGCCAGCGACTTGATCACCGATGCGGTATCCCTGCAGATCCTCCATGAGAATGATGAAGTCCATGGTCGCTTCGTTGTACGCGGAGTAGTAGGTGGCGGGCACTCGCAGAGGCAGGCCGCCGGCGATGTCCCGGTAAAAGCGGTACTCACGACCGTACATGTCGTAGGAGGCTGCGACCGCGCGATTTTCCTCGGCCGGCGATGGAAACTTGGCGATGATCGATGCAGGGCAGTCGTCACCTTCGAGGTGCAGGCGGCACACCATGCCAATTACGCCGGCACCCGCACCAAACAACTCGACGCGAAAGCCGTTGAGTGACCAGCCAGTTGCCTGGCGCAGGAAATCGATGGTTACGTCGTCCGGGTGAGTTGGATAGTCGGCCACGGTCAGGCTCCTTGTGCGCGAGTTGTCAGGACTGGATTGCTCCTAGAGTAAGTTGCTGGCGCGCGCGATGCACGGGTATCCTCAACGGGTTAATTCAATCGAATTGTGATCGGATCTATCGCATCGATCATGCGAACTACACGAGTTATGAGGGGAATGGAATGGCTGTACTGACAGGCAAGGTTGCCGTGGTAACGGGCTCGAGCCGTGGGATCGGCAAAGGCATAGCGCTGGCACTCGCCGAGCAGGGTGCTGACGTTGTCGTGACCGGCAGAACAACCGGTGATGGTCCGAACACCATCGACACAACCGTCAAAGAAAT
>CAYGQC010000326.1:0-1680 GCA_964351875.1 uncultured Pseudomonadales bacterium
TCCTCGATCTGCACGAACTGAGGCCGATAGACGAAATCGACGGGTATTAGTGGCTGCCCCGGCTCGAGATTCTCCGGGTCCTGTCGCTCGCAGTAGCAACGCTCGATGTAGCTCGATCGCGGGCCGGGGAAAGGGTCGATCTGAGCGAGCGCCGCTTCGAGCTTGGCGCCGGATCGTCGGTCGTCGCCCTCCAGGCAAGCCGGTTCATCGCCGCCAGGAAGCTCATCGGGTTGCAGGCGAAAGTCTTCGATGAAGAACGGTGTCGGCGGTGCTCTGAACGTCCCGCTTGCTGGGCGATCTTGCAGCCGAAAGGAGAGCGGGTCGGGGATGCCGACATCGAACCCGTTGACCGCGATGATGTCGTCATCGAACCCGTTGACCTCGATGGTAATCACCTCGGCCGTTCGGCCTGCCGCATCAGCTACTTCAACCCGTGGAGGGGTATTGGTGTTAGGGGGTTTGATCGTCACCGTCTGTGAGTACCTGCCGGCGGGTGAACCGTCGTTGTCGGTGCTGTTGCCTGAGAAGTCGGTAGCCGTCCACTCGAACACGTGGCGTCCGAAGTTGAGCTGAGCAGAGTCGCCGGACGTTTGCCGGTAGCTGACCGTGGGGTTGGGGTCGGCCCGATCAACGACCCGAGGCTGTCCAAGGTCAAAGCCGTTGTCGCCGATGGTGACCGGCACGTCGGACTCGCGTGCGAAGCCCTCCGGCGGTACTAGCAGGGGCGGACGGGTGTCTTGCACGATCACGCGCTGAGACAGCTCAGCCCGGATCAGGCCTTCCTCGCCGCTGTCATCGATGAAGCGTTGATTCGCTGCAAGCTCGGTTGACCAGGCAGACACCTGATAGGGACCAGTGTCTTGCACGAACCAGGTGACGATCTCACCTTCGTCGCTGACTGGTAGCAGGGAAGGCGGAGAGTCTGGCCTTAGGAGCAAGTCGCGGCCGCAGTCGTCGACTGTTGTGAAGCGCTGCTCGAGTGCTTCTCGAACGCGCGCAAAACGAACGCCGCCGAAGTCTTCCGCTTCGACAATGACGGTCTGGCCTTCGAGTATCGCTCCGGTGTTCGGATCGACGTAGTAGGGCGGGTGTTGGTCCCAAACGGTGACAAGTTGGCTGTCTCGGTTGGTCGCGGTACGTCGCTCGTCACCAAGAATGCCAGGCGTATCGTTCGTTAGAAACGCACCGCCCCGCAGCCCGAGTTCCTTGCCCAGATCTTTCGCTGCGTCGATCAGCTTCGCCTTTAGGCTAGAGGCTTTGCGGGCGCTGGCGCCCGTCGCTTTTGCTGCCGCTGCGCTGCCCCGCTTTGCTTCCACGGCAATGCCTAAGGTGAGCAAGCCGGACGGCAGATAGATGTCCCAGAAGTCGGAGATCTGGGTGTGGGCAGCCCAGGAGAGCCTGTGTTCGCCCTCGCTCAGCGCGTATAAGCCTGCCGGATAACCCTCCAGCTCGACTTCCACGCCAGTATCGATGTGGCTTACGGATGGAATGCCGAGAGGGCCCCAATGCTCATCGAGGGTGCGGATATCCCAGAAGCCGTACCAATTCTCGAAGCTACCGGATTGCTGGTCGATATCGAGCTCAAACGAGCATCGATCGGCCGAGTTGGGCAGCACGCGAATATCATCAGGTGCGATGAACACCGGCGCGACGGCCTTCAGACCGATGTTGGCAGCGATC
>CAYGQC010000327.1:0-1646 GCA_964351875.1 uncultured Pseudomonadales bacterium
TCAACCCTCATCTGCTCGAGCGCGGTCTCGGGTGTGAGCGCTTCAGAACAGATTCGGCCGCGCTGCAGGTCGATGTAGTCTCGACTCACAGAGACTATTCGAGCCGCCATGGGAATGCCCTGCGCTACCTTACGGTCGGGGAAGCCGCTACCGTCGAAATGTTCGTTCTGAAACCTCAGGATCTTTCCCACGTCGCGTAGCTTGTCGACGCTGAGCAGCAACGCTTCCGCGAATATCGGGTGCTGTCGAAATGCCTCCTTCTGATCTTGGTCCATCTCAAGCTGTGGCACCGCGCGAATGGAATAGGGCAGGGCCACCCAACCAATGCGATGCAAGCGCATGCAACGGTTCAGTGTTTGCAATTCCGTGTCTTCGAGTTCGAACTCTTCCCCAATCGCGAGCGCGAGCTGGCACTTCTGGTCTGTCGCGGCGCTTTCGGTACCCGGGAGCATCGAAACGCTTGCCAGCAAGCCAACCATGGATTCATAGCTCGCGGCGAGCTCGTCGAGACTTGCGTTGAGCAGCTCGTTGCTCGTGGTCAGTTCTTGGGTTCGCTCTAGAACCGTCGATTCCAATTCTTCGTTTTGCAGCTTGAGCGCGTCGTTCTGGCTCGCGTTGACTTCCATGAGCTGCTGATTCTCGCGCTCCAGCGTGGCTAGATGTGCCGCTTTCTCGATGGTCTTGCGCAGCGCGTCGTCGACCCAGGGTTTGCTCACGTAGGCGTCTATGCCGCCACCGTTTATGGCGGCGACTATCTGATCGGCGTCCGACTTGCCGGACAGAATGATTCGCTGGCAGGTGGGTGCTGCAGCCTCTGCTTTCGTGAAAAACTCAGGCGCAGGCATGCCTGGAACGCTGAGATCAGAGATGATCACGTCGATGGGTTGCGCGCTGATAATCCCCAGCGCCTCTGTGGCGGTTGACGCATGCAACAGCTCGAGCGGGCTCTTCTCCAACAGGTTTTTCAGAGCTTCGTGCACGCTGGCGTCTTGCTCGACGCAAAGAACTAGCGGGTTCGGTTCAACCATGACTGCTTGGCAGTTCAGGGAGGGCTCGTCGGCCTGCCAACCTGCGTTTAGTGGGGCGCCTCGATTGCTGCATGTCTTCGGGTACTCAATGAAACGCTTTGAGTATAGAAGAGCAGCCACAATCTTCCGGTGGTGCGTCAAATAGTTGACACACCCCGAACGCTCACCGCTTCGGCAGGTACATCCTTAGCGGTAACCGAGATCGCTAAGCGGCATCTTGCGCACGCGCTCACCAGTGGCGGCGAAGATCGCGTTCGCCACGGCAGGCGCGAGTGGTGGCAATGCGGGCTCCCCGAGTCCTGTTGGATCGAATTCGCTTTCAACGAAGTGAATCTCAACAGCCGGTGTGTCTGGCATCCGCAGTACCGGATAGTCGTGCAGGTTGGACTGCTGTATGCGGCCGCCTTCCATGGTGATCTTTTGCCCCTTCATGGCTGACAGACCGTCGACGATCGAGCCTTCTACCTGGTTGGTCGCGCCGCTCAAATTGATGATGGGACCAACGTCGACCGCCACAGTGACCTTGTCGACACGAATCGATTTGTCGTCGCTCACGCTCACTTCCACAACTTCAGCGACGTGAGCGGCATGGCAGAAATAGAACGACAGGCCCTGGCC
>CAYGQC010000328.1:0-1621 GCA_964351875.1 uncultured Pseudomonadales bacterium
ATGTCGCGTTGACCGGGGACTTAAGATTCGCGTTCGATGACATTAGTTTTGATTAGCTCTAGTCGCTCAAAATTTGGCGAATGGCGATGGGGTGCCGATGCGATTCAACGGCCAACTATGGCACGTTCTCAGCGCTCGGCTGCCTCTTTCGCGGTGAGGAGTCTAGTGCGCTGACGTACTCTCTGCGCCAGTTTTTGCCAAACGCAAACACCCGCTTAGCAATATCGTGCTGAACGGGAGCATGGGTTCAGTTGCTCCAATAGATATAGTCGTCTTGCTCGGGGTCCATTGCCTGGCGAAGGTGCTTGTCGACATTGATGGGCGAAGCGCCAGTCGCATCCCACAGCGGCGGCCCCATCTCCGCGTTGTGCTCGGCAAGTAATGTCATCAACTCAGCCACAACCCCAGGGTTTTCAGCCGCGAGATTGGTCGTCTCACCCGGGTCGCTTTCAAGATCAAAAAGCCAGGTCTTACCGATCTGTGGGACCACCGCCATCTTCCAGTCATGATGTCTGACGGTTCGATATTCTCCTGCGCGCCAGAACAGCGTCTCGTGGGGCTTGCTTATTGAGGGTTCACCCTTCGCGTAGCCGAGCAGGTTAACGCCATCGATCTTGTGCTCCGGGGCCAGCTGCGCACCCGCAGCCGCGGCTGCTGTCGCGTAGATATCAAAATGATGAACAGGCTCGGCAAACGTTCGGCCTGCGGGAAGCTCTGCTGGCCACTTCATGAAGAATGGCACGTGGATGCCGCCTTCGAAGTTAGTGATCTTCCAACCACGAAACGGTTTGTTGACGTCGTCGATGCCGATGTAACCCGCGCCGCCATTGTCTGAGGTGAAAATGACGATGGTATTGCTGTCCAAGCCAGCTTCTTCCAGGGATTGCAGAACCCGTCCAACCCCTCGATCCAGGCCGCGAATCATCGCGGCGTAGACCCGCTCGGTATGATCCTCGATTTGCGCTAGCGCCTCGTAATCTTCTTTCGCAGCTTGCAGCGGTGTGTGTGGCGCCCAATGCGCGAGGTATAAGAAGAACGGCCGGTTCGCGTTATTCTTAATCACTTTTACCGCTTCGTCGGTGTAGTAGTCCGTGAGATAACCACCAGGCTCAAACGCGTCGCTACCGTTGTAGCTGGCCGCATACTTCATACCCGCCCAAAGGAAACGATCGATCGGATCGTAGTCAAGCTTGGAATTGACAATCTCTGGATCACCCTCCTCGCCGTACAAACCCGAGTGCATGAGCAAGCTTTGGTCGAACCCTTGATCATGCGGCGCGCTTCCGTTCTCTCGACCAAGGTGCCACTTGCCTATGTGAGCCGTGTAGTAACCCTGATCTTTCAAGAGCTCAGCAATAGTGATTTCGCTCGCGGGCAATCCCATTTGGTCGTAGGGGATGGTGCGGGGGTCCTCAGACGGTATGGATCGAGGTTCACGGCCCGCGGTCATCATGCCTAACGCGGTGGACATACCGGCCGGCGTCGGCGTGAACTCAAACCCGAAGCGTGAGCCGTAGCGGCCTGTCATCATCATTGCGCGCGAAGGCGCACACGTGCCCTGCCCTGCATAGCCGTTGGTAAAGCTCACGCCATCTGCCGCGATCGAATCGATACTTGGTGT
>CAYGQC010000329.1:0-1513 GCA_964351875.1 uncultured Pseudomonadales bacterium
AGTAACGTCGTGACGCTGCGTAGGCGATAGCCGGAGCTTTAAAGAGTCGTGACGCTGCGTAGGCGATAGCCGGAGCCCTAGACAGTCGTGACGCGACGCAGGCGTCGATATAGTGTCTTTGCGAGGAGTGGCATCGCCACGACGCGGCAATCTCATGATGATGCTCATAGTGGACTGCCGCTCTTCCCAAATTAGAGTCACGTTGATCGCGAAGCGATCGACGTTGGATGTGGCGACTTCTTTTCGTCGGTCGTGGCGACTGTTAGGTGGAGCTAGGTGGACGCTCTCGAGCATTGGTTCTGCACCCACTGCGTGAGTTCAGAACCAATGCACTGCCGCTCTCCCGGGGTTGGAAGCGCGTCGATCGCGAAGCGATCGACGTTGGATCAACGTAAGTCCAGCCACTCGACCTGCTCTTCGGTCAGTGAGCAATTCAGTGCCTCGATGCAGCTATCGATCTCGGACAGCGTCCGCGGCCCAACCAGCGCAAACGTGGGGAATTTCTGAGCGAGCACATACGCCAAAGCGATCGTGATTAAGCTCACTCCTTTCTCGCCAGCTAATTGCTCGGCGCGATTGCGTCGCTCCAGGTTGTCCTCTGAGAACCAGGTTCTCTTCAGCTCGGCAACCGAAGGCTCAACACCCGTTGCTACCATGTTTTCCGCATCGTGCCCGGCGATAACGTCGGCGGCCCAGCTCGTGAAGAAACCGCGTGCCTGGGACGACCAGGGCAACAGGGCGATCTGGCTTTCCTCCAGGTACTCTCGATAGCTGTCGTCACTGGCGGCTTCGACACCCGGCCAAATCCGTTTAACCATGCGCGCCAGCGAGAAGTTGTTGCTGATCGCGCTGAATCCGACCAGGCCGTTCTTGTTAGCGTATTCGTTGGCTTCACGTACTCGGGCCTCGGTCCAGTTCGAGCCGCCGAAACTCTTGATGCGTCCGGCGCTGATTTCGACGTTCAGCGCATCGACAAACTCACTGACGGGCAAGTCCGTGTTGTCTCGATGCAGAAAGTAGATGTCGACATAGTTCGTACGTAACCGCTCCAGCGACTCGGTGAGTTGCGGCGCGATTCGCTCGGGGAAGTTGTCAGGCGTGTGGGCGCCTTTGCCGATGATGACCATCTCGTCGCGCACGCCGCGGCTGGCCTGCCATTCGCCCAGCAGCTTCTCCATTGAACCACCGCCGTAGATATAGGCGGTGTCGAACGCGTTGCCGCCTTGTTGCCAGTAGTGGTCCCACATGACCGATGCGTGGCGCATGTTGGGCTGGTTGTCGCAGCCCATCACGAGCCTGGCGATCGGCTTGTCCATCCCGGTCACGGAGGTTCGCAGGATGTTCTCGCTCGCCCTGGCAACACGGGGCAGCGGCGCGACGGTTCGCTCCGACACCTCGCAGCTGAACGTGAGGCCCATGCCTTCGCGCCAGCGGTCCAGAACGGTCGCGTTACCGAGGCTGTCCGCATGGCTCATCAGCTCAGACTCGATGCGCCCAGCGCGAATGCAACGTG